>NZ_JAPPRQ010000135.1 GCF_026719745.1 Clostridium sp. ZS2-4
AGTCTGCACTATATGAAAAGCTATCGCTTACAAAAACTCAAATCAACGATTTTTTAGACTATTTTATATCTACATTACCTAGTTTTATCAAGGAAAAACTAGCTTTTTCGTAGTGCGAAAGTTGAGAACTTAATATACAAGGTACTAATATTGTTTTTGTAATAAATTTATGAATGAATTTTATTAATTGGAACTTATATATACTAACTTATTTTTAAACTTTCATAATTAACAAAACAAATTCATAGATATATACTGTATTTGATAATGGAAGGGGTATAGAATTTCAGTTTTCCACACGTTAAAAATCACTTCACAGCCAGTGTTAATAATTTAGTAATGCTCCTAAATCATATAATATTTTGTTCTATATAGTTTCTGTATTGTAATGCTTCAATTACATCGTCTTCTCCAATTGTTTCTCTAAAATTTAAATCTGCTATACTTCTGGCAACTTTTAATATCCTACTATAACTCCTGGTACTTAAATTAAATTTTTCGTAAATTTTCTCTATAAACTTTTTCGATTTTGAATTCAGTTTGCAATATTTTTTAATAAGTCTTTCATTCATTTGTGCATTACAGTAGATTCCTTCATTTAAAAATCTTTCTTTCTGTATTTGTCTTGATTTTTCAACCCGTCTTCTTATATTTTCTGAAGTTTCCACTCTGCTCTTATTATTAATCTGTTTATAAGATAACGCATTTACAGGTGAAAATATATCAATCCTGTCTAAAAGAGGTCCTGAAATCTTATTAATATATCTTCTTCTTTCATACTCTGCACATGTGCATTGTTTTATTCCACTACCATAAAACCCACATGGACAAGGATTCATTGATCCGACGAGCATAAAATTAGCTGGATAATTAATACTTCCATTAATTCTTGTGACTTTTATAACCCTATCCTCTAAAGGCTGTCTTAAAACTTCCAAAACTTTTTTATTAAATTCTAATATTTCATCTAAAAATAGCACTCCATTATGTGCTAAAGATATTTCACCAGGTTTAAGTTTACTCCCTCCTCCAACTAAAGATACCTGTGAACAGGTATGATGAGGATTTCTAAACGGTCTTTCTGTAATTAATCCTTTTTCATTTTCTAAATTGCCAGAAATACTATATATCTTTGTAACTTCTAAAGATTCTTCATAGCTTAACTGAGGCAATATTGTAGGAATTCGCTTTGCAATCATAGTTTTACCACATCCTGGTGGACCATATAAGATAATGTTATGTCCACCTACCGCAGCCACTTCAACAGCTCTTTTACAACTTTCCTGCCCAATAACCTCACTAAAATCATCCGAAAAATGTTTTTTCTGTTTGGTTTTTAAATTTTCAAAAGGTAATAAATCTCTATACTTCATAAAATTCACTATTTGTTTTAAGTTACTAAAGGGATATATTTTAGCTTTACTAATAACTGAACATTCTTCTGCATTACCTACTGGCACAATAAATTGATTAATATTATTATTTATTCCTTCAATTACAATAGGCAATGTACCTCTAACTTTTTTTAATTCTCCTAATAATGATAATTCTCCCATAAAAATAAAATTTTCTTTGTCCTCCATATTAACTTGTTGAGTTAACATTAAAATTCCCAATGCTATGGGTAAATCAAATAATGAACCTTCTTTTTTAAAATCAGCTGGAGCAAGATTGATAGTTATTCTACCCATTGGAAACTCAAAACCTGAATTTATAATTGCTGACCTAACTCTTTCTTTTGACTCTTTTACTGAAACATCTCCCAATCCAACAATATTAAAAGCAGGAAGACCTTGTGCTATATCTATTTCTACATCAACAATAGTTCCGTTTATCCCTGTAAACGTTGCAGAATTAATTTTTAATGCCATATAATCACCTCAAGTAAAATTATTGCCATTTATTGTTTATATAATCATATTTTAAATTATTTAGTTTACTTTAGAATGTAATTTACATAATATTTTTTATGTTAAGTTTTTTATTTTGTGTTTTTTATTTACATTTTGTTTTCATTTACATAATAATTTTTATGTAAACATTTCGTGTCTCCTGAATAAATAATTATTTTTTGACTATAATTAAAATAATTATTTTAAATTTAGGGGTGTTTTATATGATTCACTATAATAAAAAGATAGGTAACTACGGAGAATATCTAGCAAAATCTTATTTAGAGAACTTAGGATATATAGTCCTTAAAAAAAATTTTCGATGTACACTAGGTGAAATAGATATTATAGCTTCTCTTCCTCGTAATAATTGTATATGTTTTGTAGAGGTGAAAAGTAGATTTACAGACTCCTATGGACGACCTTGTGATTCAATAACCTTTAAAAAAACACTTACCTTGCGTCGTACCGCTGAATTTTACATAATGATAAATAAGCTATATAAACATAATTTTAGATTTGATGTAATAGAAATCATATTTAATCATCATGATAACGATTATCTAGTAGAACATATTAAGAATGCATTTTAGCACAAAAGAACTAACTTGTAAGTTAGTTCTTTTGTGCTAAAATATATTTAATATATTTTTTAAAAAGCTTTTTCTGTGTATTGGACTAAAACCATATTGCTTTATTGCCTCTATATGATTTTTTGTACCATATCCTACATTTTTGTCAAAATCATATTGTGGATATATATCTGCATATTCCTTCATAAGATTATCTCTATAAACCTTAGCTATAATAGAAGCACAGGCTATACTTGCACTTTGAGCATCTCCTTTTATCACAAATTCATTATTGTACTTGCAATTTTTTATTGCATATCCATCAGATAAAATAAAATTTGGTTCTATAATTAAGCCTTCATATGCCTTTTTTAAAACCTCATTATTTCCCCATGCTATTCCCTTATTATCAATTTCACTATTGTCTATTTCAGCTATAGAATAGCTAATAGCTTTTTGTTTAATTATTGAATCAAGTTCTTCTCTCATTTTTAAAGATAATTTTTTTGAATCATTAATATGCAGTATCAACTCTTGATCCATTTTATAATCTAAATCTAAAATAACTGCAGCAGCTACTATGGGCCCAGCTAGAGGGCCTCTTCCAACCTCATCAACTCCAGCAATATATCCATTTGCTAAAAACTTTCTATCAAATCTATACATATTCTTTACTCTATTAATTTCTTTTTCTTTGTTTTTCACATATTTGCGTACATTTTCACTTAACTTCTGAACAGTTTTTCTATTATCCTTTTCTAACAATTCTATAATAAAGTTATAATCACATTCATTATCATTTAATATTGATGTAATATATTTTTTTACCTCTGCAGATTTCATATTACTAAAATCTATCTCTAATATATTATCATGGCCTTTCAAGGGATATAGATCCAAGCTTACCACCTCTAAATTCATCTAATATAAGTACTGCTACTCTATTATAGTCAATATTTCCTCTAGAAATTATAGCTCCTCTTTTTCTGGCTATATTATCCATATTTTCTAGTGCTTCATCACTTAGAGAATCTAATTTATATCTTTCTAGTAATCTTTCTGGGTAATGTTGTTGCACTCTCTCAATTAATCTAAGAGCTAAAGTTTCTATATCCATAATTTCATCTTTGATAGCCCCTGTAAAAGCTAAATTTAATCCTACTTCTTCGTCTTCAAATTTTGGCCATAATACTCCTGGAGTATCCATAAGTTCTATACCTATTTTAGTCTTTATCCATTGCTTACTTCTCGTAACACCTGGTTTATCTCCAACTTTTGCTCTATTATTTTTAGCCATTTTATTAATAAAAGATGATTTACCAACATTAGGTATACCTACTACCATTACTCTTGTAGTTATGTTAACTAATCCTTTTGCTTTAAGTTTTTCATGCTTTTCCTTTAAAAGCTCATCTAATAAAGGTTTAATACCATTTAATCCTTTACCAGTAATACTATTTACTGTTGTAACTTTTATAAAGTCATTTGATAATGTTTCTATCCATTTTTTAGTTATTTTTTCCTCTGCTAAATCACTTTTATTTAATAAAATAATTCTTGGTTTATCCTTGCATATATCATCAATATCTGGATTTTTACTGGATTTAACAATTCTTGCATCTCTTATCTCTATTACTGCATCAACAAATTTAAGATTTTCTTTAATTTCTCTTCGGGTTTTTGCCATATGCCCTGGGAACCAGTTGATTGCCATACTATACAAAACCTCCCTTATATAATTTATAAATTTGTATAAAAATTTTACGATGGTTTAAATATAAAAAAAAGGGACTGTTAAGTCCCATTTTTCCTATCTTCTTAATTCTTTAACTTTTGCAGCCTTACCTACTCTATCTCTTAAGTAGAATAATTTAGCTCTTCTAACTTTACCTTTTCTTACAACAGTTACTTTTTCAACCATTGGGGAGTTTATAGGGAATGTTCTTTCAACACCACTACCATAAGCTACTCTTCTTACAGTAAAAGTTTCTCTTATTCCACCATTTTGTTTCTTAATTACTGTTCCTTCAAAAGCTTGAATTCTTTCTTTGTTTCCTTCTTTAATTCTTACATCAACTCTAACTGTATCTCCAACATTGAATTGAGGTAGTTCTTTTTTAATTTGTTCAGCTTCTATCGCTTTTATTATATCTAACATGTGCATTCCCTCCTTGAAATTTTTTTGACGTTCTTTCTCTATGTATTTTATAGACAGAGGACCGCCCGTACTAGCACGATGCTTATTTTACCACAAATAAATACTTTCTTCAATATAAATTTGATATTTTAGCAATAAATTCTTAAAATCTTTCATCATTTAAAATCTTTTTATCTTCTTTTGATAAAATTAGCTTTTTAAATAAATCTGGCCTTCTTTCACGTGTAATTAAAAGAGATTTCTTTCTTCTCCATTTTCTAATGTTTTCATGATGTCCTGAGAGCAAAATTTCTGGAACGCTTTCATTCTCAAAATATGAAGGTCTTGTATATTGTGGATATTCTAAAACTCCTTCATAAAAGGATTCTTCCATAAAGCTCTCATTATTTGATAGTACCCCGGGTATCAACCTGCAAATACTATCAATAATAGGAATACATGCCATTTCTCCTCCTGTAAGCACAAAATCACCAAGAGAAGTTTCCATATCAACATGTTTATATATTCTCTCATCAATTCCTTCATAATGTCCACATAAAAATATTAATTCTTTTTCTTTTGACAATTCTTTGGCCATATCTTGATTAAAGGTTTTACCTCTAGGTCCTAAAAAGATAACTTTACCACTATTCTCTTTTTTCATTGCTTTTATTGAATCAACCACTGGTTGAGGTGTCATAACCATCCCAGCTCCCCCACCATAAGGATAATCATCTACTTTTTTATGCTTACTTATAGAATAATCTCTTATATTGTGAGAATTAATATCTATTATATCATTTTCTACCGCTCTACCTATTATACTGTGTTTAAAGATTTCAAACATTTCTGGAAAAAGGGTTAAAATATCTATTCTCATTGCCATATATCCAAAGGTTTTATTATAATTTTTTTGTTATTTATATCTATTTTAAGTACAATATCCTTAAGAGCTGGAATTAAAACCTCATTTTCACCCTTTACCCAATATACATCATTACTACCAGTATATATTATATCATCTACTGTACCTATTTTATTTCCTGTTTCTTCATAAACCTCACAGCCTATAATATCCATAGCAAAATAAGTATCTTCAGGAAGTTGCACTGCTTTTTCTCTCTTAACTTTTATTAGCTTATTTTTTAATCTTTCAGCTTCTTCAATAGATTCTATTCCTTCTATTTTTAGAATAACCTTTCCTGGTTGAAATTTGCATCCACTAACTACGATTTCTTTTTCATCAATATATGCTTCTTTTAAACTTTTAAATCTATTTACATCATCAGTGGTTGGTTTTACCTTTACTTCTCCTCTAATACCATGAGTATTTATTATTTTACCTACAGTTAAAAACTGTTCCATAAACTTCATACTCCTTTTATTATATTTATATATTTTAAAAGAGTTAGGAAAACCTAACTCTTTTAGGGTAAACTTAGTATGTAACTAAATTATTTCTACAACAACTCTTTTATTTTCCTTAATAGCCGCTGCTTTAACAACAGTTCTAATAGCTTTTGCTATTCTTCCTTGTTTACCAATCACTTTTCCCATATCATCTGGAGCTACTTTCAATTCAAGAATTATTGATTGCTCACCAACAATTTCATTAACACTAACCATTTCTGGGTTATCAACTAATGCTTTAGCAATTACTTCTAGTAAATCTTTCATCTACTACACCCCCAGGTTACTATTTAGAAAGTTTTTCGCTTATTCCAGCTTTAACAAAAAGCTTTTTAACGACATCTGTAGGTTGTGCACCATTTTTTATCCATTGACTAGCTTTTTCTTCATCTATTTTTATAGTCTTTGGTTCTGAAACTGGATTGTAGTAACCTATTTCCTCAATGAATCTTCCATCTCTTGGAGATCTTGAATCAGCAACAACAACTCTATAAAACGGAGCTTTTTTTGCACCCATTCTTCTTAATCTAATTTTTACTGCCATGTGTTTCACCTCCTTAAAAATATACATATCTATTTACATGAATGGAAATTTCCCAAACATACCTTTTTTTAAAGCTTTCTGTTGACCTTTCATCTGTTTCATCATCTTTTTCATCATTTGAAAATCTTTCAACAGTTTATTAACCTGTTGAACAGTCGTACCTGAACCTTTTGCAATTCTCCTTTTTCTTGATGGAGAACTAGTTACCAATTCTGGATTTCTTCTTTCCTTTATAGTCATTGAATCAATTATAGATTCAATTCTTCCCATATCTTTTTCACTTTGACTAAGATCAATTCCTTCAAGCTGTTTACTATTAACTCCAGGCATCATTTCAAGTAGTTTAGTCATGGGACCCATTTTTTTAATTTGAGCCATAGACTCTTTGAAATCCTCTAAATTGAATTCCAAACTCATCATTTTACTTCCAAGCTCTTTAGCTTTTTGCTCATCAATAGCTTCTTGAGCTTTCTCAATTAAAGATAAAACATCTCCCATTCCCAATATTCTTGAAGCCATTCTATCTGGATGAAATACTTCAAGGTCATTCATTTTTTCTCCAAGACCCACAAATTTTATAGGCTTACCAGTAACTGCCTTAATTGATAGTGCAGCACCACCCCTTGTATCTCCATCTAACTTTGTAAGAACAACGCCAGTAATATCTAGTCTTTCATTAAAACTTTTTGCAACATTAACAGCATCCTGACCAGTCATTGAATCAACAACAAGTAATATCTCATTTGGAGTTACATCGCTCTTAATGTTTTCCAGTTCTTCCATTAAATTTTCATCTATATGAAGTCTTCCTGCTGTATCTATTATAACTACATTTAAATCATTATTTTGTGCATGTTCTATTCCTGCCTTAGCAATATCAACTGGGTTCACCTTATCCCCCATGGAAAATACTGGAACATCAATTTGCTTTCCAACTACTTGAAGTTGCTTTATTGCCGCTGGTCTGTATATATCACAAGCAACTAACAAAGGTTTTTTGTTTTTCTTTCTTAGCTGAAGAGCTAATTTACCGCCCATAGTAGTTTTACCTGCACCTTGAAGACCTGCTAACATAATAATAGTTATGCCCTTTTGAGAAAATTCAATTTTACTCTCTGTATTTCCCATAAGTTCTTTTAACTCTTCATTAACTATTTTTATAACTTGCTGAGCAGGTGTCAGACTTTCCATTACCTCTTTTCCAAGACACTTTTCACTTGCAGTTTTCACAAAATCTTTTACTATTTTATAGTTAACATCAGCTTCAAGCAAAGCTAATTTAACCTCTCTCATAGCTTCCTTTATATCTTTTTCAGATAGCTTACCTTTGCCCTTTAGTTTTTTCAAAGTTTCTTGAAGTTTTGATGCTAATCCTTCAAATGCCATCTTAAACCTCCTAGATAGACTCACTAATATAATCTTTTAACTCCTGCAAAGCTGTTTCTATCTGATTATCATTATTTTCTTCTTGGAGTCTATTAATTTTTTTTATGATAAATTCCTTCTCACTCTTTATTTTGTCATTTTTTTTCATTAACTTCAATTTATCTTCATAATCAATAAGTAGCTTATTACAGCGCTTTATTATATCATATATAGCCTGTCTGCTAGTATTTGTAAGTTCTGATATTTCTGACAAAGATAAATCCTGATTAAAATAAAGCTCCATAATATCCTTCTGCTTTTCAGTTAACAGTTCTTTATAGTAATCTAATAATATAGAAGTTTTTATTCTATCTTCCATGTAATCACCAACTCACAATTAAGATAATATCAAAAACTCATATAGGTGTCAAGTATTTTTACTTAACACCTTAGTTTTTTTTTAGAAAAGTGCTTCTACAAAACTTTCAGCATTAAATTCTTGAAGATCTTCAATTCCTTCTCCAACACCTATAAGTTTTACAGGAATATTTAATTGATGCTTAATTGCTATTACAACTCCACCTTTAGCAGTACCATCAAGCTTTGTTAATATAATACCATCGATAGGACAAACTTCCGTAAACTGTTTAGCTTGTTGAAGAGCATTTTGTCCTGTAGTAGCATCTAAAACTAATAATGTTTCCTTATTTGCTTCACTATATTCCCTATCTATTATTCTGTTTATTTTTTCAAGTTCATTCATCAAATTCTTTTTATTATGCAATCTACCTGCTGTATCACAAATAAGAATATCTACATTTCTCGCTTTTGCAGCTTGTATGGCATCAAAAACTACTGCTCCTGGATCGGCTCCCTCTTGATGTCTTATTATATCAACTCCTGCTCTGTTGCTCCACACCTCTAATTGATCTATTGCCGCCGCTCTAAAAGTATCTGCGGCAGCCATTACAACTTTATGTCCATCACCTTTCAATTTTGCAGATATTTTTCCTATAGATGTTGTCTTCCCTGCTCCATTTACACCTATGATTAACATAACATGAGGTGTAATTTTAGGAGTAATACCCTCTTCATTATTGCCCTCACAAAGAACTTCAACTAATACTTCTTTTAAGCAAGTATATACTTCTTTTGGATCTTTGATTTTCTTTTCTTTAACCTTGTTTTTCACTCTTTCAATAATCTCTAAGGATGTGTCTACTCCTATATCCGCAGTTATAAGAATCTCTTCTAATTCCTCATACAACTCCTCATCAATTTTCACAGCTAAATTTAATACTTCTGAAACCTTATCTGTTAAATTATCCTTAGTTTTTGAAAGTCCACTCTTTAATTTTTCAAATAAATTCCCTAACATATTTCCAACTCCTTTAATATTTTGCTTTAGTATTTTTAAGTTGATTTACTTAAATCAACTGACACTACTTTAGATATTCCTTTTTCCTCCATTGTTACCCCGTATAAAACATCCCCTGCCTCCATACTACCTTTTCTATGGGTTATTATTATAAATTGAGTATTATTTGAGAATTTTCTTAAAAACTCTGAATATCTTGCTACATTTGCATCATCTAAAGCTGCTTCTATTTCATCTAATATGCAAAAAGGAGTTGGCTTCATCTTTAAAATTGCAAACAATAATGCAATAGCTGATAATCCTTTTTCTCCTCCTGACATTAGATTTATATTCTGCAACTTTTTTCCTGGAGGTTGAACATTTATTTCAATGTTAGCAGTCAACTCATCTCCATCCTCTAATATTAAATCTGCATGTCCTCCTTTAAATAATTCTCGAAATGTTTCATTAAAATTATTTTTTAACTTTAAAAAATTTTCACGAAAAACCATCTTCATTTTGTCAGTCATTTCAAATACAACATTTCTTAATTCCTCTTTAGCCTTAACCAAATCTTCCTTTTGAGAACTCATAAAATTGTATTTTTCCACAAGATCTGCATATTCTTCAATAGCCCCTAAATTTACTACTCCTAATTTAGAAATTTGACTCTTATAAACTGCAATATCATTCTTGCACTTCTCTATATTTATATTATCTATCTTCAGTTCCAAGGCTTCAGCATAGGTTAATTCCATTTCTTCATTTAATTTTTTGTAAAAAGAATCTTTTTCAGCCTCATGTCTTGCAAGAGATATTTGCATATTACTTTTAATACGTTCATTTTTATCACTATATAAAGTAATTTTCTCTAAA
Source organism: Clostridium sp. ZS2-4 (assembly GCF_026719745.1). Classification (GTDB taxonomy): domain Bacteria; phylum Bacillota; class Clostridia; order Clostridiales; family Clostridiaceae; genus Clostridium_H. The sequence continues at coordinate 10,154 of NZ_JAPPRQ010000135.1, forward strand.
TTTTCCGTAAAGCTTTTTATACTTTCTTTTATCCTTACTCTTTTAATTTCACTATCCTTAAATTTTTCTTCCTGCTCACATATTACTGCCTTGATTTCCCCAATTTTTCTTTCATTACTAATTATTTTTTCTTTTGAATTATCTACATTTTTTATACATTCTTTATTTTCATTTTCTAAAATATAAATTTCTTTTTCCCCTGATTGTATTTCACCTTCTATTCTTTTTACATCAAGGTATCTATTTGATATATTTCCATCAAGCTGAGCATTTTTTATTCTTAGTTCTGTAAGCTTTTCATTGTTTTCTTCAAGTTTTTCTTTTTGAGTGTCTAAATTTGATTCCATAGTTAATATATTTAGATTATTTTCTTCTTCTCTTACAATTATCTCTTGAATTTTATCCTGCTTATCTTGAAAAGTTACATGACTGTGGTTTAATGTTTCTTCCATAAAAGCAATTTCATTTTTTGATACATCCAAATCTCTTTTTAATTTTTCAGTTTCATTATCTATAGCACTAATTTTACCATTTATCTTAGTTTTTTCTATGTTTTCATAATGAATTTCTTCTCTCAGATTCAAACAATACTCATCCATATTTTTTATGTTATCTTTTCTAGAATTAATTTTTTCAGTTAACCCTACTATATCTTTATTTAAATCCTTTAATTTTAAAGATAATTCTTCTATTTCTCTTTTTCTACTGATTATCCCTGTATTTTTGTGATAAATACTCCCACCAGTAAGTGCTCCACCTGTATTTATTACTTCTCCTTGTAAAGTAACTATTTTATAACTATAGTCACTTGCCTTTGCAATTAAAAGTGCACTATCCATATCTGATGCAATGACTGTTCTTCCCAAAACATATTCAATAACGCTTGTAAACTTAGCTTTATACTCTATAAGTTCACTGGCTATTCCTATATATCCTTTTATATTTTTTAGCTTTTGTGGAATTTGCACTGTTCTTCCTTTTATTATATTTATAGGCAAAAATGTAGCTCTACCTAATTTATGATTCTTTAAATAGTTAATAAGTGTTTTGGCAATTTCTTCATCCTCTGTAATAACATTAGATATAGAAGCACCTAAAGTTACCTCTACAGCAGTCTCAAATTTTTTTTCCACTTTTATTATTTCTCCAAGTATACATGCTCTGTTTTTAGCCTTAGGAATTTTATCCTTATCTATATGTTGCATTAAATTTTTAACAGATTTATTATATCCTTCATGTAGTTTTTCAAAATTTATTAAAGCATTACAATTAGCTTCCATCTTATTATGCTCAATTGTAATTTCTTTAAGCTTATTTTCATCCTTTGCTAAATTTCTATTTTCAATAGAAATTTCTTTTTTATATCCCTTTATTTCTTCTTCATACTTGGATATTTTATTATGTATATCAAAAATTTCTTTTTTCAGCATATCTTTTGTAGTATAGTTTATCTTAATTGAATTAATATATGTTTCACTAGCATCTTTGCGTTCTTCTAATTTATTCTCTAATGCATTCATATCATTTTTTAAAATTGCCAAGTCATTTTTATTTTTAGTAATTTCACTAATTAAGTGAACTTGATCTGCCTTTGCATCTTTTATTAATTTATCATTGCTTTTAATATAATTATTTATTTTAATTATTTCTTTTTCTAAAGTTGCTATTTCCTCTTCTGTTAAACTTTGATCATCCTTAAGTTCTTTTAGGATTGTATTTTGAATATTCCTTTGATTTTTTAAAGAAATAATTTTCTCTTCTAACTGTTTTATAGATTTAAAGTTTTTTTCTATGGTACTTTGTAAATTATTCATTCTTTCATTTAAAAGATCAATTTCGGATAATAGGTTTTGACTTAAAGTTTTGCTTTCATAATATTTTCTTCTTTCATCGTTATTCTCCATCTCGAAGTACTCTAATTCTTCATTTGCCTGCAAAAGCTTTTCTTTGATTTTGATTTTTTCTTCTAATATCTCTTTCAATTTATTATGATTTTCTTGTAATTCTCTTTTCAGAGAATTAATTTTTTCTTCGAAACTTTCTATATTATAAATAATCAAGGTTACCTCTTTACTTTTCAACCTTTGTGAAATCTCAAGGAATTCTTTTGCTTTTTCATTTTCTTTCTTTAACGGATCTAATCTTTCTTCATAAGTACTAAAAATATCATTTATTCTCTGAATATTTTGTTCTGTATTGTGAAGCTTTTTTTCAGCTTCTTCTTTTCTCGTTTTAAATTTCACAATACCTGCCGCTTCTTCTAAAAGGCTTCTTCTTTCTTCTGGTTTCCCACTTAAAACAGCTTCAATTTTACCTTGACCTATTATGGAGTATCCTTCTTTTCCTATACCTGTATCCATAAAAAGCTCTTGAATATCTTTTAATCTACATTTAGTATTATTTAAATAATATTCACTTTCTCCTGATCTAAAAAGCCTTCGCATTATAGTAACATCAGTATATTCTATGGGTAGTTGACTATCACTGTTATCCAAAACAAGAGTTACTTGAGCAAGACCCACAGGTTTTCTATATTCTGTTCCTGCAAAAATCACATCCTGCATCTTACCCCCTCTCAGATTTTTAACACTCTGTTCTCCAAGTACCCACTTAACTGCATCAGATATATTACTTTTACCGCTTCCATTTGGACCAACTACTGCTGTAATCCCTGTCTTAAAAGCTAATTCAGTTTTATCTGCAAAGGATTTAAAGCCTCTTATCTCAAGTGACTTCAAAAACATATTTATCTCTCCCATTTGTAAATAATTTTGCAAAAACTCAGTTGCATACTGGTGCTGCATTGTCTAAGTAACTTTTACCTATATAATTTTATAGCATATAGCTTGAAATATCAATTATTAGTCAAAATAAAAAACCGTGCAAAGCACGGTTTATTTTATCTAGGTTCTACAATAAATTTTATAGCTGTTCTTTCTTCTCCATCTATAGATATTTGAGAAAATGCAGGAATAACAATTAAATCTATTCCATTAGGTGCAACAAATCCTCTTGTTATGGCTAACGCTTTAACAGCCTGATTTACTGCTCCTGCTCCTACTGCTTGAACTTCAACGCTTCCACATTCTCTAAGTACGGCTGCAAGTGCGCCTGCTACTGATTTTGGTTGAGATTGAGCTGATACTTTTAATACATCCATTTTAAATCCTCCCTACAAAATTTATTATTACATATTTTTGCATCCTTTATAGGGAATATATTCTATAAATCTTCGATTTTTCCTTCTTCATACTTTTTTTTCAAATATTCTTTAATTGATATTTCTTTACACTTTTCTTCAATTTGCAACAAAATTTTTCCTCTTTCGATATCACATTTTTGCAAAATTTTAAGTTTTTTTGTTTTTGTCTGAGCTTTTGTGTCATTAAAAAATTTTTTTCTATGTGCATATAACTTTGATATATCTTTATTATTTATGTAAATTATACATTCATCACAATTACTATTCTTCATTTCATCTAAAATTATTTCATTATATATCTTACCCTCGACCAATTCTCTAAAGGCAGGATGAAACGGTCCTACTACAATATCTTTTCCTACATTTATTTCTTCAGTAGGTTGAAGTCCAACTCTTATAACTTTGATATTATTAGCCATAAACATAGAATAAATTATTTTACTAATCTCCACAGCTTCTTCTAAGGTATAAGGATCATAATTATTACTATTATACATTTTTTCCATAGGAGTATCTTTAATTACTAGCGCAGGATAAATTCTTGCGATATCTGGTTTTAAATCAATCACCTTTTTAGCCGTTTCAATATCCTTTTTAAAGTTATCTCCTGGAAGCCCTAACATAATTTGATGTCCTAAAATGAATCCTCTCTCTTTTATAAGTTTAGAGGCTTTTATAACATCTGCTGCATTATGTCCTCTACCAGCTTTTAAAAGTACTTCATTATCTAAGGATTGAACTCCTAATTCAATTATATCAGCAGAATACTTTTTTAAATTGTCTAGTATATTTTCGTCTATATAGTCCGGTCTAGTAGATAAATGTATATAGTCAACATATCCTTTATCTTTATATTTTTTTGCAACAGCTAATAATTCTTTTTGTTTATTTATGTTTATTGCTGTAAAAGTTCCCCCAAAAAATGAAACTTCTACAACAGCATTTTCTCTATTTATAGTTTTTAAATATTGTTCTATGGTATTTTCAACAAACTTCGGTGTAACATCATCACTAAACTCACCAGTTATACTATTTTGATTACAAAAAACACAACTATGAGGACATCCTTCATGCGGTACAAAAATAGGTATGATATAATGTGCCTTACTCATATTTATTACCTATATTCTCAAGAGCTTCTTTAGCCGCATTCTGTTCGGATTCTTTTTTACTATACCCTTCCCCTACACCTTCTACTATTGAATCAATTAAAACCTCTGTGAAAAACTTTCTCCTATGCGGTGGCCCCTCATATCCAGTTAAATTATACTCTATGGTGTACTCACCATATTTTTGAATAATTTCTTGTAATCTTGTTTTATAATCAATTATAATTTCATCACTATCCGCTTTTTCAATTATTTCTTTAAAATTTTGTATTATGAAATTTTCGGCACTTTCATACCCCTGATCTAAATATATAGCAGCAATTATCGCTTCAACACAGTCAGCTAATATCGATATTCTTGTTCTTCCACCAGTTAGTTCTTCCCCTTTACTCATGTTTATATATTTTCCAATATTCCATTTTTGAGCTACATTGTACAATGAGTTACCACATACTATAAGAGCTCTCTTTTTTGTTAAAAACCCTTCTGGCATACCCTTGTACTTATTAAATAAAAGTTCAGATATACACAATTGAAGTATAGAATCACCTAAAAATTCCAGACGTTCATTATGTTCTATATTTTTATTTTCATTTACACACGAACTATGAGTAAGTGCATTATTTAATAAGTATACATCATTAAATTTAACATAAAGTATATCTTCTAATTCTTTCAGGACATACTTTCTATTTTTTTCCATCAAAAACAGCTCCCCTATTCAAATAGAAATTTAAAGTCCCGCAAATTACGGGACTTTAAATTATTCCTCAACATGAGAATTTATATATTCTACTACATCGCCAACTTTAGTTGCTTTTTCAGCATCGTCATCTGGTATTTCAATATCAAACTCTTCTTCTAAAGCCATTATTAATTCTACTACATCAAGTGAGTCAGCTCCCAAGTCGTCTACAAATAATGAATCCATTGTAACTGTATTTTCATCAAGACCGAGTTGGTCTGCTATTATCTTCTTTACTCTATCAAAAACCATTTATTTCACCTCCCATCAAAATTCTACAATATGATAATATTACATAACTTATACATCGTCAATAAGATAATGTTACTTTTACAATATATTTTATACCATTTTCTCTTCAATATGTACTTTTATTTTACCAATAATATCATTTTCATTAAAATTAATAGCCTGCCTTATTGCATTTTTAATAGCTTTACCGTCAGAACTCCCATGGGCCTTAATACATATTCCATTAACTCCCAAAAAAGCAGCTCCACCATACTCTTTATAATCAAAATCTTTTTTAAATTTTGTAAATAGTGGCTTTAATAAGGCTCCTCCTAGCTTTGTTCTGAAGGAAAACATTATTTCTTCTTTTAGTGTAGAGAAAATAGTTTGTGCTACTCCTTCATACATTTTCAACACCGTATTACCAACAAACCCATCACAAACCAAAACGTTTACGTCACCTGTTGGTATTTCTCTTGGTTCTACATTACCTATAAAGTTAAAATCATATTCTTTTAATAGTTTATGAGCTTCTTTAGTGAGTTCATTTCCTTTTTCTTCCTCAGATCCTATGTTTATAAGCCCAACAGTAGGATTTTTAACGTTTAATATGTTTTTAAAATAAATTTCCCCCATTTGAGCAAATTGCACTAAATTATTGGGTTTGCATTCAGCATTAGCACCACAATCGATTACCATAAATGGGCCATTTTTGCCTGGCATAACAGGTGCAAGAGCAGGTCTGTTAACTCCCTTTATTCTGCCTATGACTAGTGTAGCTCCAGCTAAAAAAGCTCCAGTACTTCCAGCAGATATAACTGCATCTGCCTCTCCTTTTTTTACTAACTCTAAAGCTCTATATATACTTGAATCTTTTTTTCTTCGTAAAGCCATTACAGGATGCTCATTATTACTAATTATTTCTTTAGCATCTAGTATAGATATATTATCGTACTGCTCTTTATACTTACTCAATTCTCTGCTTATTAAAGCTTCAGGTCCAGTAATGATTATTTCAATATTTTTATACTCTTTTACTGCTTCAATGCATCCTTGTACTACTGAATAAGGTGAATGATCTCCCCCCATACCGTCAATAGCTATCTTCATAATTCATCCCTCACTTTATATGTCATATTATTTTCCATTAGCTTACATATATCTAATTATAATATAATTCTAAACAAAGATAAATCATTATTAAAACATTTAAAAAAAGAAAGTCATACGACTTTCTTTTTTTAAGCTTCTTTAGAAACTATTTCTTTTCCATTGTAGTATCCACATTCCTTACAAACTCTATGAGCAAGTTTCATTTCATGGCATTGTGGACATTCAACCATTCCTGGTACACTTAATTTAAATGTTTGAGCTCTTCTTGAATCTCTTCTAGCTTTTGATGTTTTACTTTTTGGATGTGCCATCTATTTTCACCTCCTTAGTTAGTTCGGGAAAAAATCTCTTAACTTTGCCAGTCTTGGATCAATATCATCCTTACCACAATTACATGTAGAATGATTTAAATTCACGCCACATACCGTGCATAGTCCTAAACAGTTTTCACTGCAAAGTTTCTTCATTGGTAGTGACAAAATTATACTTGTTTCAATGATTGGCGGAAAATCAACCTTATCATTATTTATAATGATAATATCATTGCCTCCATCATGTTCAATCTTTGAAAATTTTTCATGAATTTCAATTTCTAAAGGGTAATCAAAATCCTCAAGACATCTAGAACATACAAGTTTTAAAGTTGTTTTCATTGTTCCGTCAAAGTTAATTATGTCACCTGATATTGTAAAAATGCCTTCTAAATTAACAGGTTTAACAAACTTAATTTCTTCTTCATCGAAAGTAAATCCTTTACCTTCAAAAGACACACTAATTTCTTTTTCTTTAACTTTTTTCCCAATTAAATCAGAAATATCAATTAGCATAATTACACCTCTATTATCATAAATGGGCTAATAAAACCTATGTTTACATAGAATCTATTAGCCACAACTTATTATATAAACACGAAGATAAAAAGTCAAGTATTTTTATTATACTTTGTTATATTATGCTTTATTTTTCAACTATTTCTTTTGTATCTCTCGCAATCATTAATTCTTCATTTGTTGGTATGATAAAGATTTTAACCTTAGAGTCATCAGCACTGATTAATCTTGCTTCTCCTCTAACATTATTTCTTTCTTTATCGATTTTTGCTCCTAAGAATTCTAATTCATTAACTATTTCTTCTCTAGTTTCTATTCCATTTTCTCCAAGTCCTGCTGTAAATACGATACAATCTACTCCACCCATAACAGCAGTATAAGAGCCTATGTATTGCATTACTTTATACTTAAATACTTCTAAAGCTAATTGAGCTCTTTTATTACCTTCAGCAGCAGCTCCTTCAATATCTCTAAAGTCACTACTTACTCCTGAAATTCCTAAAACACCTGATTGCTTATTCATTATATTATCTACTTCTGATTCTGATATATTTAATTCTTTCATTAAGAATGTAGGTATAGCAGGATCTATATCTCCTGATCTAGTACCCATTGTTAAACCTGCAAGTGGAGTGAATCCCATACTTGTATCAACACATTTGCCACCTTTAATAGCAGCTAAACTAGCACCATTACCTAAATGACAAGTAATAATTCTTAAGTCTTCAATATTTTTTCCCATCATTTCAGCTGCAACTGAAGAAACATATTTATGAGATGTTCCATGGAAACCATATCTTCTTACTCCATGCTTCTCATACAATTCATATGGAAGAGAATACATATAAGCTTTTTCTGGCATTGTTTGGTGGAAAGCTGTGTCAAATACACCAACCATAGGAGTATTTGGCATTAATTCTTTACATGCATTAATTCCAATTATATTTGGTGGGTTATGAAGTGGTGCAAGTTTTACACACTCTTCTAAAGTCTTCATAACATCTTCATCTATAAGTACAGAACCTGCATATTTTTCACCGCCGTGAACAACTCTATGTCCTACAGCAAATATTTCTGACATATTTTTTATAACGCCTTCTTTTTCATCAACTAAAGCTCCTAAAACTAATTCAATAGCTTTTTTGTGATCTTCCATAGGTTCTTCAATAATATATTTTTTCCCATCTGCTTTTTGAGTTAATATTGATCCTTCTATTCCTATTCTTTCAACTAAACCTTGTGCTAAAACTTCTTCTGTAGTCATATCGATAAGTTGGTATTTTAAAGATGAACTTCCACAATTTATTACTAATATTTTCATGAATTTCTCCTCCATTTACATTTATTTAGACTATTTAAACGTTTTTATAATTGCAACATTTGAAAATACAGATTATTTATATGCTATATATCTATATTCCTCTCTGAGCTTGAACCGCAGTAATAGCTACAACATTTACTATATCAGTTGCACTACATCCTCTTGATAAATCGTTTATTGGTTTTGCAAATCCTTGGCAAATAGGCCCTATAGCTTCAGCCTTAGCAAATCTTTCAACTAATTTGTACCCTATATTTCCAGTTTGTAAGTCTGGGAAAACAAGCACATTAGCCTTTCCAGCTACAAGACTGTTTGGAGCTTTTAATGCAGCAACAGTTGGATCTATTGAAGCATCTAACTGCATTTCTCCGTCTATTTTTAAGTCTGGTCTGAACTTTTTAGCTATTTCAGTACCTTTTCTAACCTTATCAACAAGTTCATGATCAGCACTCCCCATAGTTGAGAATGATAACATTGCAACTTTTGGATCCATATCACATAATCTTTTAGCAGTATCTGCAGTAGTTACCGCAATTGAAGCTAATTGATCTGCTGTTGGATTAGGATTTACAGCACAATCAGCAAAAATCAACAAGCCATTCTCACCATATTCACAATTTGGTACCATCATAACAAAGAATCCAGAAACTATTGAAGAACCTGGTGCTGTTTTTATTATTTGTAATCCTGGTCTTAATAAATCTCCAGTAGTATGTATAGCACCTGAAACCATTCCTTCAACATCATCCATATGAAGCATCATAGTTCCAAAATACAAAGGATCTTTTACAACTTTTAAAGCTTTTTCAAAAGTCATGCCCTTATTTTTTCTCATTCTATATAATTCATCAGCATATACCTCAAGCTTATCAGACATCTCTGGATTGATTATTTCAACTCCTTCAATATTTGATCCTAACTGCTTAGCTTTACTTCTTATTATACTTTCATTGCCTACTAAAATTAATTTAGCTAATGAATTTTCATTAATTTCCCCTGCCGCAATAAGAGTTCTTTCTTCCTCCCCTTCTGGAAGCACTATAGTTTTCAAATCTGATTGTGCAAGTTCCCACATCTTTTTAATAAATCCCATGTTAAATTCTCCTTTCAATTTATCTAACAATAATGTATACTGTATAACATATTCTATAATATACTATACACCTTTTCTTATGTATTTTTCAACAAAAAAAACAATATTTTTTATCTGTATTATTATTTTTTTTTATCTGTATTAAATTTTGTACTATATAATATATCCTTATTATGTAACATTTATTTATAATTTATAACTTGTTTTCATATACTATTTTTATATTTACATTACTGTATTATACTTATTTACAGGTGGTGATTCAATGAATCTTACTGGAATAATAACCGAATATAATCCTTTGCATAATGGCCATTTATATCATATAAAAGAATCTAAAAAACAAACAAATTGTGATGGACTTATTTGTGTAATGAGTGGAAATTTTGTACAAAGGGGTACTCCTTCTTTAATTGACAAATGGAGTAGAGCTGAAACAGCCTTAAAAAACGGTATTGATCTTGTTATAGAACTTCCTGCCATATACAGTTTATCCTCGGCAGAATTTTTTGCCTTTGGAGCTGTTAGCTTATTGAATAATTTAGGAATTGTAAATAACCTATGCTTTGGCAGCGAAAGCGGAGATATTAATCTTATAAAACAAATAGCAGACATCCTTATAAAGGAACCTGAAAATTTCAAATTACAATTGAAGTCATATTTAGATAAAGGTCTTTCTTACCCTGTTGCTCGCAGCAAAGCTCTTAGTAGTTTCTTTGAAAATAATTCTTCTATAACAGATGTTCTATTTTCATCAAATAATATATTAGGAATTGAATACTGTAAAAGTTTGATAAAATTAAATAGTGATATAAAGCCTTATACAATTCAAAGAGAAGGTTCTGCTTACAATAGCATAAATATTGAGAAAAAATTTTGCAGTGCTACATCAATCAGAAAACATTTAAAGGAAAAAGACAATAGCATTGATCTTTTGATAGAAAAAGTACCCATTAATTCCTTTAATGTAATAAAAAATATGTATAATAAAAATTCATTGACTTTTGAAGATTCAATATTAAGCTTTTTGAAATTCAAGATATTTACATATGAAAACAAACTTGAAAATCTTCCTGATGTTTCAGAAGGCCTGCATAACAAAATTTATAAAGCATTAAACCAATCCAATACCTATGAAGAATTAATATCCAAAATAAAAAGCAAAAGGTACACAGAAACGCGCATAAATAGAATTCTATGTCAATACTTTGTTGGCTTTGACAATTATAATACTAAGCTTTTAAGAACTTTGTCTTGTCCTTATGCTAGAGTTTTAGGTTTCAATAAGCGAGGTAGAGAAATTTTAAAAGAATTAAAAAGCACTTCTTTAATACCTATATATATTAAATTACCTAAAGATTTAAGTAATTCATTAGAATTAGATATACTAGCTACTAAAGCATATAGTCTAATAAATAAATCAGTATCTCCTAATTCTGATTATTTAATTAGTCCTATTACATTATTTTAATAGTAATATTATTTATCCCTCTTGAAATATATTTATATTAGTCCAATTATCACTAATCAATATATTTTAAGGGGATTTTTTCATGAAAATATTTCTTTTATTTTTAATATTCACAATTGTATTTATGATTTTCAAGTTATTTAATACAATTTCAAGTAACTTCTATAAAAGCATTTTTTCTACTTTTATCTGCAGTATACTTATTATTTACATAATATTTAATCCTGAACTTTGTTTAAAATCAGCATTAGATGGTTCAAAATTATTCATTAAATCTGTCTTTGTATCTTTATTCCCTTTTTTAGTATTAATCAATATAATGATATCTTATAACGCAGTAAACATTTACTCAAAATGTTTTGGTAATATTCTATGTAAACCATTAAGATTACCCCAAAACTGTTCTCTTGTTCTAATCATAAGTATATTATGTGGCTATCCCTTAGGCGCAAAATATGCGTGCGATTTATACGAAAAAAATTTAATAGATTTTAAGACTTGCGAGAGACTTATAAGTATTGCTTCCAATCCAAGTCCTTTGTTTGTAATAGGTTCTGTTGGAACTTATATGTTAAATAATCATTCTTTAGGCTTTATACTTCTAATATCATGCTATTTATCCTGTTTTATTATAGGAATTATTTTACCGGCATCTCACAATAATCCTTCTTCAAAACACATTGCAATTGATTATGTTTGTGAAAATAGAAATATAGGTGATGTATTAAATAAAAGCATAAACAATGCACTTAAAACTTCAATTTCAATAGGTGGATTTGTTATATTTTTCTCTGTTATCACCACAATAGTAAAAAACAATATCTTATTTGATATTGTTTTCACAAAACTTTCTGATATTCTAAGTATATCTCAAAAATCTTTGGAAGGTTTTTTACTTGGTCTACTTGAAATGACCAATGGATGCAACTTAGTATCCTCCAGTAATGACTTTAGTATTTTATTTAAGATTATGCTTCTAAGCTTCCTCTTGGGTTTTAGTGGTCTATCAATAATTAGCCAAGTATATTCTATTATTTATAAATTCAAATTTTCAATAAACAAATATATAAAACTAAAGTTCATTCAAGGAATAATATCCAGCATATTAACTTTACTACTTTATAAAATAGATATAATTTACTTGTCAAGTTCGGTATTTAATATCCCCACAAAAAACATTTCAATGTTTAACTTGAACAATATATTTATATTTTCCTTACTAGTATTAATAACTCCATTTGCTATAACAAAATTTCACAAGCTACTTCACCGTATCTCTTAATTCTTTAATATTTTGTCTAATAGTATTAGTTGTATTAGTAATATTAGATTCCATAGATTTTAAATACTCTTCTGTTTGGTTTTTGACACTTAAAAGAGTTTTCTTGCCCATATCATTAATTTCTTTTTCTAAACAACATAATATTTCATCTGCATACTCTTTTGCACCTATTCGAATTAATTTTGCATCCCTTTTAGCTGAAGTTATAATTTCTTCAGCTTTATTTTTTGCTTCTTTCATAACACTATGATTTTCAATTTCTTTTTTTAACCTTTGATAACTTTCTTTTTTTACTACTTCTGCTTGTTTATGAGCATCACTTAAAATTCTTTCTTTTTCTTCACATATCCACTGAGCTTTTTTAAATTCATCCGGAAGATAGTTTATGATTCGTTCCACAATATCTATTGATTCTTTTTTATTTATCATTGTCTTACCTAAAATAGGTACATTGTGTGATGTTTCAATTATTTCTTGAAGATATTCCAATAATTTCATAACCTCCATTTAACTCATCACCTTATCTTTTACTAATTTTTTCCATAATATTGGGTATAATTTCATCAGGTACTAACTCATCAATACACCCACCAAATCTAAGAATCTGCTTAATAGAAGATGAGCTTACATAAGAGTATTTAGCACTTGTCATCATAAACATTGTTTCAATGGTTGGATTCAATTTTTTGTTCATAAGTGCCATTTGTAATTCATATTCAAAATCTGTAACAGCTCTTAATCCTTTAATGATTACTTGAGCATCTTTTTCCTTCATATAATCTACCAGAAGGCCATGAAAACTTTCTACTCGTACATTTCCTATATTTTCTGTTGTTTTTTCTATTAATTCTACTCTTTCTTCTATGTGAAAAAGTCCTTTTTTATCTGGGTTGATTAAAACAGCCACTGTAACTTCATCAAAAATTTTTGAAGCTCTTTTAATTATATCCAAATGTCCTTTCGTAATAGGATCAAAACTTCCTGGGAAAACTGCTTTTCTCATGTTATTCCTCCTTAAATGCATAAAAACATACAGTTGTATTACCATATTTTCTATGGTCAATAAGGATTATGTTATTGTTTCCTTCATAGATTTCCTCCGAAGAATCAATCTTTGTTACTATTAATCCATCTATTTTTAGTAACCCTTCCTTAGTAACTATATCCACAGCTGGTGGAATCATTTCTTTAGCATAAGGAGGGTCTATAAATATTAAATCGAATACTTTATTCTTTCTTGATACTTCTCTTAGTGCATCATATGAATCCATATTTAAACATCTGCACACATTCTCAAATTTTAAGTTTTCAACATTTTGTTTTAACCTACTGAATGTAGTTGGATGTTTATCTACTAAGTAACATTCGGCTGCACCCCTGCTAGCAGCTTCTAACCCTAAGCTTCCTGTCCCCGCAAATACATCTATTACTATTGAATCTCTAACTTTATTTTGAATTATATTAAAAATACTTTCTTTTATCCTATCAAGTGTAGGTCTTGTTTGCATACCATCGGGCGGCAAAATCTTTCTACCTTTTGCACTCCCTGAAATTATTCTCATGTTTTTCCTCCTTCATTTGCCACTTTTGTGAATCTTATTTCATATTTTAACATACATCCATTAATTATACAAAAACATTTTATAACTTTACTTTAGTTAAAGCAAATATATTTATAAGTTTGTTCAAGCTTACTTAAAATTTGATTTTTAAGTAACATATCTTGTTTTAAATTACTATTAGCTATGCACTTAGCCTCATTATTTGCAAGTTTAAACAAATGAATATCTTCCAATAAATTAGCTAATAAAAAACTATCTTCTCCATGCTGGCTTACACCAAATATTTCTCCACTCCCTCTTAATTTCAAATCCTCTTCTGCAATATAAAATCCATCATTACTTTTAGTCATGATTTCCATTCTCTTTTTTGTTGTCTCACTTTTTATATCGGCAATCAATATACAATAAGATTTTTTATCGCCTCTCCCAACTCTTCCTCTTAATTGATGTAATTGAGAAAGTCCAAATCTTTCAGCATTCTCAATTATCATAAGAGTAGCATTAGGAACATTAACCCCTACTTCTATTACTGTTGTTGATACTAATACTTTAATTTTTCCACTTTTGAATTCATTCATAATTTCTTCCTTGTCCTTAGAAGCCATTTTTCCATGAAGAATTCCTATTTCTATATCCTTAAAAATCGTTTCCTTTAGTTCTAAATACAATTTTTCTACTGATGATATTTTAATTTTCTCATTTTCTTCAACCAAAGGGCAAACCACATATACCTGTCTTCCATCTTTAACCTGATTGAAAGCAAAATTATAGACTCTTTTTCTAGTGCCTTTACCTGTATAATAAGTATCTATTTTTTTTCTACCTGGCGGCAGCTCATCAATACAAGATATATCCAAATCTCCGTACAGAGTTAACGCCAAAGTTCTAGGAATAGGTGTTGCAGTCATAACTAAAATATCAATCTTATTTTCTTTATTAAATAATTTACTTCTTTGCCTTACACCAAATCTATGCTGCTCATCAGTAACAACCATTCCTAGATTTTTGAAAACCACATCTTCTTCCAATAAAGCATGGGTTCCTACTATTATATCTATATTTCCATTCTTTAAGTCTTCTTTTATTCTTTTTTTATTTTTATTAGTAGTGCTTCCCGATATAAGTTCTATATTTACATCAAAATCTTTCAGTAAATTTTGTGCTTCAATATAATGCTGCACAGCAAGTATTTCAGTAGGTGCCATAAGAACTCCTTGATAACCATTTTTGATTACATTAAAAAGAACAATTATAGCAACAATAGTCTTGCCACTGCCAACATCGCCTTGAACTAATCTGTTCATTGGTACATCTTTTTTTTCATCAATTAATATTTCTCTTATTGCTCTATTCTGTGCCATTGTAAGTTCAAATGGAAGCTTTTCTTTTAAATCTTTCAGCTCTTTTGCAATTTTGAATGCAATGCCATTAGATTTTTTCATTTTTTTTAACATTAGCAGTTTTAAAGAATATGTAAAAAGTTCTTGAAATTTCAATCTTTTTTTAGCTTCCTCTAATTCCTTTTTTCCAATTGGCTTATGAATATTCCTTATTGCATTATCCAAAGAGCATAGATTATATTTCTTTAAACTTTTATCGGGCAAATTTTCTTTAATCTTTATATTATTAAGTATCCAAAGATTAGTTTTAACAAAAAAATTATTATTAAGCTTGCCTTTTAATGAATATTTAGGGAGTACCCGTCCCATTTCATCTTGTTTTAATATAGTGGAACCAATTAAAACTTTTTTATTATTTTTCACCTCTACCTTTCCTAATAAAAAATAACTTCCATTTATCCTGAAGTTATTCTTTATATAGGGTTGATTAAACCATTTACCTTGAAAATCTGTTTCTCCATCATTAAATATAACAGTAGTAATAACCATGTTATTCCTTATCCGTATATCTTTTTTTATTTCCTTAACCTTAGCCTTTATTTTTATCTTTTTATCTTCTTTTACTTCATCTATACTGCTACAGCACTCATTTTCTTCGTAATCTCTAGGAAAATATAATATAAAATCTAATATTGTAAATATACCACATTGATTTATCAATTCTTTTGTCTTAGGTCCTATTCCTTTTAACACACCAATATCATCATTAATATTCATAATACAATTCTCCATCTTTTTTAGTAATAAAAAAAGCCCTTAGGCTTTTTTTATTCAACAGACACTATAAAGTAGTATAATGGTTGTTCACCACTATAACATTGAATATCTATTTCAGGATACTTTTCTTCTAATTTTACAACAAACTCCTCAACTTTTTCCGTATGACAATCTTTACCATAAAAAATTGTAACAAGTTCACTTTCTTCCATTATCATATTAGAAATAACAATATCACACACTTCAAAAATATCTTTTCCAACTTCACTTATTTTTCCTTCAACTAACCCTAAAATGTTTCCTTCTTTTATACCTTTTCCATCTATTTCAGTATCACGCACAGCATAAGTTACTGAACCAGTACGAACACTTTCAATTACGGACTTCATTGCATCAATATTTTCATTTATAGTACTATCAGGATTAAATACAGTTACTGCTGTTATCCCTTGTGGAATCGTCTTTGTAGGTATAACAATTACATTTTTTTCTGAAATTTCCGCTGCCTGCTCAGCAGCCATAATAATATTTTTATTATTAGGTAATACGAATATGTTCTTTGCATTAATCTTATTTATACATTCTATTATATCCTGAGTGCTAGGATTCATAGTTTGACCGCCTTCAATGATCCAATCAACTCCAAGGTCCTTAAAAATATTTTTTAGACCATTTCCCATTGTTACAGAAACAAATCCATATTCTACTTCTTCTATCACTTCATTGTCGTAATCTTCAGAATCAGTATCTTCTTCAGTTGTTGCATATTCTAATTCAAGAATTTTTCTATGTTCTTCTCTCATATTATCAATTTTAATTTTAGATAATTCACCTAATTTTCCTGCTTCAGACAATACAAATCCAGGATCATTTGTGTGAATATGAACCTTTATTATATCATCAACACCAATAACAATCATAGAATCTCCTACAGACTCAAATCTTCTTTTTAAACCTAAAGATTTTTCTGCTGCTTCATTAGTATGTATAAAAAACTCTGTGCAATATCCAAATTTAATATCTTCAACTTGTATGCTTGCTTGAGCAGGTCTATTTATATTATCTTTATTACTTATAACTTTAACGTCATCCATTCTGGCCTCAATATTCCTGTTTAAAGCTTCATACATTCCTTCTAAAATAATTAATAATCCCATGCCTCCTGCATCAACAACTTTTGCTTCTTTTAGCGCTGGTAGCATATCCGGTGTTTTATCAAGAACACTTTTACTAAATTCACATACTTTATTTAGCATTTTTACAATATCGCTTTCATTTGCATTGGCAGCACTTTCTGACGCTGCTTTGATTATAGTTAAAATTGTTCCCTCTGTTGGACGCATAACTGCTTTGTAAGCATATTTTGAGCCTTCTTGTATACTATTTGCAAAAGTTACTGCATCAACTTCACATTTGCCATCTAACCCTTTAGCAATACCTCTTAAAATTTGAGAAAGTATAACTCCCGAATTACCTCTAGCTCCCATTAACGCTCCTCTAGCAATTTTTTGGGTTGCTTCTGAAATAGAATTATTATCTAGTTTTTCAATCTCAGCTACTGCACTTCTAAAGGTCATTGACATATTTGTTCCTGTATCACCATCTGGAACAGGAAATACATTCAGAGAATTTACAAACTCTTTTTTGTTTTCAAGGTTATTTGATGCATTTATCATCATATTTCGCAAATCGTATCCATCTATCTTAAAATGTTCCAATTCTAGTACCTCCTTAGACTCTTACACCTTGAACATTAACAGTTATACTTGCAACTTTCAATCCAGTATATTTTTCAATATTATATTTTATTTTTTGAATTATATTATTTGCTATAACTGATATCTTTGTTCCATATTCTACTATTATATATAATTCTATAAATAATTTATTATCTTTATTATGAATTTTAACACCCTTATTTAAACTTTCACGCTTCAATAATTCCCAAAATCCATCAGTGGCATTCTTTGAAGCCATTCCCACAACACCATAACATTCCATTGTTGATAATCCAACAATATTAGCTATAACTTCATCTGAGTAATTTATAGCACCATGTTCACTGGTTATTCCTAACATATATATTCCTCCTTACTCCTCTTACATACTATTTATTTTATAATATATATATAATTTAATCAAGAAAATTAATCATTTAAATACTTATTCTTACTTTTAGCTTTATATTTTACTTGCCAAAAACATACTATGTATGCTACAATATAAGACGTTCTATTGTATGGAATTTTTATCTTCAATATAGGAGGTGTTTAGTAATGGCAAAAAGATGTGAAGTATGTGGAAAAGGCGTTATATCAGGTGTACAATACAGCCATTCTCATCGTCAATCTAAGAGAAAATGGGCTCCAAATATAAAAAGTGTTAAAGCTATAGTTGGTGGAACACCTAAAACTATAAGCGTATGTACAAGATGTTTGCGTTCAGGCAAAGTACAACGTGCTATATAGTTTTTCAATAAAAAATGCAATTGTTATAGCAATTGCATTTTTTATTTTTTGATCTTTAATTTTTGTTTTTAGTAAATATTCTTACTATTCTCGATAAAAATTTTGGAAGTTTAATAGCTATAATCTTCATAATAACCCCCTTAAAATATATCTTTATTAAACCAATCATAACTCTTCACTTTATTATATGTGACTATTTCATTTGCGTTACAAAAAGCATATAGACATAAATGCCTATATGCTAAATCTAATCTCTAGGATAAATTATCAACAAAATCCCTTTATCGAATTTTATTTTCACCTCTTTATCTAAGAATTCATTTGATATGGTTAAGGGGTTACCAATTTCAAGATAAAAATTGTTTAGAGGATATTTTGCTCCACTAATAGTCAAATTTTCAACATTTTCATAATATGCCGCTAAAGAAAAAATCTCTCTCTCTTTTCCAAATATACTTAAAGATTTGTCAGCTATTAAAATAGTATTATGATCATCTTTAATATATGCTGTAATCCCTTTACGCAAACAGTTTAAAAGCAAACCAAGATTGCCTAAAAAATGATCTATTCGCGTTCCTGTGCATCCCAATAAAATTATTTCATCAGCATTAAGTTCCATTGCTTTATTTACAGCTATCTCAGAATCTGTATAATCCTTTTCTGGAGGATACTGTACTATATCAGTACCCCGAGCTTTAAAACAAATCAATATTTCTTCATTTATTGAATCAAAATCACCAATTAAAATATCTGGGCATATATTATATTTGTATAAATAATTAGCTCCACCATCTGCACAAATTATGTAATCTGCATCTTCTAATTCCTTCTGAATTAAATCAAGAGAAGGTGGCACTCCTCCTGAAGCAATAACTATTTTCATCTTAAAACCTTTCTTTAATTTCTCTTATATTTTTTTCAATCTCACCATTTTTAAATACAGCTGATCCAGCTACAATTAGATTAGCGCCACAATCAACTATTTCTTTAACATTCTCTACCCCAACTCCACCATCAACTTCAATTAGCAAATCCTTATTATACTTTTCAGAAAGTTCTTTAACTTCTTTTATCTTTTCAGAACAATACTTTATATACTTTTGTCCTCCAAATCCTGGATTAACCGACATTATCAGTACTAAATCTACTAAACCTATAAGATGTTTTATAGTATCTACAGGCGTAGCCGGATTTAATGAAATTCCAGCTTTTACACCCAAGCTTTTAATATAATTTATTGTTCTATCCAAATGTTTGTCTGCTTCATAATGAACTGTAATAATATCCGCCCCTGCTTTAGCAAAGTCCTCAACATATCTTGATGGTTCTTCAATCATCAAATGAACATCAAAGGTAAGCTTTGTAATTGGTCTGATGCTTTTTACTATGGGCACTCCAAAGGATATGTTAGGAACAAACATACCATCCATTACATCAATATGTACCATATCGGCTCCAAATTTTTCCAAATTAATTATTTCTTCTCCCAGCTTCGTGAAATCAGCTGATAGTATAGACGGTGCTAATTTTACCATTTATTTTTTCCTCCTCTGATAATTTCTTCTAAAGTTTTAATATAAAATTCATATCTATTCTTATTAATTATATTATCATCAACTGCTTTTTTTACTGTGCATCCAGGTTCCTTATAATGCATACATCCAGTAAATTTACATTCTTGATCATATTCCCAAAACTCTGGGAAATAATTTTTAAGATCTTCCTTTTCTTCAACACTTAAAGTTAGTGTTGAAAATCCAGGTGTATCTACTACAAACCCTTCACCTATTTCCACTAACTCACTGTGTCTAGTAGTATGTTTTCCTCTTTTTAATTTTTCACTAATTTCTCCTGTTTCCATAACGTTTTTTCCTACAATACTATTCAGAATAGTAGATTTACCAACTCCAGAAGGACCACAAAAGACTGTAACATTATCTTTTAATTTATTTTTTATAATTTCTAGTCCTACTCCATTTTTAGCATTTAAAAAAACATATTCATATCCTGCACTTTCAATCATTTTTACCGCTTCGTCTTCTTTATAGTTTTCTGATAAATCAATTTTGTTAAAACATACTACAGCTTTTATATTTTTCAATTCACACTGAACTAAGAATTTATTTAATAGATCCAAATTAATATCAGGCTTTCTTAAAGCAAAAATCACAAAAGCTTGAGTAATATTTGAAACTAAAGGCCTTATTAATTCGTTTTGTCTTTCGAATATTTTTTCTATGGCTCCCTTATTATTATCAACAGTTAGCAATACTTTATCTCCAACAATAGGTGACATACCTTTGTTTCTAAATTTACCTCTTGCTTTACATTCAATGATTTGGTCTTTTACCTTAACATAATAAAAGCCACCTATTCCTTTTATAATTGTACCTTCCATATTTCCTCCTAAAAATATTTTATGGATTTGGTTCACTCTTAAGCTTTATAGTTGTTCCCTCTAATACTTTTTTTCCTGGATTTATATCCTGAGAAGTTACAATAAAATCACCTTTTCCACTAACACTTATATTTAAATTATATTCTCCAGCAATTGTTTTAGCTTCTCTCACTGTTTTGTTTACAAAGTTAGGTACACTGACAAAATCTTTATCACTATATGCATAGTAGCTTATATTAATTCGAGTATTTTCTTTCACTTCAGTATTAGGCTCAATGCTCTGTACAGATACTATTCCATCCAAGCTTTCATCAGGAGTTTTGATTTTAGTTACTGAACCAAGTCTTAATTTAGATCTCACAAGTATATCTGATACCTCATCAAAATTTTTGTTAACTAAATTAGGAACTTTTATGTATCTAACTTCCGGTCCCTTACTAACCACTAAATCAACTGTATTATTATCTCCAATTTCTGTAGCAGCTTCAGGTGATTGTCTACATACACGTCCTTTTTCAATATTACTATATTCATAAGTAACTTTACCCAACTTCAAATTATACGCCTTTAAATATTCCTTAGCAGCTTCTAATTCTATTTCGAATAAACTTGGTATAGCAGATACTCTTGGACCCGAACTTATTATAGCTCTTATCTCATCTTGCTGACTCATATCAATTTCAGTCCCCTCTACTGGGTAACATTTAATAACTACACCTTTAGGTTTATCACTACTTTCAGTAGTAGGAACAAATCTTAATCCTAATTCTTTTATTTGTTTTTCAGCTTCTTCCTTACTTAATCCAAGAATATTAGGAACAGTAACCTTTCCGGTTTTGTGAGTACCTGAATTTAGTTTTTTCTGCGAAACAACAAATGCAGATACAAAACCAATAATTACTACTGCCAAGGCTATCAAACTTCCAATTATTATTTTTTTTGTTTTGTCACTAAGTTTTATGCCACCTTCTAAATCTTCGTCTTCTTCAGCATCTTCCATTTTATCATATTTATCATTTATATTCATTGAATCATTTATATTCATTGAATCATTTATTGGTTTCATAATCATTGTATATTCATTTTCTCTACTATCAATAAAAAATTCTGTTTCTGGATTACTTTTTATTTTTTGCAAATCTGATAAGACATCCTTAGCACTCTGATATCTTTTATATTGTTCTTTTTCAACAGCTTTTAATATTAACATATTTAAACCTTCTGGAATACCGGGATTAATTTGCTTAGGTGGTATAACTGGTTCTTGTATATGCTTTAGCGCAACTGAAACTGGACTTTCTGCATCATACGGAACTTTACCGGTAACCATTTCATACAATACTATTCCTAAAGAATAAATGTCTGTTTTACAATCTACATAATTTCCCTTTGCCTGCTCTGGCGAAAAATAATGAGCCGATCCGATAATTCTGTCTGAATTAGTTATGGTTACAGAAGAAGTAGCCTTTGCAATTCCGAAATCAGTAACTTTAATTATCCCATCTTTTGTAACTAAAATATTATGCGGTTTAACATCTCTATGAATAATATTATTATTATGTGCACATTCCAAAGCTTTAGCAATTTGTATTGCTATAATAATAGCTTCATCATACTTTAAAACCTTATTTTCAGTTATAATCTCCTTTAAAGTTTTTCCTTCTACATATTCCATCACTATATAGTTTATACTATTCTCAGAACCAATATCGTAAATTCCTACAATATTGTTATGAGTTAAACTTGCCGCTGAGGATGCTTCCTGCTTAAACTTATTTACAAATTCTTCATTGTCAGAATACTGA
Organism: Clostridium sp. ZS2-4; assembly: GCF_026719745.1. Lineage (GTDB taxonomy): Bacteria > Bacillota > Clostridia > Clostridiales > Clostridiaceae > Clostridium_H. The sequence goes on from NZ_JAPPRQ010000135.1 coordinate 32,901, forward strand.
TTTTTTAAAATTTTAACTGCAACGAACCTATTTAGCAAGTGACATTTGGCTTTATAAACCTCAGCCATGCCGCCTTCCCCTATTTTCTCTAACAATTCATATCTATTTCCAAGCATTGTTCCTATCATTTTTTGCACACTCCTCCAACTACAATAACTGAAATGTTATCTCTTCCGCCTTTGTTTTTTGCCGCTTGCACTAGCATTTTGCATGACTCTTTATTATTATTCTTTAATATTATATCATACATTTCATTTTTATTAACTTCATTTGTGAGTCCATCTGTGCATAAGATAATTTTTTGTATTTCATATTTTTTTCTTTGAAAAATATCTATATCCACAGTTTTCCTAGTGCCTAATGCTCTAGTAATGATATTTTTATTTGGATGTCGAAGTGCTTCTTGTTCAGTAATACTTCCATCATCAATTAATTCTTGTACCAAAGAGTGATCCTTTGTTATCTTCTCAATACCTCTATTATCAATAGAAAAGCAACTACTATCCCCAACATTAGCAATTGCTACTTCATTTTGTTTTATTAAACAAACAGTAATAGTTGTCCCCATCCCATTTAAGTTTTCACTAACTTTTGATTTTTCATAAATAATTCCATTTGCATAAGCAACAGCATCTCTTAGTACTTTCTCAAGATCATCCTCATGAATTTTTTCTAAACTTTTTATGTAATTTATACATGAATCCACTGCAGTTTTACTAGCAACATCGCCAGCATTGTGTCCACCCATGCCATCTGCAATTACATATACCTGAACATTATCATCTTCATAAAAATCTAGATAATCTTCATTAATCTCTCTTATATTTCCTCTATCAGATAAATATCCAACCGAAGAACTTACCTCATATATTTTATTAAAATCCATAAAAATATTCCCTCCATCACACATAACAATCACTTCAATAATTCACTATTACTTTTTAACATACTTTCTCCTTAATTGACCGCATGCTGCATTAATATCTGAACCCATTTCTCTCCTTATTGTTGTTTCTATACCGCTTTTTATCAAAGTATCTTTAAACCTATTTATATCTTCCATTCTTGATTTTTTAAAAGAATTTTCTTTTATTTCATTTATAGGTATTAGATTCACATGACAGCTCATTCCCTTTAATATTGTACATAACTCTTCAGCATTTTCTTTTTTATCATTAACCCCTTTTACAAGTGCATATTCAAAAGAAATCCTTCTATTTGTTTTATTAAAATAATATCTACATGCTTTCATCAATTCTTTAATAGAATATTTATTTGCAACAGGCATCATAGTTTTTCTTATTTCATCATTTGGTGCATGAAGAGAAATAGCTAATGTTATCTGCAAATTCTTATCTGCAAGTTCTTCAATTTTAGGAACTATGCCACAAGTTGATACAGTTATGTGTCTTTGACCAATATTTAAGGTTTCATCGGAATTAACTAATTCAATAAACTTTAATACATTTTCAAAATTATCTAATGGTTCACCACTTCCCATTAAAACAACATTTGAAATCCTTTCTCCAATTTCAGCTTGAGCTTTTAAAATCTGTGCAATAATTTCTCCTGAAGTCAAATTTCTTATCATTCCATCAACTGTTGATGCACAAAATTTACATCCCATTCTGCACCCTACTTGCGTTGATACACAGATAGAATTTCCATATTTATATTTCATAACCACAGATTCAATTATATTTCCGTCACTGTATTCAAAAAGGAACTTTTTTGTATTATCTATCCTTGAATTATGTACTTCTAATACTTCAGGTATACCTATGTAAAAGCTTTCTTTTAATTTCTCAATTGTTTTTTTAGGTATATTTGTCATAGATTCAAAATTAAATATTCCTTTTTTGTATATCCAATCAAAAATTTGTTTTCCCCTGAATTTGCTTTCACCATTATGCTCCATCCATTTTGTCAATTCACTTAAATTTAAATCTAAAATATTATTCATATAAACACCTACCACTGTCTTCTAAGTTTTGCAATAAAGAATCCATCCATATATTTATTCGGTAAAATAGTCAAACACTTTTCTTGAGTATAAATAAAATTATCTAAGTTTCCATAATATACAGGTTCAATAGAAAATTCAGGATTATTATTCAAGAACCATTTTATGTTATCTTCATTTTCTTTTTTATTTACTGTACACGTAGAATAAAGTAAAATCCCATTAGGTTTTACATACTTTGAAGCATTCTGCATGATTTCTCTTTGTACATTAATTAATTCTTTTAATCCTTTCATATTTTTTGTATATTTTATTTCTGGCTTTTTTCTTATAATTCCAAGTCCAGAACAAGGTACATCTATTAAAACACAGTCAGCTGTATCTTTTAATTTTTCATTAAATTTACTAGCATCCCCTTCTTCACATTTAATATTGTTAATGCCTAAACGTATAGCATTGTCTTTAACTAGAGATAACTTATTACTGTGAACATCAAAGGCTTTTACTGTACCTGTATTATTCATAACTTCTGATATATGCGTAGTTTTTCCACCTGGTGCACTGCATAAATCTAATACTTCAAAATTCTCTTTAAGGTTCATAGAAGGCGCTACAAGCATTGCACTTTCATCCTGAACAGTTATTAACCCCTCTAAAAACAATGGATTGTTTTCTATGCTCTTACCCTTATTTATTACTATAGCTTCAGGACAAACATACCCTTCTTCAATATCATAACCAGCTTCACTAAGTCTTTCATAGACCTGATCATAACTGTATTTTAGATTATTTACCCTTACAGTTACAGCTGGTCTTTCATTTAAACCTTTTAAAATTTTTTCAGCTATTTCTACGCCATATTGATTGATAAACATATCAACTAACCACTTATTAAAGGAATAGTTAAAACATAAAGCCTCAACTATATCATTTTTATTATAAAATATTTTATTCAGATTTCTTATATAATTTCTTAGTACTCCATTAACTAATTTGGAAGCACCAATAGACTTCTTTTTCTTGGTTAGTTCTACCGCTTCATTTACTACAGCAAAATTAGGAACTTTATCTAAAAATTTTATTTGATATATAGACGTTCTTAGAATGTTTAATACATAAGAATCTAATTTTTTAATACCAGTTTTCAAAAAACTATTGAGTATTACATCAATTGTATATTTATATTTTATTGTTCCATATACAATCTCAGTAATTAGTCCTTTATCCTTATCATTTAATTTGCACTTGTTTAATTCATGTCTTAAAACAATATTCGAGTAAGCGTTTTTGGTTAACACCTGCTCTACTATGTCAACACATATTTTTCTGCTGTTTTCCATTATATTACTCCAATCTTTCGTCTTTTATCTGTCTCTACTTATAGCCAAAAGCCTTATAAGCTGTGATATAGCCATTAACGCTGCTGCAACATAGGTTAAAGCTGCTGCACTAAGTACTGATTTTGCTCCTTTAATTTCATCACCATACAGTATTCCTCTTTCACCTATTATTTTAAGAGCTCTATTTGATGCATCAAATTCTACTGGTAAAGTAATTAGCTGAAATATAACAACAGCACCAAATAAATACACTCCTAAGCTAACCAATGATGGTAATCCTAAAATAAAACCTAATAAAAATATTATCCAAGAAGCATTAGAACTTAAATTAACTACTGGTACTATAGCACTCCTTATTTGCAATGGTGCATAATGCCTCTGATGTTGAATTGCATGACCGGTTTCATGAGCTGCAACACCTATGGCTGCAACAGAAGTACTATCAAATACTCCTGTCGATAATCTCATAACCCTGGCTTTTGGATCATAATGATCTGTAAGCCTCCCTGAAATTTGCTGCACTGGTACATCATAAAGTCCCTCAGCATCTAACATCATCCTAGCTACTTGGGCTCCTGTATATCCATTAATACTTCTTACTCTGGAATATCTATCAAAAGTAGATTTAACCTTCATTTGTGCCCACGCAGATATTATTAATGCAGGTATAAGAATAAGCATTGTACTATCATAAAAAAACATTTATACCCCTCCTTAAACAAATACTTTGACTACACTACTTCAAAGCAGTTCCCTTTTTAATATCATTTCCTCTGATATATTGTTCCACTTTTAAAACCTTTTTACCCGGGAACTGTATTTCCTCTACCAATAAACTTCCACTTCCACAAGCAACCATAATACCTTTTTCTGAAGCACTTATTATAGTTCCTGGAGAAGTATTAAACTCTTCTTCTAAAACTTTAGCTTTATGAATTTTCATTACTTTTCCATCATATTCTGTATATGCCACAGGCCATGGATTTAGTCCTCTAATCAGATTATTTATGTCTACTGCACTCATATTCCAGTCTATGTTTCCTATCTTCTTATCTAACATGGATGCATAGCATGTTTCAGATTCACTTTGTTTTATTCTCTCTATATCTCCATTAACCATTCTTTTTATAGTTTTTACAAGAAGACCTGCTCCATCTTTCATTAAAATATCATGCAAGTCTCCTGCCGTCATACTTTCAGTAATAGCTACTTCTTGCTTTAATAACATGTCTCCAGTATCAAGCCCCACATCCATTAGCATTGTAGTATTTCCACTTTTCTTTTCACCTTTAATGATAGCCCAATTTATAGGCGCTGCCCCTCTATATTTAGGAAGTAAAGATGCATGCAAATTTATACAAGCATACTTAGGAATATCTATAACTTCTTTTGGAAGTATTTGTCCATAAGCAACAACTATAATAAAGTCCGGCTCCATATTTTTCAATTCCTGTATCATCTCTGGTTCTTTTTTCAATTTTATTGGTTGATAAACAGGTATATCATATTTTAAAGCAAGCTCTTTCACAGGAGACATACCTAATTTCTTACCTCTTCCTTTAGGTTTATCCGGCTGAGTAAAAACTGCTTTTACTCCAAACTCATCAATTAATGCTTGAAATGATGGGACAGAAAATTCAGGAGTTCCCATAAATACAATTTTCATCTTATTTTTCCTCACTTTCTTCTATTGCCTTATCTATAAAAAGTGTACCATTCAAATGATCAATTTCATGACAAAATGCTCTTGCAAGCAACCCAGACCCTTCTAATTCAAATATTTCTCCATTTTCATTTAGTGCTTTTACAGTAACTTTCTCTGCTCTTTCAACTTTTCTTTGTACTCCTGGAATACTTAAACATCCTTCAAAATCAATTTGACTTCCTTCTTCTTTTACTATTTCTGGATTTATCAATACTATTGGACCACTTCCTACATCTATTACAACTATTCTCTTAAGAATACCAATTTGTGGTGCTGCTAAGCCTACCCCATTAGCATGATACATAGTATCCTTCATATCTTCAATCAATGTTAAAATTCTATCATTAATTTCAGAAACTTCTCTTGATGTCTTTCTTAATATTTGGTCACCTTCAACTCTAATATTTCTTAATGCCATTTTAAAACCTCCAATATATTTTTAATATTACACTATTGTATATAAATTATTATTAAGTATTATTTTAAAATTAATTTATAGTAGACTATTAGGATTAATATCAATACTTACTTTAACTTCATTATAAATATCTTTTAACTCATTATATATAATTTTTTTTATGTTTAATGCTAAAGGACTGTCAAAATTGCCTTTTATAATTATTTGCCATCTATAATACTCTTTTATCTTTGACAAAATGCATGGACAGGGTCCTAACATTTCTATTTTATCACTATTTTTCAAAATATTCTTTAATATTATACCAATATTTTGTATACTTTTTATTAACAGATTTTCATTTTTGCTGCTCATATTAATACATAAAATTTTAGAAAAAGGAGGATAATTCATACTATATCTAATTCCTATCTCTTCTTTGTAAAAGTCTTCAAAATTATTTAGTGCAGCATGCTTTATACTATAATGTTCAGGATTATATGTCTGAATAATAACCTTTCCCTCTTTCTTACCTCTACCAGCCCTTCCGGCAACTTGAGTCATCAACTGAAATGTCCTTTCTGCTGAACGAAAGTCTGGTAAGTTCAGAGACATATCTGCCGCAATAACTCCCACTAATGTAACGTTTTTAAAATCCAGTCCTTTTGTAACCATCTGAGTTCCTATCAATATATCAGCTTCTCCGTTTTTAAAAGCATTATATATAAGTTCATGAGAATTCTTTTTTCTGGTAGTATCGAAGTCCATTCTCATAACTCTAGCTTCTGGAAATACTCGCCTAATTTCTTCTTGAATTTTTTCAGTTCCTACTCCAAAATGTTTAACATATCTGCTTCCACATTGAGGACATGTCTTACTTATTTGATAGTTTTTACCGCAATAATGACAGCTTAAATAATTATCATGGCTATGATAAGTTAATGCTATGTCACAGCTATCACATTTAAATACATATCCACACTTTCTACAAGAAACAAATGTTGAAAAACCTCTTCTATTTAAGAACAAAATAATTTGTTCTTTATTATCTAATGCTCTGCTTATTCCTTTATGCAATTTTTCACTAAAAATAGATTTATTATTTTTTATTAGTTCTTCTCTCATATCAACAATATGAATTTCAGGCATCAATGCATTATCCGCTCTTTTATTTAAAGTGAATAATTCTATTTCATCCTTCATGCATCTATAATAAGTTTCAATTGAAGGTGTTGCAGAACCCAAAACCATTTTACAGTCTTCAATTTCACATTTTAGTTCTCCTATTTCACGTGCATTATACTTAGGATTACTATCAGATTTATAGCTTCCCTCATGCTCTTCATCAATAACGATAACTCCTAAATTATCAAAAGGTAAAAATATTGCAGATCTGGCTCCTATAGCTACTTTTACATCTTTATTTTTTACCCTTAACCATTCATCATATCTTTCACCATCTGACAATCTACTATGGAATACAGCTATATTTCTACCAAATCTTCCTTTGAATCTTTCAACCATCTGTGGTGTAAGAGATATCTCTGGAACTAGCATTATGGATTCCTTGTTTTCCCTTATCATATGTTCCACTAGACTCATATATATCTCTGTTTTCCCACTACCTGTAACACCATGAATCAAAAACTTTTTTTTATCTGAGCTTAATATATTATACACTGCATTCTGCTGCTCTTCATTTAAAACTTTCTTCTCATATTTGGAATATTCTCTTAAGTTATATCTGTTAACAATAGTTCTATTACTCTTTAGAAAACCATATTTTATCATTGTATTTATAGAAGATAAAGAAACATCAAATTTTTTACTTATTTCTGTCTTAGAATAAATACCATTATTCTTTTCTACAATATCATAAATTAGATTATAGGGCTCCTTTAAAAATTTGCCTTCTAGTTTATTACCTGCAATAATAGTATCTTTCACCTTATTTTTAACGCCTTTTATTATACCAGTAGGTATAAACATTTTAATACATTCTAAATATGTACATAAATATTTTTCCCTCATTTTTTTTATAAGCTCAATATCCTTTTCTCTTATAACCGTAAATTCATCACATATGTGATTTATTGCTTTTATTCTACATATATTTTCACAATTTTTATATAGTTCAACCACAAATCCATCAACATTTCTATTACCTTTTCCAAATGGCACTTTCACTCTATGACCTATTTTTAGCTTTCCTAATAAATTTTCTGGAATCTTATATGTAAAAATTCTATCCACTTGAACAGAATCATTATTAACTATTATTCCTGCATATCGATACACTAAATTCACCCTTTATCTAGTTAAAAGTTAACTTTCCTAATTACAAGAAAAAAGCGCATTAGCGCTTTTTATTGATCAAGTTAAATAGTTCTCTTGCTACCTTTTTCTTACTCATCTTTTCTAAAGGTATGCAATTACCATCTTTACATAAAATATTAACTCTGTTATCATTAGTTGCAAATCCAGTATCTTTACCAGTTATATCATTTGCAACAATATAATCCAAGTTCTTTTTCTCCAGTTTAGCTTTTGCATTTTGAATTAAATCATTACTTTCAGCTGCGAAGCCAACTAAAATTTGATTTTTTTTCATGGAACCTAATTTCTTTAAAATGTCAGTATCCTTATGTAACTGGAGAGAAAATTCATCTACACTCTTTTTTATCTTTTTTTCTGAGTAAGTTCTAGGTTTATAATCAGCTACTGCCGCAGCCTTAATAATAATATCAGACCCTTCAAAATTTTCTTCAACAGCATTTAACATTTCTTCGTTTGTGGAAATATTTATAACCTTCATACCCCAAGGTTTTTCAATATTAGATGGACCTGAAATCAGAATTACTTCTGCTCCCCTATCCCTTGCTTCTTCCGCAATGGCATATCCCATCTTTCCAGAAGATCTGTTGGTTATATATCTAACTGGATCAAGTGCAGCAATAGTCGGTCCAGCTGTTACTAATACCTTTTTTCCAATTAAGTCTTTAGTATCATATAACATACTCATGGTAACATCAGTAATTAATTTAGTATCTGCAAGCTTGCCTGAACCTACATCTCCACAAGCAAGTCTTCCACTTTCTGGTTCAATAAACTTATATCCATATTGTTTTAATTTTTTAATATTACCTTGAACAATAGGATTTAAAAACATATTTGTATTAGCTGCTGGAGCAAAAATCACCGGTGCTTTTGTAGCCATTATAGTGGTTGAAAGCATATCATCTGCAATTCCACAAGCAACTTTTCCTAATATATTAACTGTAGCCGGAACTATAAGCATTAAATCAGCTTTTTTAGCAAGAGATATGTGCTGTATTTCCCATGCCTTCGGTTCAGCAAACATATCTACTATAACCATATTTTGACTTAACGATTGAAAGGAAATAGGATTAACAAACTTTGCTGCATGTTCAGTCATAATTACATGTACATTAATATCTTCTTTTTTTAATCTACTTATTACATCTAAAGCTTTGTAAACTGCAATTCCTCCTGTTACTCCTATAACTACCGTTTTCTTATTTTCCATTTTACTTTATTCCTTCCAGCAATGATTCATAAGAAACTTTTCCTTCATTAATTTCATTTATTGCTATGGTAAGTGGTTTAAAAGCATCACTTATTCTTACTAAAGCCTCATTTCCATCAATTAATTGTCTTGCTCTTTTAGATGTTACAGTAACTAAAGAATATCTGTTATCTACTTTAGTTAATAAATCAACAATCGATGGATTAATCATAGAATTGTTCATGAATAAATCCCTCCTTAGATAAAATATTTTTTTCCATTCTCTCTACACTGCATTTTTCAGCAGTTATTATACTTTTAATTTTTTCAACGGCTATACTCACTTCATCATTAACAACTGCATAATTATATTTAGACACATAATTAATCTCTTTATATGCGGATTTAAATCTTGTCATCAATGACTCTTGAGTTTCACTTCCACGTTTAATTATTCTATTTTTTAATTCTTCCATAGATGGTGGAAGTATAAAAATGAATACGCCTTCGTGATAAGCTTCTTTAACTTTTAATGCACCTTGAATATCTATCTCTAATATTACATCTTTCCCTTCATCAAGCTTTTCTATAACCTTTGACTTAGGAGTTCCATAATAATTTCCATAGACCTCAGCATATTCAAGGAAATCTTTTTCATCAATTTTATTCCTAAATTGATCTTTTGTTAAAAAATAGTAATTTTTTCCTTCAATTTCCCCTTCTCTTGGATTTCTAGTTGTTGCTGACACTGATAACCAAAAACAATTTTTCTTTATAAGTTCTTTGCATATAGTTCCTTTACCTGCACCTGATGGTCCTGATATTACAACTAAAAGACCTTTGTTTTTATTAATGGTCATTATTTTCAGCCTCGTCTATGCTCACTTCGCCTTTAGATGATAATCTATGAGCTACGGTTTCTGGTTGAACAGCCGATAATATTACATGATCACTATCCGTGATAATCACCGCTCTTGTTCTTCTTCCATATGTAGCATCAATAAGCATACCTCTATCCCTAGCTTCTTGTATTATTCTTTTAATCGGTGCAGATTCCGGACTAACAATTGCAACTAATCTGTTTGCAGAGACAATATTTCCAAATCCAATATTTATTAATTTTATGCCCATGGTGGCCCTCCCACTTTACTCAATATTTTGTGTTTGTTCTCTAATTTTTTCTATATAATTTTTAATATTTATAACTAAATTTATAATCTGCAAATCACTGGCTTTAGAACAAATGGTATTAGCTTCTCTATTCATCTCTTGTATAATAAAATCAAGCTTCCTTCCAATAGGTTCTTCCTTTTTCAGAGTTTCTTTTAACTGTATTATGTGGCTATTGAGTCTTACAAGTTCTTCATCTATTGAAGCTTTATCTGCAAACACTGCAACTTCTGATGCAATTCTATTTTCTTCAATATTAGCATTTTCTAAAAGTTCCTGCAATCTATTTTCTAGTCTATCTTTATAGTCTTCTACTACAAATGGCGCTCTTTCCTCAACCTTATTCACTAATTCTTCAATGTTTTGGCATTTTAATATAATATCTTCACACAATTTTTCCCCTTCTATTCCTCTCATGTTAACAAGTGCATTCACAGCATCATTCAAAGGGCCTTTCAAATCTTTCCACATTTCTTCCAAATCTTCTTCTTTTTTCTGTAAAGTTATTATCTCAGGAAATCTAGCAATAAGTGATACAGATATATTATCAATGACATCATATCTATCTCTTATCTTTTCTAAACAACTCATATAACTATCACTTAGTTCTTCATTAAAATAAATATCCGAATCTTCTTTACCATAGGAATTTTGAGTAATAAATACATCTATTTTTCCTCTATTGATTTTATTTTTAATAATTTCTCGGACTTTATTCTCCAATGACAGTAAATTTCTAGGCATCCTAACGTTTATATCAAAATACCTATGGTTAACTGTTTTAATTTCAATAGTAAAACTGCGACTAGTACCTTCTTCCGAAATCGCCCTACCAAAGCCTGTCATACTTTTTACCATTATTATCATCCTTTCGCAGTAGGTTGTCAATTTATCTTAATTATACATAAATAACGATTAAAATTTCAAGTTTATTTTCTTTGCAGAGGACAATAAATATAATATCATACTTTTTACAATATTAAAATACACTAATTATATACCTTTAAATTATTAAGTGACGTATAAATTTTTTCTTTTTCTACTGTTAAGGAAATTCTGAAATGTCCTTGTCCTTCAACTCCAAAAGCGTATCCTGGTGTCACAACTATCCCATAATGTAAAAGTAATTCTTCACAAAATTCATTAGTTGCATAATTTCCAGGGACTTTACACCAGATATAAAATGTTCCTTCACCTTGATAAAACTCAATATTTTTTTTACTTAAAATTTTTTGCGCAATTTTTCTTCTTTCATCATATATTTCCCTTATATTGTTTATATAGTCTCTTGAAATACTAAGTGCTTCTACTGCTGCATATTGAATAGGCTTAAACTGACTTGAATCAATATTGCTCTTTACTTTTAATAAAGCCTTTAAAACATTCTTATTTCCAACAATATACCCAATTCTAAATCCCGTCATATTATATGTCTTTGATAAAGTTCCGAACTCAACATTTGACTTTTTTATATCGTATTGTAAAAGGCTTATAGGATTTTTATTTTTATTTATTATTTCATTATAAGCAGCATCATTGCATAAAACTATTTCACTTTTTTCACAGTATTTTATGAGTTCACAATAAAATTCCTTATTAGCAACAGCACCGGTAGGATTATTAGGATAATTAATAATCATCAGCTTACTTTTTCTTCGAATATTATCAGGAATACCACTAGGATCTAGTAAATACTTGTTACTCTCCTTCAATGGTACTGTATATGGAGTATTTCCCCAAAGATATGAGCATATTTCATATACAGAATATCTTGGATCAGGAGTTATTATATAATCTCCAAAATCACAAACAGCGGGTATTATATTACTCAATCCTTCTTTTGATCCTATAAGAATTAGTACTTCATCAATATCCAAAGCAACCGAATAAACCTCTTTATAATAATTGATTATTTTCAATTTAAGCTCTTTTATCCCATCATAAGATGGGTATTTATTAAACTCCTTATAATTTAACGCTTTAACAAGTGCCTCAATTATTTTAGGATTAGTTTTTATATCTGGGTCCCCAATACCAAAATCAATAATATTTTTCCCCTGAGATATTAATCTTTCTTTAAGTTCATCAATTTTTTTAAAATGATATTCTGCAATATTCTCAAGCCTATTATTAGTCTTCATTTAAACTTCCCCCATTATGTAATTTTAGTTCATTCTATTCAATATTTTATGTGCTTGTTACTTTATCTCATGATTAACAACTCTAATACTCTTTTCAGCCAAAGACTCAGCTTCATTTTTCAGATGACATAAAAACTCTATTAAATTAAATTTCACTTTATGACTATACAATAATTAAAGCCTAAAGTTAGTTTATAAAGTCTAACTTTAGGCTTTTTATATATGTTTTTATATTAATTTAAATATTTTTCCTTCTTTATCTTATATTTTCTTAGCTATTTTTCCCTGTAGCAATTAATTTTATTATAAACAAAACTGCTAATATATATATTATTGGAGATATTTTTTTCTTACTATCTTGTTTAGAAAATAAATTATTTACCAAATTCAAAACTGCATAAGATAGTATTCCAATCGTCAATCCATCCCCTATACTATATGTTAGCGGCATAAGAGCAATAGTTAAGAATGCTGGTATTCCTTCTGTAAAATCTGTAAAATCAATTTTCACAACATTTTCTATCATAAAAAATCCTACTACTATAAGTGCAGGAGCTGTAGCACATCCTGGAATCGCAATAAATAATGGTGAAAAGAACATTGCAATCAAGAATAATATTCCTGTAACAACTGAAGTTAATCCCGTTCTTCCTCCTTCAGCAACGCCAGCAGAACTTTCCACATAAGTTGTGACAGTAGATGTTCCCATAATCGCTCCGAAAGTTGTACCTATTGAATCTACTAATAATGCTTTTCCTGCATTTTTAACTTTTCCTTCTTCATCTATCATACCAACCTTAGATGCTACTCCTACCAAAGTACCTACTGTATCAAAGAAGTCTACAAATAAAAATGTAAGAATAACTGTTATAAAGGACCAAATTCTTTGTGAGTCTTTTAAATATGAAAAATCTAATTTAAATGCTATGGGCTTTATAGATTCGAATCTGAAAACTCCATCAGGTAAATATATATGATATACATCAGCAGCCAATTTAGGATTCCTAAAAGCATATATCCATGCAACTGCCGTACTTGCTACTATACCCCATAATAGTGCACCTTTAACATTTTTCTTTGATAAAACAACTATAACTATAAGCCCTATTAAAGCAATTATAACAGGTGGAGTAGTAAAATTTCCCATTTTAACTAGGGTTGCTTCATCTTTTACAACTATTCCTGAATTTACAAATCCTATAAAAGCTATAAATAAACCAATACCTGCAGTTACTGCTAATTTCAATGTGGTTGGTATCGCATTAACAACAGCTTCCCTTACATTAGTTAATGATAAAATAATAAATATAATTCCTTCAAAAAATACAGCAGTTAATGCTACTCTATAATCAATTCCCATACCTTTGCAAACACTAAAAGCAAAGAAAGCATTCAGTCCCATTCCTGATGCCAATGCAAAAGGTAGATTTGCATAAACTCCCATTAATATTGTAGTAAGGCCTGCTGTTAGACATGTAGCAGTTAAAACTGCACCTTTAGGCATTCCTGCAATTTCTAAAAAATTAGGATTTACTGCAATGATATAGGCCATAGCCAGAAAAGTGGTAATACCTGCAATAATTTCTTTTCTTACGTCTGTACCATTTTCTTTCAGTTTAAAAAAGTTTTCCATGTTGTACCCTCCAAATGCATATGTTAATTATGTATACTGAATAAAAATAGCCACATAGAATATGAGCATTCTAAGTGGTCTATATTTGGCATAACAAATAATATATTACACATGGAACACTCATAGTCATCAATTTACGGTGTCTGGTAGAAACTCCTAGACCTTATTTCTAGGATTATATGAGTAGTGGCATCTTTATTCATTTTTTATCAAAATAATAATATCAAGCTTTTTATTGTTTGTCAACCCGTGACGAATTTTAATTGCATTTTTATATATCAAAATTCGTAATTAATAAATTCCTTCCTCAAACACTTTTTTTGTTTCATTCAAATCACTATATTTTCCTAGACAAAGCATAAGTTTTATTCTAGCTTTTTGACCTGGGAGAGTACCACCAAATATAACACCCATATTTCTTAATTGTTTACCTCCACCTTCATATCCATAGCTATCTAATACTCTTCCCCCAAAACATCTCGAAACTATAACTACTGCAATACCTTGATCAATTGCCCTTTTTACTCCAGCAACCATTTGTGGTGGAATATTTCCTCTGCCTAATGCTTCTATAACTATTCCTTTTGCACCTTTGCCTACACAAAAATCTAACAAACTTGAATCCATTCCAGCTGCACATTTAATCAAATAAACATTATCTTCTATTTTGTCCGTATGTATATAAATTTTAGATAAAGTATCTCTATAAAAAATAACTTCATTATTATCAATGATTCCAATAGGACCAAACTCAGGACTTTCAAAAGTATTTAACTTCATTGAATGAGCTTTTGTTACTTCGCTAGCACAATTCAACTCATCATTCAAACAAACCATAACCCCTTTATTTTTAGCTTTTTCAGAAATAGCAGTACATATTGAAGCTGATAAATTTGCAGGTCCATCATATCCCAACTCTGAACTATTTCTCATAGACCCTGTTACTATTACAGGTTTTTCGCTTTTAATGGTTAAATCCAATAAATATGCCGTTTCCTCCAAAGTATCGGTACCATGGGTTACAACTACTCCAACTATATCTTCTCTTGCTAAAATTCCTTGAATATATTTAGATAAATCCATCATTTTTCTTGTAGTAACGTGTGGTCCAGGTAAGTTTGAAAATGTGAAACATTCAATTTCAGCATACCTCTCAATTCCAGTTACCATAGATATCATTTCCTCACCACTTAATGTTGGTACTGCTGCTTGTATTCTCGGATCTACCTTCATAGATATAGTACCACCATTAAAAACAACCGCAACTTTTCTCATATTAAAATTTCCTCCTAAAACAATTTGTAAAACAAATCCAATTACCAAAAACCTGCACATTATTTGAAATAGTATTTCTCTCGTTTACACCCTTACTATTTTACAATATATTATTAAAATATACATTACTAAAATTTATATTTGTCACATTTTTTATTAGTATTTTGCAACTTAAAATCTCATAGAGACAGCAGTTTATAAAACTCAATTAAATTTCAGTAACTTTACAATTATTACATATCCATCTTATCAAAATAATAACATTAGAATTCTCTTTAAGCTGATAAATTAAAACAAGCCGACATACAGCCTTGCTGTATTGTCGGCCTAAATATTGATATTATTACAAGATAATACAAATTAATCCTCCATTACCCTCATTTATAATTTTTTCTAATGTCTTTTGAATTTTCACTTGAACATCATCTGGCATTTTATAAAGTTTATTGCGTAATCCATCTTTCACCAAAAGTTCCAACGATTTTCCAAACATATTACTTTCCCAAATTTTAGCTGGATCACTCTCAAACTGCTCTAGAAGAGATTTTACCAGTTCTTCACTCTCTCTTTCAGTTCCCATTATTGGTGAAATTTCAGTTTGTATATCTGCCTTAATAAAATGAAGCGATGGTGCACTGGCTTTTAACTTAACTCCATATCTATTACCCTGTTTAACTATTTCCGGTTCTTCTAATCTCATCTCATTTAACTGTGGAGAAACTAGCCCATAACCTCTTTCTCTTACATCTCTCAGAGCATCTTCAACCTTATCAAACTCTATCTTAGCATCACTTAAAGCCTTCATAATACTCAACAGTTCACTTTCACTATTAATGTTTCTATCACAAACTTCACTCAATACTTTGTAGAATAATTCTCGTTTAGGATTTAATTGTACCCTAGCAGTTCCTTCTCCCATATTTATCTCATCCAGTTTAGAATTCTGCAAGAATTCAATTTCTCCAAATCTATCTGCAAAACTCTTTACATCTCTAACCTTATATACACTTTGGCACATATCCTTAATTAATGCTGCAAAATCTTTCTTCAGCCAATGTGTTATGTCTAACTTTTCAATCCATTCAGGCATATCAATATTAATTTCTTTAACAGGAAATTCCTTAAGTACTCTTTCAAAAACATTTGTAATATCTTCTTCTTTCATATTAAGTACATCCATTTCTTGAACTGGAATATCATATTTTTCTTCCATACCTCTTTTAAGTTCCAAAGTTTCCATAGAATTTGGATTTTTAGAATTTAAAATCATAATAAATGGTTTATTGATTGATTTTAATTCATTGACCACTCTTTCTTCTGCTTCAAGATAATCCTGTCTTTTTAAACCAGTTATGGAACCGTCAGTAGTTATAAGTAATCCTATAGTTGAATGTTCATTAATAACTTTTTTTGTACCAATTTCAGCCGCTTCTTCAAATGGTATTTCATAATCATACCATGGAGTAGTTACCATCTTGGGCTGATCCTCTTCAACATAACCTAAAGCAGATTTTACAATATAACCAACACAATCAACCATTCTAACTTTAAATTTAGTTTCTCCATTTAAAGCCACTTCTATTGCTTCATTTGGAATAAATTTAGGTTCTGTAGTATGGATAGACTTTCCCGATGCACTTTGAGGAAGTTCATCCTGCGCTCTTTGTTTTTTATAAGTATTTTCTATATTAGGTATAACCATAAGCTCCATAAATCTTTTTATAAAAGTAGATTTACCTGTTCTTACCGGACCAACCACTCCCACATATATATCCCCTTGCGTCCTATCAGCAATATCCTTGTATATATTAAAGTTTTCCAAAGATTTACCCTCCCAGCACTTACTTAGTTTTAACAATATATATATATTATTAAATAAAAAAAATATTACAAAAATTAAATTAAGCCAGTTTATAATAAACTGGCTTAATTTAATTCTTCTCTATTTAATATATCTCATCTTTCTTATCTCTTGACATCAATTCGTATACACCATATTTAGCTTCCATATTTTCAAAAAGCACCTTGTATAATATATCAGTAATAGGCATCGAAACTCCTAATTCTTCTTTTAACTTATAAAATGCTCTACATGCCTTAACTCCTTCAACTACCATTCCTATTTCTGTACACGCCTCTTCTAAGGAATATCCTTTTCCTATCAATATCCCTGCTTTTCTGTTCCTACTGTGCATACTAGTACAAGTAACTATAAGATCTCCCATTCCTGTGAGTCCAAAGAAAGTATCTTGTCTTGCTCCCAATCTTACTCCAATCCTAATAATTTCACTCATCCCTCTTGTCATAAGAGCAGCTTTAGTATTGTCTCCATATCCTGTACCATCTGATACTCCTGCTGCTAACGCTATTATGTTTTTAACAGCACCACCTATTTCTACACCTGTCAAATCATCATTTGTGTACACTCTGAATTTATTAGTCATGAAAATATCCTGAATTTTTCTAGCTGCATCCATACGTTTAGAGGAAACTACCACCGTAGTTGGAATGTCTAAAGCTACTTCCTCAGCATGACTTGGTCCAGAAAGAATAACTATAGGATTATCTGATATTTCTTCTTCAATAACCTGTGAAAGTCTTTTTGAAGACCCTTCTTCAATTCCTTTTGCTATATTAACTATTATAACTTCTTTATGAATTAGATTCTTAATTTTAGTACATATTTCTCTTATTGCATGGGATGGAATTGCTAATACTACTACCTTACTATTACCTATTGCAGCTTTTAAATCAGAAAAAGCAGTAACATTGGAGGGTATAACAATATTGTGTATATACTTAATGTTTTCTCTTTTTTCATTAATATCCAGAACAACATCTTCACTTCTGTCCCATATATTAATAGAGTATCCCTTCTTAGCCAACATAACACTCAAAGCTGTACCAAAACTACCTCCTCCTATAAAAGTAACATCTGCCATGCTATTCCTTCCTTTCTCTAAATTCAAATTTAATTCCAGTTCCACCGAAATCAAAACTCTCTCTTACCTTATTTTCAAGATATCTTCTATAAGAAAAATGTAGCAATTCTGAATTATTTACAAAAAATACAAATGTAGGAGGTTTTATTCCAACTTGGGTAACATAATAAATCTTCATTCGATTTAAGCCTACAATTGGAGGTTCTTTCATCATTACTGCTTTACTTATCACTTCATTTAATACACCTGTTTTTACTCTTTTTGTATAATTATCATAGCATTCTTTAGCCATACTTAACACTTTATGTACTCTTTGGCCTGTTTTAGCTGAAATAAACAAGAAAGACGCATAACTTAAAAATGATAACTTCTGTCTTAATTCATTCTTGAATTTATTCATCGTTTTATCATCTTTCTCAATCAAATCCCATTTGTTTACAATTATCATTATTGCCTTATTCATTTCATGGGCATATCCTATTATTTTTTCATCTTGCTCAGCTACACCTTCTACTGCATCTATCATAAGTATGCATACATCTGCATTTTCTATAGCTGCTAAAGTTCTAACTGCACTGTATCTCTCAATTTGTTCCTTAATTTTACTCTTCCTTCTTAAACCGGCAGTGTCCACCAAAATAAATTTTCCATTTTCATTTTCTACATAACTATCTACTGCATCTCTAGTTGTTCCAGCTATCTCACTAACTATATGTTTTTCTTCTCCCAAAATTTTATTAATTAACGAAGACTTACCTACATTAGGTCTTCCAACTATTGCTATTCTTACATATTCATTCTCTTCTTCCTCATTATCATTAGTAGGAAATTTTGCTACAACTTCATCAAGCATATCTCCTAATCCTAACCCTTGTGATGCAGATATAGAAATTGGTTCTCCTATTCCTAAATTATAAAATTCATAAATATTATCTTCTAAAGCATTTCTATCTATCTTATTTACTACTAGTAGAACTTGTTTTTGTGATTTACGAAGCATATGAGCTACTTCATTATCAGTATCAGTTAACCCATGTTTTCCATCAACTATAAACATTATAACATCAGCCATTTCAATAGCCAATTCAGCCTGCCTTCTCATTTGAGATACAATAATATCACTACTTTCAGGTTCTATTCCACCTGTATCTATTATTGTGAATTTATGATTTAACCATTCAGCTTCTGCATAAATCCTATCTCTCGTAACTCCTGGTGTATCCTCAACTATTGATATTCTTTTACCTGCTAATTTATTAAACAAAGTAGATTTACCTACATTAGGTCTTCCAACTATTGCAACTATTGGTTTAGCCATTATTTATTCCTCCTTATTTTACTTATACTCAGATAAGTTCATTAGATAATATTATCATTACTTTAATAATCTAGTCAAGATTTGACAAGCTATGCAAAATTATATTTTGAAATATAATTTATTTGAAACAAAAACAGCCTAGTGAAGGCTGTTTTTCTATTTTATTATTCATTTAAATCTACTTGTTCACCAGTTACTATATAAATAGTCCACTCACATATGTTAGTTACGTGATCCGCAATTCTTTCTAAAAATTTGCATACAAACAAAAATTGAGTTCCTTGTTCAATTTTACTTGTGTCCTGTGCCATAACAGTAAACATTTCACCAAACACATCTTTGTAAATTTTGTCAATTACATCATCTCTTTTAGAAATTTCATATGCCCTGTCTAAATCTCTTTCAACATATGCATCCAAAGCCTCTTTAATCATATCTATTACAATACTTCCCATTCTAGGTATATCAATAAGATCCTTAATGTAAGCTTGTTCTTTTAACCTAATAGCTATCTTAGCAATATCAACTGCATGATCTGCCATTCTTTCTAAATCTGTAACAATATTTATACATGTAAATATAAATCTTAAATCAGTGGCTATTGGCTGCTGCATGGCAATAAGCTTAATACTCTTATCTTCTATTTCACGCATTAACTTATCTACCATATCATCATTCTTTATAACTTCCTCTGCTAATTTTACATCCTGTTCTGCTAAGGCTTTTATGCATTGATTAATCTGTTTTTCAACAATACTTCCCATTCTTAACAACTCATTGTGTAATTGATTTAATTCCATTTCAAAAACTTTTCTCGGAGCCATAACTACACCTCTTTTCGTATATTTAAAATTATATTAATCGCATCATCCAAATCTTCCTGTAATATAATCTTCTGTTCTTTTGTCTTTTGGTTTATAGAAAATATCTTCAGTTTTACCATATTCAACAACAATACCATTATAGAAAAATGCAGTATTATCTGAAATTCTTCCTGCTTGCTGCATATTGTGTGTAACAATTACTACAGTATAATCTTTTTTTAGCACATCCATAAGTTCTTCTACTTTTAAAGTGGAAATTGGGTCCAACGCCGAAGTAGGTTCATCCATTAAAATAACTTCCGGCTCTACTGCAAGAGTCCTCGCTATACAAAGTCGCTGCTGTTGCCCCCCCGAAAGCCCAATAGCACTTTTCTTAAGTCTATCTTTAACTTCATCCCAAAGAGCTGCACCCTTTAAACTTTTTTCAACAATTTCATCCAATTTGCTTTTATTCTTTATTCCATGTATTCTCGGTCCATAAGCTATGTTGTCATATATACTCATTGGAAATGGATTTGGACTTTGAAATACCATTCCTACTTTTTTTCTAAGTTCTATAACATCATAATTAGAATCAAATATGTTTTTCCCTTCGTATATTACTTTACCCTCAATTTTAACATCCTCAATCAAATCATTCATCCTGTTCAAGCATCTTAGGAAAGTTGATTTGCCGCATCCTGAAGGTCCTATTAATGCAGTAACTGCATTTTTATTTATTGCTAAATTAACATCTATTAATGCTTGTTTGGTTCCATAAAATAAATTCAATTCATTAACTTCCATAATATTCATATAATTTCCCCCTTATTTAGTTCCTGCATACTTTTCGTATATCTTTTTACCTATTATTCTAGCAAGTACATTAAATAAAAGTACCATAATAATAAGCACTGCTGATGCACCATTTGCTATTTTTGAAGCATCAGGAACCATACCTTCCGAATTCAATTGCCATATATAAACAGATAAAGTTTCTGCAGGTCTAAATAAATCGAATGCAGATCCGTCACTTAAACGTACACCTGGAGCACTCATTCCTGCTGTATATAAAAGCGCTGCGGCTTCTCCGAATATTCTACCGGCAGCTAGGATTATACCTGTTAATATCTGTGGTATTGCTGAAGGCAAAATTACTTTTACTATTGTTTGCCATTGAGTTGCACCTAATCCTAAACTGGCCTGTTTTACTTTTTTTGAAGCAGTAATAATTGCATTTTCACTTACTCTTGTCATAGCTGGTAAGTTTAATATAGTTATTGCCATAGCCCCTGCAAAAATAGAATATCCCCAGCCAGTCATATTAACAAATACTAATAGTCCAAATAAACCTACAACTATAGATGGAAGAGATGCCATAGTCTCTATACATAATCTAATACCGTCTAGTAGTGGTCCTTCTTTTGCATATTCAGATAAGTAAATTCCTGCACCTACCCCTAAAGGCACTGTTATTAGTAGAGATATAATAAGCATATAAAATGAATTGAAAAGATGAAGACCTATTCCTCCTCCAGCCTCTATGGATGGAAGTCCAAATAAAAAATGTGGATTTAAACAATGTCTTCCATTATAAATAATATATCCAATAAGTCCTACAAGAAGCAATACTATAAATGCCGAAATCATGTATAATATTGTAGTAGCAATTTTATCAGCTTTTTTTGCGTTCAATTATATTTCACCTCTTTTTCCTATCGCTCTAATAATCAGTATAAATATAAAGGAAATAACTAGTAACAAGAATGATAAAGCCCATAATGCATTATTCCACGCTGTTCCAAAAATTGTGTTTGCCATATCCATTGTAATTATACTTGTAAGTGTAGCTGTAGTATCTATCACTCCATTTGGTATTTTTATTGAGTTACCTATTACCATTTGTACAGCTAGTGCCTCTCCAAAAGCTCTTGCCACCCCTAAAACAATTCCAGTTAAAATTCCACTCTTGCAAGCAGGAATAACTACTTTTACTATTGTTTGCCATCTTGTAGCTCCTAGTCCATAAGAACCTTGTATATATTCTCTTGGAATAGTTTTAATTGCATCAGAAGATATACTTGTAATTGTGGGAAGTATCATTATGCTTAAAACCAAAACACCTGCAAGCAAGCTAAATCCTACACCACCAAAACTCTTTTTTAATATTGGAATCAACACAGTAATCCCTATCCATCCGTATACTACTGATGGAATTCCTACAAATAATTCCATAGCTGGCTGCAGTGCCTTATTTCCAATTTTAGGTGAAATTAAATTCATGAAAATAGCTAAAGCTATACTAATAGGAGCACTAATAATTACTGCTCCAATAGATACAAGTGTAGACCCTAGGAGAAATATTAAAGCTCCAAATTTAGGTGTTTCACTATCAGGTTTCCAAGTAGTAGTAAATAAAAATTCTTTAAGTGAATATCCATCTTTAAAAAATGTGCTTAAACCCTTTGAAGCTACAAAACCAATTATAGTCAAGGTTAATATAACTATTAAATAGCCACAAAAAATTGAAAACCCTCTCCCCAAATATTCATTTTTCAATTTTTGCCAAACATTCTTTTTATTCATATCATCATACTCCAAACTCATATTTTTTACATAAATTAAGACCAGTTGAAATACAACCAGTCCTAATTTCATCACAGATTTCTAAGCTTTCAAGTAACTATGATCATTGAACTTTCATATCACTTACTGGGATGTACCCTTTACTTTCAATTACTGGTTTAACTTCATCTGAAATCATATAATCAAGGAACGCCTTTGCGAGTCCTGAAGGTTCTCCTTTAGTATACATATGTTCAAATGACCAGAAAGGATATTTTCCTGTTGTTATGTTTTCTTTAGTAGCTTCTACTCCATCGATTTTTATTAACTTCATACTATCTTTTGCTTCTTCATTTACAAAATATGATAATGCCAGATAAGAAATTGATCCTTTAGTAGCTTCTATGGTCTTTTGAACAGCTCCACTTGAATCCTGAGTTGTACCTATTCCTTCTGCTTCTTCCTTACCATCCATTACTGTTTTAACAAATGTAGATCTTGTACCCGAAGATTTACCTCTGTTAACTATTTCTATTTTAAGGTCTTCTCCACCAACTTCTTTCCAGTTAGTAATTTTGCCTTGGAACATGTCTTGAATTTGAGCTTTTGTTAAAGTATCAACTTTAACATCTTTATTTGCAACAATAGCAAATCCTATTGCACAAACTTTATGGTTTACTAAAGACTTAGCTAATTCCGCTTTATCTCCTGTTAATTTTTCTTCAGCAAAAAGATCTGAATTACCAATATCTACCGCACCTTGTGCAACTTGTGATAGACCAGTACCACTACCTCCACCTTGAATATTGATTTGTGCATTAGTATTTTTTTTCATGAACATATCTGCAGCTGCCTTAGCTAAAGGTTGGAGGGCTGATGAACCTGAAGCTGTTATAGATCCACTAGTTCCTTCAGTTTTTGCAGCTTCTTTGTTAGTTGTACTTCCTGATTTGCCGCATCCTGCAAACATTCCTCCCATTACAGTTATTGCTAAAGCAGCTACTACTACCTTTAATGACTTTTTATTCATTTTGAAAAACCTCCATTCAAGTTTTAATCGTAATTAGCTCTTACAAGTAATATAATACCTTAGGAAGGTTAACCATATATTATATAAATGTTAATTAAAATTAACAAAACAATACTTGTAAAATAAATTGTTCAAAAATTTATTTAATTTAGAATAAACAACTTAATATTTTACTTAATAATTTTTAATACTAATGTTAAATTTCTACCTTCATTTTTAGTTTCTGCCATAAAATTTAATTTATACATAAGTTTTAAAAGTATCATAAGTTACATATTCCATATAAAAAAAGCTGAGACAGATATTCTATCTCAGCAATGGTATTTCAACTATGAATTTAGTTCCACTTCCCAGTTCACTTTCCACATATATTTCACCTTCAAAATTGAGGACTATATGCTTTACTATAGCCAGACCAAGTCCAGTACCTCCTCTAGCTCTAGATCTAGCCTTATCAACTCTATAGAAACGTTCAAATAATCTTGGTATATGTTCTTTGGGTATACCAGGTCCTGTATCTTCAATCCATAAAATGCATTTTTTTTCTTTAATTTCAGTTCCAATATAAACTTTATCTCCATTTTCTGAATATTTTATTGCATTATCAATAAGATTTATAAGCATTTGCTTAAATCTATCTTTATCACCACAAATCTTTGGAGAATTTTTAATAATAAGCTCAATATCAATCTCTTTCATATCTGCTGTATTCTTCATAAGATTATATGCATCTTTTATTACAGAATTTACATTGATAACCTCTTTAACCTTTACTTCTCTATTCTGTTCAATATCCGATAAGGTCAATATATCACTTATTAGTCTTGTTAATCTTTCAGTTTCATTATCAATTATTCCTAAAAATTTTTCACGTATTTTAACATCTTCTACATATCTTAAAGTTTCTGCAAACCCTTTTATAGATGTCAATGGTGTTTTTAATTCATGTGAAACATTGGCAACGAATTGACTTCTCATATTTTCTAATCTTCTAATATCCGTAACATCTTGGACAACTGCAACAGTTCCTATATGTTCTTTGTTACTAACAATGTCTGCCGTTCTTACTTTTAAAATTTTCTCTTCTGGCCAAAGAATTTTAATTTCCTTATATTCTATATTGTTCTTAAAAATATCTTCCAACTCATAATCACGAATGCAATCCATTAAATTATGACCAATAATTTCTTTTTCTACCCCAAATATTTTCTGAGCATAAGGATTTATAATAATTACTCTATTTTTTCTATCTACAGCTATGACCCCACTATCCATACTTTTTAAAATTGCTTGCAATTTGTTTTGTTTCTCAATAGAATCACGCAGTGTGTATTGAAGTTTATCTGCCATATTATTAAACGTCTCTGCAAGCTGCCCTATCTCATCATTAGAATTTATACATACCCTCCTATCAAATTCACCTTTTGCAATTCTTGCAGTTATAAATTCTAAATCTTTTATAGGCTTCACAATTACATAAGATAATTTAGAAGAAAATATAACAGATATAGAAAATACTATTATCAAGACAATTAAATAATACTTTAGATATTTCCCTTCAAATCCAGTTACAACCTCCATAGGCATTGAACTTCTAATAACATATCCATCTTTTAAAGCAGATGCATAGTACATCATTGTTTTCTTTAATGATTTGCTAAATCTTACACTATATCCATTTCCAAATTTTCTTGCTTCAATTATTTCTTTACGCTGATTATGATTATCCATCTCGTCTGGAAGTGCATCTGAATCATAAATAACTTTACCCTTTGTGTCTATCAATGTAACTCTAAAATTTGATCTATTAAAATTCTTAAAGTAAATACTTTTATCAGAAATTACGTTCTCCTCTAACAAATTCATAACTAATTTATTATTAATCTCCAAACTTTTTTTTATATTTTCCTCATTCTGATAGTTAATAATAGTCATGTATAGTGCCGTTACCATTGCTAAACTCAAAATGATAGTACTGAGAATGGATAGCATAAGTTTATTTTTCATCTTCATATTATTCACCCGAATTAAACCTATATCCAATTCCTCTTATAGTTTCAACAAATTTAGGATTTTTATCATCATCCTCAATTTTTTTTCTAAGATATCTTATATGAACATCAACCGTCCTTGTCTCACCAATATATTCGTATCCCCATACCTTATCCAACAGAAAATCTCTTGTCATAACTCTGCCTTTATTTTTTATTAGAACTTCTAAAAGTTCAAATTCTTTTAATGTCAAATCTATTTTTTTATTATTTTTCACAACTTCATGCTTTTCAAAATCAATTGTAACATTACCAAAATTACATACATTATCTATTGGATATTGAGTTCTTATTCTTCTAAGTACAGCTTTTACCCTAGCAACTAATTCTCTTACTGAAAAAGGTTTTGTTAAATAATCATCTGCTCCAAGTTCTAATCCTAAAATTTTATCTAACTCTTCTCCCTTAGCAGTAATCATAATTATTGGAGTATTGGATATTACATTATGTCTTCTAATTTCTTTACAAACATCATATCCGTCCATACCTGGCAGCATAACATCTAATAAAATTAACTGGGGTAATTCCATTTTTGCTATTTTTAATGCTTCTAATCCATCATTAGCACACAAAACCTTATAACCACTATTCTCCAAATTAAATTTTATAAGTTCCTGTATATGTTCTTCATCATCTACTATTAAAATCTTCTCATCAGCCATTAATTTCATACCTCCTAAAGTAAATTATTTTATATATATAAATGAAAACATTCTTCCACTTTTTTCTTTATGTTTTCTATAAGAATGTAACTTATGTTTTTCATTACAAAATGTACATATATCCAAAGTTTTAATCTGGTAAAGTCTTACTCCTAAACTATTAAGCTGCTCTATAATACAGTTTTGCAAGTTCAAATTTCTGCCTTTAATTATATTACTATTTTTATATAATTCTAAATTTTTAAACTGCAGTGCTAACTCTTCACTAACTTCATAGCAGCACTGCATATTATGAGGACCAATATACACTTTCAAATCTCCTATTGCTGTATTATATTCCTTAATCATTTTCTCAACAGCTTTTGTAGTTATATTTTGTATAGTACCTCTCCATCCACTATGTATAGCAGCAGCAACCTTTTTCTTTCTATCATAAATAATAACTGGTACACAATCCGCTGTAAAAACGCCTATTGCAACTTCTTTTTCATTGGTTATTATTGCATCTCCATTATGCATTTCTCCATCATGTACATATACTAAATCACTATGAATTTGATTTAAGTATCCTATCTGTTTAATATTTATCCATTCTTTTAATTTTTTAATATTTTCTATTCCTTCTATGGTATTTTTATTAAAATTTAAATTTCCTTTAGCAGTGGAAAAATATATTTCTGCATCTTCCTCTGAAAATTTTAAGAATTCACATTTATCTACAAGCACATTTATCATTTTTGTACGCTCCTTATATACTATTATTTTAACATCATTATTTCATTTTATAAAATATATGCATATAATTTAACTTATTTAATCTTTTTTTAACATAATAAAAATGCCCATATTAAATTTAGGGCATTTTTTTATCAGAGATTAAATTTTTTATTTCCTCTATAAAGGTATTAACATCCTTAAATTGTCTATATACAGATGCAAACCTTACATATGATATTTCATCAATCTTCTTCAATCTTTCCATTATCATTTCACCAATAGTTTCT
This sequence comes from Clostridium sp. ZS2-4, assembly GCF_026719745.1. Taxonomy (GTDB): domain Bacteria; phylum Bacillota; class Clostridia; order Clostridiales; family Clostridiaceae; genus Clostridium_H. The sequence continues at coordinate 60,426 of NZ_JAPPRQ010000135.1, forward strand.
GATTTTATCTCTGTAACCATATCATTAGATATTTTTTTCTCAATTTCATCCGCTACAGCATCTATTTGAACTCTTGAAACAGGTCTTTTTTGACAAGCTTTCAATAATCCATTAATTATTTTTGACTTATCAAAATACTCTCTATTTGAATCTTTTTTAATTACTAATATAGGTATGTCTTCTATTTTTTCATAGGTAGTATATCTTTTGTTACATTTTAAGCATTCCCTTCTTCTTCTAATTGCCTTATGATCCTCTGTGGATCTTGAATCAACCACTTTACTCTCTTCAAAGCCACAATAGGGACATTTCAATCTATCACGTCCTTTTTCTATACTATATTACATTCAACATTATACCTTTTTTTCATATAAATTACCACTACTTATTATCTATATCAATCATATTTTCATTTACTAAAATTACATCAACGCCAACTTTTACAATCTTTTCCCATGAAATTTCAATATAACTATTTTTGTTAAACCAAGATGTTCTTTCTGCTGGTATTATTATCGAAATTATTTTATATTCATTACAATCCACTTTGAAATCTCTTATATATCCTATTTTACAACCAGTATTTATATCTATAACTTCCATCAATTTTAAATTGTTTATTGAATAAAAATCCATTTTACTTCCTCCTTTTCTTATTTTCCATCAATAATATAATATATGTACAAGCTATTTAATATATTATTTTAAAAATAAAAATAGAGCCTATAAGCTCTATTTTATATATGTTTACGCATATGCTTTAATGCTGTTTTTTCAAGTCTTGAAACTTGTGCTTGTGAAATACCTATTTCCTCAGCAACTTCCATTTGGGTACGTCCTTGAAAAAACCTCATATTTAATATTAATTTTTCTCTATCATTTAATTTTTTCATAGCTTCTTTTATAGATATGTTTTCAAGCCAACTCTCATCAATGTTTTTACTATCACTAATTTGGTCCATAACATACAAAGCATCTCCTCCATCATGATAGATTGGTTCAAATAGTGACACTGGATCTTGAATAGCATCTAGGGCAAATACAACTTCCTCTCTTGGAATATTAAGTTCTTTTGCGATTTGAGAAACAGTAGGTTCTTTATTTTCCCTATTTACAAGTTTATCTCTTACTTGTAAAGCTTTATATGCTATATCTCTCAACGATCTACTGACTCTTATTGAATTATTATCTCTTAAATATCTCCTAATTTCTCCTATAATCATAGGAACAGCATACGTTGAAAATTTAACATTTTGACTTAAATCAAAATTATCAATAGATTTTATTAATCCAATACACCCTACTTGAAACAAATCGTCTACATTTTCGCCTCTATTATTAAATCTTTGAATTACGCTTAATACCAATCTTAAATTTCCTCTGATAAATTTTTCCCTAGAAATTGAGTCACCGTCCTTCATTTTTAATAACAATTCTTTCATTTCACGTTCTTTTAAAATAGGTAGTTTTGCAGTATTCACTCCACAAATCTCCACTTTATTTATCATCATAAAAATCAGCTCCCTCAGAGTAGTCGCATTCTAATTATCCCCTGAGAAACTAATTTTTATACCAAGGACAATCTATACCATTTTATTGATTTCTTTTTTTAATCTTTTAATTATTCTTTTCTCCAACCTAGAAATATATGATTGAGATATGCCAAGTATGTCTGCTACTTGTTTTTGAGTTTTTTCTCCACAACCGTTCAGTCCAAATCTCAATTTAATTATTTCTTTTTCTCTCTCACTTAATTTTCTCATAGCAATAAACAATAATTGTTTATCCACTTCATCTTCTATCAAATTATAAACCATATCATTATCAGTTCCTAAAATATCTGACAATAACAACTTATTTCCATCCCAGTCCGTATTAAGTGGTTCATAAAATGAAATCTCTGCTTTAATTTTATTATTTCTTCTTAAATACATTAATATCTCATTTTCAATACACCTTGAAGCATAGGTTGCTAATTTAATTTTTTTCTCTGGATCAAAAGTATTAACAGCTTTAATTAAACCTATAGTTCCAACTGATATTAAATCTTCAACTAAAATACCTGAATTTTCAAATTTTCTCGCAATATATACTACTAGCCTTAAATTCCTCTCAATTAATATAGTTCTTACACTCTCATCACCATTTATTATTTTACCAACTAACTTTTCTTCTTCATCTTTCGTAAGTGGAGGTGGTAGCGCATCATTTCCACCAATAAAATATACTTTTCCAAAAAAAATTTTAAATTTAGATAATATTCTGTTTAAGACAACACTTAATTTTAGCAAAAACTCACCCCTCCTCAAAGAATATCTCTAGTTAATAATGCATTATACTCATTTAAAGAACTTAATTTGCCATTACAAAATGCAACTATAACCTGATAATCTTGAACCTTACTTTCTTTAAATACCCTTATTAATTTGGGTCTAAACCCCTCTAAGTTTCCTCCATAACCATTAACCACTCTATATGGAATAATAAATTTTTCTTCTTCTTTGATATTTATATTTTTAAAAATTTCTTTCTCAACAATCATAACTGGTAAATTTGTAACAGGTTCTCTCAGTCCATTACCTGTATCCATAAATGCATTAACTTTCTTTTGAAATTTATCGGTAACTATTTCAACTTCAAATATTAATCTTATTATATTTTGCCTGTCTTTTACATAAACAATTATTCTATGTACAACTATATATATAATCATTAGTGCAGCTAACAATATTTTGTAAGAAAAACTATTATACTTCATACTTATACTTATATTCTTATTGAATTCAATAAATATACATACCCCTGCTAAAAGCATTGAATATAAAGTAAGTATAATAGTGGATTTTATATTAAACCAAAAATCTTTTTTTCTAAAAAGTATTAATATCATAATTACGGCAATTATAAATTTAATCGGTATATATGATAGATATCTAAACTTTGTATATATTGTTGTTACAGCATATAAACTTCCTACAACAGCTGATAAAAAAATACTCAGCATTCTTATTCTGACTTTTAAAGTTTGAGCAGTAACATATAATAAAAATAAATTAACTATGAGATTTTCAATAAAGATTATATCTATATAAACTACCAACTCCCTTCCCCCTTTTAAATAATTATATAACTATCTTTTTCAAAATTTTGTCATTTTATATACTCCAACACATTTTAATACTCTACATTTATTTCCATATTTTGTCATTAATTTCTTTGTAAAAAAAAAAGTGCTTATATAAGCACTTTTTTATCTGTGATGTCTTCTCAAAAAAGCTGGAACTTCTAAATCAACTTGACCATATTCTTTTTCTTTAGAAACTGCTGCTTCTTCATATGAAGTTTTATGTTCTTCACTACTACTAGTAAATATTTTTTCTTTCTCTTTTTCTTTTAATGGAGGCACTAAATTTTCACCTTCCATCTTTTCTTCAAAACCAGTTGCAATTACTGTAATTCTAATTTCATCTTTTAAATTTTCATCTATTACTGCTCCAAAAATAATATTAGCATCTGCATCTGCTGCCTCTTGAACTATTTCAGCAGCTTCATTTATTTCAAGCAATCCTAAATCTGATCCACCTGTAACATTTAGCAAAACTCCTGTTGCCCCCATAATGGAAGTTTCTAAAAGTGGACTGGATATTGCTTGTTTTGCTGCTTCCTGTGCTCTATTGTCACCAGTTCCTTGTCCAACACCCATATGAGCCAATCCCTTATCTACCATAATAGTTCTTACATCAGCAAAATCTAAGTTTACAAGACCTGGAATGGTAATTAAGTCGGATATACCTTGTACACCTTGTTTTAATACATCATCAGCAAATTTAAAAGCTTCTACTAATGAAGTTTTCTTATCAACCATAGCAAGAAGTCTTTCATTAGGAATTGTTACTAAAGTATCTACCGTATCCTTTAAATTTTTAATTCCCAACTCTGCATGAAGCATTCTCTTTCTACCTTCAAATGGGAAAGGTTTTGTCACAACTCCAACTGTTAAAATTCCGAGTGATTTAGCAATTTCAGCCACAACAGGTGCAGCACCAGTTCCTGTTCCACCACCCATACCAGCTGTTATAAATACCATATCAGCTCCTTTTATGGACTGAGCAATTTCATCTTTACTTTCTTCGGCAGCCTTTCTTCCTATTTCTGGATTAGCGCCTGCCCCTAATCCCTTAGTTAACTTATCACCTATTTGTATTTTTTGTGATGCTTGAGAAACTGCTAATGCCTGCTTGTCTGTATTTATACCAATGAATTCAACATTTTTAAGACCTTCTTTAATCATTCTATTAACAGCATTATTTCCTCCGCCACCACAACCTATTACTTTTATTTGAGCAAATTGTTGAACATCAACATCAAAATCTAGCACAATAATAACCTCCTTACTAAAAAAACTCTGCAAAAAATTCTTTTAGTTTTGATACTAAACTATCACTATTTTCTTTTTTATTTACATCAGTTCTTATTTTTGAATTACTACTAACTTCTTTTTCAAATTTTTCAAAATTCTTATTTATTCGTAAGGAACTCGCAACATCTTTAATAATACCTACGGATGAAACATATATTGGACTTGCAGCACCAATATAGTTTGGGAAACCACTTTTAACTGATTTACCTAAAATTTTAGAAGCATATCCATTAATACCTTTAAATAAAGTTAATCCACCCCCAACTATAACTACTCCAGAAATTTCATTCCCATATTTGCTTTCTTTGAGCTTGTCCCTCACATAATATAATATTTCTTCAATTCTTGCTTCAATTATATCATGTACGTAACCAAGATCCGCTTCTATAGAATGATTATACCCTGCATTCACAGATATTTTTTTATTTTCTTCATCATATTCATTACTTAAATCGGCATATCTAATTTTAATTTTCTCAGCTTCGGCAAATGGAATTTTTAAACAGACCGATATATCATTTGTGATGTTATCACCACCAAGTGGTACCATACTAGTATAACAAAGATTTTCTCTTTTATAAATACAAATATCTGTTGTTTGAGCACCAATATCTACAAACGCAACACCCCTGTCAATTTCTTCCTTAGTAGAAACAACTTGCGAAATTGCTTGCTGTTGAAGAACTTCTCCAGCAATGTGAATATCTGCCCTATTTATACTTTTTCTAAGATTATTTACTATTGTACTCTGCGCTAATACTATTTGAGCATCTACCTCAAGTCTCATACCACTCATTCCTACTGGCTCAATAATATGATCATATCCATCTACTATATATTGATGTGGAACAACACCAATAATTTCTTTATCTTGAGGTACAGATATTAATCTTGCTGCATCAAGCACTCTTAATACATCATTTTCTCTAATTTCCTTATCATCAGAGGACACAGCCACAATACCTTTATTCCAAACTAATTCACTAATTCCTGCTGGCAAAGTTATATATACATCAGAAATACTAATGTCTACCATTCTCTCTAGGTTTTTAATACATTCCTTAATTGATTGAGAGGTACTATCTATATCAACTACAACAGACTTTTTTAGTCCATTGCATTTTACAGCAGTAATTCCAATTATTCGGATTTCGCCTTCATTATCCACTTTTCCAACAGCACCATATACATTTGATGATCCGATATCAAGCCCAACTATATATTCGTGCATCTGGTTTTCCCTCCCTTACAGAAATCCTCTATCCTCTAAAATATATATTCAACATAAGAATCCTTTTTCCTTTAAATTTCTATACTTTTTTGTATTTAATATGATTCTTTTCAAATATAATACTAAACAAAATACTGTTATGTAATCTTTTTCCATTTTTCTTTTTTTACCTTACTGATAATTTTATCATAAATTTTATACATATACCATCTTTTACGAGTAATTTTACTCAGAAAAATATATAACTTATTAATTATAACTTAACTACTTTATACTTCTATCATTCTTTTCATCATATTTCTATCATTCTTTTCATCATATTTCTATCGATAGATGCAGTTAAAGCATTTTCATAAGAAATTAATCCTTGCTTATATAAATCAACAAGACTCATATCCATAGTTTTCATGCCATATTTACTTCCTGTTTGAATAGCAGATTGTATTTGATGTGTTTTTCCTTCCCTAATCAAATTCTGAATTGCAGAATTTACCATCATAACTTCTAATGAAGCTATTCTACCTTTTTCATCATTTCTTAATATTAATTGCTGCGAAATAATACCTTGAAGTACAGCTGCAAGCTGAATTTTAATTTGCTGCTGTTGATATGGCGGAAAAACATCTATAATTCTATCTATTGTTTTTGCTGCACCTATAGTATGTAATGTAGATAAAACTAGATGTCCCGTTTCAGCTGCAGTAATAGCTATTGATATAGTTTCAAGATCTCTCATTTCTCCTACAAGAATAACATCTGGATCTTCTCTTAAAGCAGCTCTCAGAGCATCTTTATATGATAAAGTATCTTTTCCAATTTCTCTTTGATTTATTATAGATCTGTTATGCTTGTGCAAATACTCAACTGGATCCTCTAAAGTAATTATATGAGCTGCTCTTGTTGTATTAATTTCATTTATCATTGCTGCCAGTGTTGTACTTTTTCCACTACCAGTTGGTCCCGTAACAAGTACAAGTCCTCTTTGTTTTTTAGTTAATTCTTTAACTACTGAAGGCATCTTTATTTCACTTAAAGTAGGAATTTTCAATGCTACTACTCTTATTGCAACAGCATCACTGCCTCTCTGTTTGTATGCATTTACCCTAAATCTTCCTACTCCTGGTAAAGACAACGATACATCCATTTCTCCTTTTTTATCATATTCATCATATCGATCACCTAAAAGTTCCTTTACATACCTTAATGTATCAGCTGCAGTTAATTTTTTTTCACCAATACCAGTAAGTTGACCATTCACTCTTATTGTTGGAGAAATTCCAACGGTTAAATGTAAATCAGATGCATTTTCTTTTGCAGTTTTTTCCAATAGTTCATTTAATGTCATCAACTTAATTTCCTCCTATTATTTGTTACATAAATAATTCTTGTAAAACAAATATGACCTTTTTCCCCTTACACTTATTATTTTCGTAGTTTTTCTACAAATTTTAACACCCAAAATCATTTTATATTCAATAAAATAATTTCAAATAGTTGGCATCATATGCCAACTATCTTTACAAATCTTTCATTTTTGATTTATAGAATTAAATTCCTTATACAATTTTTTCAATGCTCTTTTTTCTATTCTTGATACATAGGATCTAGATATTTCTAATAATTTAGCTATTTCCCTCTGGGTTCTTGGTTTTCCATCTGTAAGTCCATATCTCATTTTTATAATTATCTTTTCTCTTTCAGATAAACAATCGTTTATTTTATCATAAAGTTTTTTTATCTGTATACGATTTTCAACAATTTCAATAACAGAATCATCACCACTACTTAAAACATCCATTAGAGAAATTTCATTACCTTCTTTATCTACTCCAATAGGATCTTGAAGATAAACTTCACTTTTAATTTTTTTTGTATTTCTAATAAGCATTAATATTTCATTTTCAATACATCTTGCAGCATATGTTGCAAGTCTTGTTCCCTTTGAACTATCGAAAGAATCTATGGCTTTAATAAGCCCAACTGTACCAATTGATATTAAATCATCAATATCTTTATGTGGATAAGAATATTTCTTTACAATGTGGGCTACGAGTCTAAGATTTCTTTCTATTAAAATGCTCTTAGACAAAACATCTCCATCTTTAAGTCTTTTTAAATAGTATTTTTCCTCTTTCTCATCCAGCGGCTGTGGAAATGAAGTTCCATTACTTACATAGGCAGTTAGAAAAGTCATATTCCCAATTACATCAATCAAACAATTAATAAAAAACACAAGGATATCCCCCTAACAGTGCTTATTATTATAATATGATTGATAATAATAATTTTGCATGTACACCTAAAATTTATTTAAATAATCATAAGTTTTTTTTATAATTTCTTTAAAAATAGGTACAGCCGTATTTCCAGCACTCTTATCGTACCCGATATCTTCTACAAAAACAACCATTGAATAGTATTCTTCACCTACCTTGAAAAATCCTGCAAACCATCCATCATAAAACTTATTTTTTCCTTCTAGTCTCTCAGCCGTACCAGTTTTTCCTCCAACTTGAATATTATCAATCTTCGCTTCTTTTCCAGTACCATGTAATGATGTCACTACTTTAATCATTTGGTTTCTTAAGATATTTGCTATATCAACACCTATACTATTTTTTTCTTCAGTATGGAATTCTTCAATAGGTATATTATCTTCATTAACATAAGCATCTATTAAATATGGTTTAACATAAATTCCTTTATTTATAACAGTATTAGGTATACTTATTGCTTCAATAGGCGTTATTCTTTGTTTTTGACCAAAGGCCGTTAATTCTACATCTCCAACTTCATTGTCATTACCTTCAAAACTTCCATATGTTTCTTCATCAAAATTTAGCACCTTATGAGTCAATCCTTGTCTTTCAGCAAATGCTTTGATATTTTTGATTCCAACATCTATTCCAATTTGTGCATAGATATCATTAGAAGATTGAATTAAAGCTTCACCACAATTCATACTTTCTTTATTTTCATGCCCTTTATATCTCTTACTTAAATCAGGATTAAGATTATACTTATGATTTAATGATATTTTTCCAGTTTTTAATCCAATTTCTTCCACTATAACCTTAAAAATAGAACCTGGAAAAAAACCGTGATTTGTTGAAACACCAAGATTTATATTAGGTTTTAAATCATCCTTTTGAACCATAGCTTTTATTTTACCAGTACTACTCTCCATTAAAACTACACCTATCTGGCTATACATATTGTAGTCACTTTTATTTAAGATATCTTTTACAGTATCTTGTAAATATTTATCCAGTGTCAATCTAACATAAACATTATTTTTAGGCTGTGTCAGATACTCATTATAGATATTTCCATTAACATCTTTCTTAAAAATATTATATATAAATTCATTTTTTTTAGTTTTTTCTCTTATTTGATATTCTATAGAATTTTCACTCTTCTCTTCATTTTCCCCATTAGTATTAATTTTATATATGTTAGTTAATAGATTTTCAACATTCCACCATCCATTTTGTCTATTTACCTTTACATAGTTATATGTATAAAACCCTTTTATTTCTTTAATTTTTGATAATTCATTATATGTTGTTTCATCAATTTTAAATTTTATTTTTTCATTTTTATTTTTTAAATCTATTTTATCTATATCATATTCTTTATTATAGTTTTTAAGAATTATATTAAGCGCATACAAATCATTTTTTTTAGTATAGTAATTATTTAAAATAAAGCTATACGGATCTATAACAGCATAATATTCATTACAATATTTTAGCAAGTCTTTGCCATTAGAATCTAAAAGTGAGTAATTCAATTCTCTTACTTTTTCTTTATAATGATATTGATTATCTGCCATAGTCTTTAGTTTAGGAGAATGAACATACTGATAAATAACTATTTTTCCTATTAACAATATGAACATTAATAAAAATATCATAAAAATTATATATACACGTTTTCTATATCCTTTACCATTCATAAAAAAAACACCCCTTCTAGGCAAATTATAACCTAAAACCGAGTGTTTTATTCCATATTTTTCTTATTATTCTTCTAATAAGCTTTGTTTTACTTTAGACACCAAAATATCAATGGCAACTTTATTCTGTCCACCTTCCGGAACAATTATATCTGCATATCTCTTTGTAGGCTCTGTAAATTGAGTATGCATAGGCTTAACTACGTCCAAATACTGTTCAATTACAGATTCCACAGTTCTTCCTCTTTCATTTATATCTCTTAATATTCTCCTAATAATTCTAACATCATCATCTGTATCAACATAAATTTTTATATCTAATAATTCTCTTATAGCTGGCTCTTGAAGTATAAGTATTCCTTCAACAATTATTATTTCTCTTGGCTGAACTTCTACAATCTCTTTTTTTCTAGTATGCTGCTTAAAATCATATATGGGTTTATGAACAGTTTGTCCATTTAATAATTCTTTTAGATGTTCCACAAGTAGTTGAGTATCAAAAGCATCTGGATGATCATAATTTGTTTTAATTCTTTCTTCAAAGGTTAACTGACTTTGATCCTTATAATAAGAATCTTGTTCAATCATAGCAATACATTTTTTGCTAAAGCTTTCATAAATTTTGTTAGCAATAGTACTTTTCCCTGAACCTGTACCTCCTGTAATTCCTATTAAAATTGGTCTCTTCATATGTCATTCTCCCTAGCTTTTATTAAAATATCTTTTTCTTTTAACTCAACACTAGTTTTTGCAGTGAATATCATCTGTGCTGAACGTGCTGCTTCAATTTTATTGCCATTTTTATCTCTCATATCTTCCAATACTACTTGGAAGCTATCTTCTTTTGCCCTTAAAACTTCTAACCGTTCTCCCTCAAACACTCTATTTCGCTGTTCTATCATAGCTGTAAAATTATTTGGATTATATTCTTTAACAATTCCAACTATATCATAATTTCTTACATATGAAGATGATTCATATGTTTCAATGTTCTTCTCTTCAAAATAAAATCCAGTACAATAATTTCTGTGACTTGGCTTCATTAAATATTCCATCCATTTATCTTTAAATTCATATTCCTCTGCATTTTCAAAATATGAATCTAGCGCCTCTCTATATGCTTTTACAACAGAAGCAACATAATATGAACTCTTCATTCTTCCTTCTATTTTAAATGAATGAATGCCCGACTCAACTAATTCTGGTATATGTTTAATCATGCATAAATCTTTAGAATTTAAGATGTAAGTTCCTTTTTCGTCCTCATATACCGGAAAATATTCTCCTGGTCTTTTCTCTTCCATTAAATAATACTCATATCTGCATGGTTGAGCACACAATCCTCTATTTGAATCTCTTCCTGTCATATAATTGGATAATAAACAGCGTCCTGAATAAGAAATACACATAGAACCATGTACAAAAGCTTCTATTTCACAACTGTCTGGTAATTTATTTCTAATTTGCTTTATTTCTTCCAAAGATAGTTCTCTAGCTAAAACTATTCTTTTAACTCCCATATTGTGCCAAAACAATGCAGATTTCCAGTTTACACTATTAGCTTGAGTACTCAAATGCAATTCTAAATTAGGAACTATTTCTCTAGCCGTACTTATAATACCTGGATCAGATACTATTATTGCATCTACACCCATCTCATAAAGTTCTATCAAGTATTCTTCAAGTCCCTCTAAATCATTGTTATGTGGAAATACATTGATTGTTACATAAACCTTTCTATTTCTATCATGAGCATATTTCAAGCCTTCCTTTAATTTCTCATTATCAAAATTATCAGCTAGAGCTCTTAAATTTAATTTACTTCCTCCTAAATAAACAGCATCTGCTCCAAAATCAATAGCTGTTTTTAATTTTTCTAAATTTCCGGCAGGAGCTAGTATTTCTGGTCTATTCATCAGTATTCCTCCTCGTTGTAACTGCAATACCATCACCCATAGGTATTACCGTAGTAATAAGGTTTTTATCTTTTGATACTAAGTCTAAGTAATTTCTCATTCTTTTTACAATGGTAATTTTTCTTCTCTGCAATAATTCATCAGAAGCTACCATACCTCTGAACAATACATTATCTGCAATAATAACACCATCTTTATCCAATAATCTTAAACAATGAGGTAAAAAATGATTATAATGTCCTTTACCCGCATCCATAAAAATCATATCATATTTACCTTCTAATTTTTCAAGGACTTCTATACAATCTCCTTCAAGTACATTTATATTGTCATCAAAACCATATTTTTTTATATTCTCTTCTGCAATTTTGATAATTTTAGGATCTCTTTCAATTGTTGTTATTTTGTTTGTGCCTCCCGAAGACAGGCACATAAGAATAGATGAATATCCTATTGCAGTACCTAATTCCAGAATACTTTTAGGCTTTTGCATCGTTACCATAAGTTTCAAAAAATTTGCAACTTCTTTTTGAACTATAGGCACTCTATTTTTTTCTGCATAATGTTCTAATTCTTTTAAACTCCCCTCTTCTTCCGGAATTAACTCTCTTATATATTCAATCATATAATCATGTGCTATTCCACTCATTAGTTTTCCTCCAAACCTAAGCATTTTTTCTGTCATAACTTAAATTCTTAAATTATTTATCCTTTTTTTTGTACATATTTTTTGCTTTTAAGAAATCTTTATAATTATTAGTAAAATAATGCTTTCTTTCATCTTGCAATACATAATAAATGTAGTCTGTAGTTTCAGGATTTAATGCTGCTTTAATACATGCTTTACCTGGAGAACATATAGGCCCTGGCGGAAGCCCTTTAACCTTATACGTATTATAAGGGGATTCAATTTTTAAATCTTTTAAATATAATTTACGTCTATGCTCCCCAATAGCATATAGTACAGTGGCATCCGTCTGAAGCATCATACCTCTATCCAATCTATTAACAAATACTGATGCGATTTTAGTTCTATCCTCATCTACTCTAGCTTCTTTCTCTATTATAGATGCAACAGTAATTAACTCTTGTAAATTGTCAATTTTCTTATTTTCCTCTTTTTCAATCTTATATAATATTTCTTGAAATCTATTTAACATCACATGGATGATCTTTTCTCCATTAGTTCCCTTTTGAAACTCATATGTATCAGGAAATAAGTATCCCTCTAAAGCGTATTTTATATCATCTCTGTTTTTTATAAAAGAAGGCACTTTATATTCTATGCAGCTTCTAATAAACTCATCTTTAGAAAGTATACCACTTTTACCTATTATATCAGCTATTCCTTCAATATCGCACCCTTCTGGAATTGTCACGCGAATGGAATAGTTATCACTCAATCCCTTATTCAAAATTTCTACAAATTCATTAATAGAAACACTATTAGGTATTGAGTATTTACCTTGTTTAATATTTGTATCTAGTTTCTTATTTTTAATATAGAATTTAATTAAATACTCATTTTTAATCAGCCCATTATTGTCCAATTCACTAATAATATTAAACAAAGAATCTCCTTTATGTACAAAAACTGGTACTACACCAGTTTTTGTATTAAAAGGATGTTTTATGTGATTAGCAATTTTAAATGTTATCAAGCCTGCTATAGATAATATAGCAATTATGACTGCGGTAAATACCTTTTTATTTTTCATGGATTCACCTCATAAAAAATAATTATTTTTTTCTCGAAGCTCTCTTTCTTTCAGTAGCATCTAATATACTTTTTCTCATTCTTATATTTTCAGGTGTTATCTCAACATATTCATCCGAAGCAATAAACTCAATGCATTGTTCCAAACTCATCTGAACTGCTGGAACAAGTTTCAACGCATCATCAGCACCTGATGATCTTGTATTAGTTAACTGCTTTTTCTTACATACATTTACATCTATATCTTCTGCTCTTGAAGATTCTCCAGCTATCATTCCTTCATAAACTTTAGTTCCTGGTGTAATAAATAATCTACCTCTCTCTTGGGCATTAAACAACCCGTAAGTTACAGCCTCACCAGCTTCAAAAACTACAATAGAACCTCTTGTTCTCTCAGGTATATCCCCTTTATAAGGCTCATAACTATGGAATATATGATTCATTATACCATTACCTTTTGTATCAGTCATAAATTCATTTCTAAATCCTATTAATCCTCTAGCTGGTATTGTGAATTCTAATCTTGTATATCCATTAACAGCCGAAGTCATATTTACCATTTCTGCTTTTCTAGGTCCTAATTTTTCCATAACTACTCCCATAAATTCCTCAGGCACATCAATAGTTAAATACTCAATAGGCTCAAGTTTTACACCATTCTCTTCATGAAATATAACAGATGGTTTAGATACCTGAAATTCATATCCTTCTCTTCTCATAGTTTCAATTAAGATTGAAAGATGTAATTCTCCTCTACCACTTACTTTAAAAGAATCTGCTGAATCTGTCTCTTCAATTTTTAGACTTACATTTGTCTCTAATTCCTTAAACAGTCTATCTCTTACCTGTCTAGAAGTTACATAATCTCCTTCTTGTCCTGCTAATGGTGAGTTATTAACCATGAAATACATACTTAATGTAGGCTCATCAATATCTACAAAAGGTATGGCTTCTGGGCAAGCCGTATCAGCTATAGTCTCTCCAATATTAACATCTGGTATACCTGCAACAGCAACTATATCACCAAGTTGTGCTTTATCTACTTCTTCCCTTTTTAATCCATTATATACATATAGATTTGAAACCTTAATATTCTTTTTAGAACCATCTCTACCTATTACAGTTATTTGTTGATTTTTAGAAATACTTCCTCTTTCAATCTTTCCTATACCAATTCTTCCTACGTATTCATTATAATCAATTGTTGTAACTAATAGTTGAAGTGGTTTATCTAAATATCCTGTTGGAGCCTTTACATTTTTTATTATAGCGTCAAACAAAGGTTCCATATTTTCATCTGGGTCACCTAATTCTTTCTTTGCATATCCACCTTTTGCAGATGCATATATTATTGGAAAATCAAGTTGCTCATCATCGGCTCCTAATTCAACAAACAAATCAAATACTTCATCAATAACTTCTTCTGGTCTTGCATTAGGTTTATCAATCTTGTTAATTAAAACTATAGGTTTTAAATGTAATTCTAAAGCCTTTTTTAGTACAAATTTAGTTTGAGGCATAGCACCTTCGTAAGCATCAACAACTAAAAAAACGCTATCTACCATTTTTAATACACGCTCAACCTCTCCACCAAAATCGGCATGTCCAGGTGTATCAACTATATTTATCTTAACACCATTGTATGAGACAGCCGTATTCTTAGAAAGTATTGTTATACCTCTTTCTTTCTCTAAATCATTTGAATCCATAACTCTTTCTTCTACTTTTTCATTTTCTCTAAAAACATGACTTTGCTTTAACATCGCATCTACTAAAGTAGTTTTACCATGGTCAACATGGGCAATAATTGCAATGTTTCTTATATCGTTTCTTGTAAATAATTCCATTTAATTTCCTCCATATTTTTACACTATATCGTAAATTATTTAATACACAAATAAAAATTGGATACTTTTTAGTATCCAATCTTACACTTATCATACTTATTCTAATATTATAAGTTTAAAAAGTCAACATTTGTAAAAAACTTACTTTTTTTATCTAGAAAAATATCTACGTCTACAACTTCATTTAATATTTTGATTATATCTTCCCATAGTATGTCTAGATATTTCTCCTTCATAACACCACAATCACTTATATCTCCATGATTATTGGAAGTATCATTGGTTTTCTCTTAGTTTTTTCGTATAGGAACATTCTAAGAACTTCTTTTACTTTTGACTTTATAACTGCCCATTCGGTAATGCACTTTTCTTCACACTCTCTTAAGGCATCTCTAACTATAAGTCTAGCTTCTTCCATTAAATCTTCAGACTCTCTTACATATACAAAACCTCTAGAAATTATATCTGGTCCTGCTATTACCTTTCCACTATCTCTAGCAATAGTAACAACTACTGTAAGTATACCATCTTGTGAAAGATGCCTTCTATCTCTTAAAACAATATTTCCAACATCACCAACACCTAGTCCATCAACAAATACCTTTCCTGATGACACAGTACCACTTTTCTTGATATATTCTCTAGTAATTTCAATCACTTCACCATTATCAGCTATAATAACGTTTTTCTCCGGTAATCCTAGCTTAACAGCCAAATCACTATGTTGTTTTAACATTCTATATTCTCCATGTACTGGTATGAAAAATTTAGGTTTTACAAGTGTATGCATTAATTTTAATTCCTCTTGACATGCATGCCCTGAAACGTGAACATCTGCAAGTGCTTCATATATAACATTGGCACCTTGTTTAAACAACTGGTTAATTACCTTTGAAACTAATTTCTCGTTTCCAGGTATGGGAGTTGCTGAAATAATTACCATATCTCCCTTAACGATATTAACTTTTTTATGATCAGAAGATGCCATTCTAGAAAGAGCAGACATTGGCTCTCCTTGGCTTCCTGTAGTGATAATAGTAATCTTATTGTTAGGATATTTTTTAATATCATCTATACTGATTAAAGTTCCCTCTTCATATTTCAGGTAACCAAGTTCTGATGCAACATTAACAATATTCTCCATGCTTCTGCCTGAAACTGCAACTTTTTTTCCAAATTTAGATGATGCAGAAATTATTTGCTGAATTCTATGAACATTTGAAGCAAAAGTAGCAACTATTATTCTACCGTCTGCTTTTGAAAATATATTTTCAAAAGCTTCCCCAACAGTTCTTTCAGACATGGTGTAACCAGCTCTTTCAACATTTGTACTATCAGCCATCATAACTATAACACCTTTTTTACCTAATTCAGCAAATCTAGCCAAGTCAGCAACCTGACCATCAATAGGTGTATAGTCAATTTTAAAGTCCCCTGTATGTAGAATAATACCTAGAGGTGTATGAATAGCTATTGCAACTGAATCAGCAATACTATGACTAGTTCTAATAAATTCAATAGACATATTTTCAAGTTTAACTATATCTTTAGGTTGTATTTTACATAGTTTACTAGAACTTAAAAGTCCATTTTCTTTTAATCGATTCTCTACTATGCCTAAAGTTAGTTTTGTTCCGTATACTGGTACATTCAATTCTTTTAAAACATAAGGCAGAGCACCGATGTGATCTTCATGTCCATGAGTTAAAAATATACCTTTAATTTTCGCACTATTTTTAACCAAATACCCTACATCCGGTATAACCACATCGATACCTAACATCTCATCATCTGGAAAACTAAGTCCGCAATCAATAACCACTATTTCATTTTTGTATTCAATAGCTGTTAGATTCTTACCTACTTCGTTCAACCCACCTAAAGGAATAATATTTATTTTATCTTTTTCTCTTCTCAATACCCTACCCTCCTTTTTTATTTTTTAGTTAACAAGTATTGTAATTAATTTATTTTAATTTTTTAAAACATTCATCACAAATTCCAAAAAATTTAACACTATGGTTTTCTATTTTAAATTTATATTTCTCTTCAACCTTTTTTTCTATTGAATCAAGCAAGTCACCTTCTACTTCAATAACATTTCCACATTTAGTACATATCAAATGGTGATGTTGATGTATCTCATCTTCATTGACTAGTTCATATCTATTACATCCATCATCAAGATTTAATTTATAAATTACACCAATTTCCTCCAATAACTGAATAGTTCTATATACTGTCGCTAAACCAATTTCAGGACACTCTACTTTTACAAGATCATATAATTCTTCAGCAGTAAGATGATTTCCTTTTTTTTCAATGACCTTATTTACTATAGCTCTCCTTTGTGGTGTCAATTTATAACCTTTCAACTTTAATTTTTCTTTTATTTTTTCAATCTGTGTTGGAGATACTTTAGACATCATAAAACCTCACTTTTAATAAACATGCTCACTATTTCAAGATTTACATCTACATTTAGTTTAATATTATTTTATAGTTTTGTCAATTGATAATCATTATTGAATTCCATACTAGTTGCTTAATTTTGTGCATCTCTTTCTAAACTTAAAGTTTCATATGCTTCTGTAACCATTCTAAATTCTTCATCATCTTCTATAGTTACAAAAGTATCCTCATCTATTCTGAAAGCTATAGCTTCATATTCCTCATCTTCTACTGGAGTAACTATTACATATTTTTTATCTTCTATATCAAATTTCATTATTAATTCAAATTCAACTTCATTATTATCTTCATCTCTTAATACGATTGTATTAAAATCATTTTCCATTGTTATCGCTCCCTTATTATAAACTATCTAAATATCCCTGTAAAATATACACTGCAGCCATCTTGTCGACTATTTTTTTTCGCTTAGCTCTAGACAAATCAGCTTCAAGCATTGCTCTATGCGCGGCTGCGGTAGTAAGTCTTTCATCCCACATTTTTAATGGCATTTCTATATTTTGTTTTATTATTTCACAAAACTCAATAACTTTTTCTCCTTGAACACCTATTGTACCATTCATATTTTTAGGCAACCCACAAACTATAGTTTCTACACCATACTCTGCACATATTTTACTTAATTCTTGTATATCATAGTCTATATTCCTTCTCCTAATTGTAGTTATTCCTTGAGCAGTAAATCCTAATGGATCACTTACTGCAACTCCAATTGTTTTATCCCCAACATCTAAGCCTAAGATTCTCATAAAGCTTCTCCTTGTATATTATGTGTAATGTTAAAATAAAAATGCCCAAAAGGGCATTTTTATTTAATTGATAAATAAGCTTTCAGAACCTCTTCAAGAATTTCATCTCTTTCTAATTTTCTTATCAGTGCTCTAGCTCCATTATAATTAGTAATATAAGTAGGATCCCCCGAAATCAAGTATCCAACTAATTGATTAAGAGGATTATATCCTTTCTCTTCCAAAGAATGATTTACTTGATTTAAAATTGTTCTTGTTAAATCTTTTTTATTTTTTTGAATGTCGAATTGCATAGTATTTTCGTTGTTCATAACTGCTTCACCTCTCTTTTTAGATATGCAGTTCAGAATACTTATTTACTTTAAGCTTATTATAAACTAAATCTAATAAAAAGTATACTATTTTACTAAATCTTCCATAATTTTTCCAACATATTTTATTGCTTCATCAAGTTTTTTAGGGTTTTTACCTCCAGCTTGCGCCATATCTGGCCTTCCACCACCGCCGCCGCCAGCTATTTTGGCAACTTCTTTTACAATTTTACCACAATGAACACCTTTAGCCAAAATATCTTTTGTAGCCACTGCAATAAACTGAACTTTTTCTCCACTTGTACTTCCAAGAACAACTAGACCACTGCCCATTTTATCCTTAATCTTATCAGCTAAATCTCTTAAGGCATCTCCATCTATGTCCTTTAATGTTGCTGCAGTATATTTTACACCATTTATTTCTTTAACATTTTCCAATATTTCATTTTCTGAACCACTTGCAAGCTTAGCTTTCAATCCAGTAATTTCTTTATCTTTATCTTTTAGCTCATTTAATTGTTGAGTTAATTTATTAAGTATTTCTTTTTCTGAACACTTAAGAGTTTGAGCAATTTCTTTTAAAATTTCATTTTTCTTATCTACAAATCTCAATGCGTTTTCTCCTGTTACAGCTTCTATTCTTCTTATTCCAGCAGCAATTCCACTTTCAGATAAAATTTTAAATAATCCTATCTTACCAGAATTATTAATATGTGTTCCACCACAAAGTTCTGTACTGAAATCGCCTATATTTACAACTCTAACTTTATTTCCATATTTTTCATCAAATAGAGCTATCGCTCCTGATTCTCTTGCTTCTTCTAAGGTCATAGTTTTAGTATCAACATCATGAATTTCCATTATTTCTTTATTTACAAGATCTTCAATTTGTTTTATCTCTTCTTGAGTAACCGCTGTAAAATGTGTGAAGTCAAATCTTAATCTTTCCTCATCAACATATGATCCTGATTGATTAACATGATCTCCAATTACTTCACGTAGCGCTGCATGAAGTATATGTGTAGCACTATGATTTTTTGCAATATTTTCTCTTCTCTTTTCATCAACCTTAAGTGTTACCTCTTCTTCCAAACTTATACTGCCCTTTTGTACCTCTACAAAATGAACTATTTTTCCTCCAATATTCTTTTTGCAATCTTGAACCTTAGCAATAAAGGCGTCAGTATAAATTGTACCTTTGTCACCTATCTGTCCTCCCATTTCAGCATAGAAAGGTGTAACTTCTGTAACAATAATACCTTTTTCTCCTTCTCCAATAGAAGATGCAAATTCATCTTCTTTAATTATAGACATAACTTTAGAATTTAATTCTAAATTATTATACCCATCAAATGTAGTTTCAATTTCAGCAGGTATTGTATCAAGAACCCCTACATCTGTTCCCATATAAGTACTTTTTTCTCTTGCTGCTCTTGCTCTTTCTCTTTGCATTTTCATTTCTTCATTGAATCCATCTAAATCTACACTTATTTCTTTTTCTTCCAAAATCTCCTGTGTTAACTCAACTGGAAATCCATATGTATCATATAATTTAAATACTTTATCTCCAGATAATATTTTTTTATTTTCCTTTTGAATTTCACCTATATAGCTTACTAGTATTTCCATTCCTGAATCTATAGTTTCACTAAATCTTTCTTCTTCTATAGATATAATTTTTTTAATGTAATCCTTTTTTTCTTTAATTTCTGAATAAGCAACTACTGAATTTTCCACTACAGTATCTACTATTTTATTCAAAAAAACATCTTTTATTCCAAGAAGTCTACCATGTCTTGCAGCTCTTCTAAGCAATCTTCTTAGAACATATCCTCTACCTTCATTAGAAGGAAGAACGCCATCACTTATCATGAATGTAACACTTCTAATGTGATCTGTTATTATTCTAAGAGAAATATCTTTAGTTCTATTTTCTCCATACTTAGTTCCTGCTAATTCCGATGTTTTATCAAGAACGCTTTTTATAGTATCTACTTCAAAAATAGTATCTACGCCCTGCATAATTGTAGCCATTCTTTCAAGTCCCATACCTGTATCAATATTAGGAAACTGTAATCTATTATAATTTCCATCTTCATCTTTATCAAATTGTGTGAAAACCAAATTCCAAAATTCAACAGCTCTATCTGCATCTGATTTTTCAACAAAATCTTCAGCTGATACTATTTCTCCCTCATCTTTATAAAAATGTATTTCAGAACATGGTCCACAAGGACCAACTCCATGTTCCCAGAAGTTATCTTCTTTACCTAACCTAAATATATGTTTAGGATTAACATCTGTCTTTGAAGTCCATAATTCATAAGCCTCATCATCATCTAAGTATATAGTTACATATAGTTTTTCTTTTGGTAATTTCAAAACTTCTGTAACAAATTCCCATGCCCAAGGAATAACTTCATTTTTGAAATAATCTCCAAAAGAAAAATTTCCAAGCATCTCAAAGAAAGTACCATGTCTTGAAGTCTTTCCTACATTTTCAATGTCTCCAGTTCTTATGCATTTTTGGCATGTTGTAATTCTTTTTCTCGGCGGAGTTTGCAGTCCTGTGAAATAAGGTTTTAAAGGTGCCATTCCTGCATTTATTAGCAATAAACTTTTATCATTTTTAGGAACTAATGAGAAACTATCTAATCTTAAATGTTCCTTACTTTCAAAAAATTTCAAATACGCTTCTCTTATCTGGTTTAATCCCATCTTTTCCATTTTCATTTCCTCCATACTCAATACTAATTTTTTGTAAAACAAAAAACTCTCATTCCTTACAAGTAAGGGACGAAAGTTTTTCCGCGGTACCACCCTAATTATATATAACACTATATATCACTCAAAAATAACGGCTCTTAGATAGCTTCAATATCTGTTTTAAGAAGTTTACACCATCCACTTCCTCTCTGAATAAAACACAATATTTACTCATTCTCGTCACTGCCTTATATATTCATTTGTAATTACGATATAATGATTATAAGAAAAAATAGTATTTATGTCAATATAATAACTATAATATTGACATAATATATCAAAATAAATAATAATTTAAATCTTCATATATAACTTTAATTATAACACTTATAGGTACAGCTAAAACCATTCCTAAAAATCCCCCAACTTTCTCACCTATAAGCAAAATTATTATAACCCCTACAGGATGTATGCTCACACTATCTCCTGTAACTTTAGGTGAAATTATATTTCCCTCTACAAATTGAATTACATACAACCATGCTGTAGCATATAAAGCGGTTTTAGGTGATGTCAAAAAAGCTACTAGAATGCACGGTATTGCTCCAAATATTGGACCAAAATAAGGTATAATATTAAAGACTCCATTTAGTATAGATAAAATAACTGGAAATTTTACTCCTACAAATATTAATATTGCGAATGTTACCATAGTTATAAGTGTACATAACAAAAACTGACTTACTATGTATCTTCCTAAAATTTTATCTATATCCTTATTTATTTTCTTTATTATTTCTCTACTTTTTAATGGACATAAAAGTAAAACTTTACCTTTTAAATACTCACTATCACACAAAAAATAATATACAATTATGGGAATTATAAAATATGCTAATATATTCTCACTAATTTCAGCTCCAAATTCCAATATTTTATTAAATAAACTTATAAAACTTTTATTAATCTTACTATTAACTGCGTTAAAAAGAGTATATATTATTTTATTATTACCTGTTGGTTTTAATCTATGGTACAAGCTTTCAAAATATTTGCCGAATTCTTCAATGGTATTACCTATATTTGAACTTTCTTTCAATATTGACGGTACTAAAATTGTAAAAATAATAATAATCCCCAGAAATAACCCTGATATAAGTAATGCTGCAGAATATTTAGGTTTTATCCCTTTTTTAATCAGTATTTTTTGAAGTGGTTTTAGACTATACGCTATAATAAATGATATTAATAATAGAGAAATTATTTCTTTTAATATGGATATCCTTGAAATAATAAAAATACAACTCACGATTATAAATAAATATACTGCATTTTTTATTGATTTATTTTTTAAACTTCTATTTAGCTTCATCCGTTCGTACCTACAATATCGTGAGGCATCGTTTTAAAATTCATTTTACTGTTTTTCCCATAATACAAAATATTTTTTTCTCCTAATATTAACTCCTTAGTCAAAAATATTTTTTTCCCATTGATGAAATTAGCAATTAACCCCTTTGAAACAACCACTCCAATAATTTCAAAACTAAAGTTATCAAAAATTATATCTTCCATAATACCAATTACATCCCCACACCTGTCTAAAACATCTATGCCTTTTAAAGTGAAAAATTCAAGCCTTTCCTCTCTAAAATTCTTTTTGATTATCATATTGTTATTAAAAGATATAATATCTTTTTTTAAAACATTTACACTTTTATGAAATAAATTATACGAGGATATATTAAATCCTATAACAAAGCCTTCATTAAAATCAATTAAAATATCTTTTATAAAACCTATTTTTTTACCTTTTATGTCCACTACTTCCATTAGTAAAAAATCTTTACTTCTATACATATCATACTCCATTCTAGCAAAAACATATATGCATAGTATTTCCTATTATACTAAATATATTACCTATTATAATCGAGTTTTTATTATTATAAAAAAGAGATAAAATTCAGATTAACTAAATTTCACCTCTTTTTATAGATACACATTTTTTTTAATATTCTTTCTTATTGGTTTTATTAAATAACAGCTTCAATTGTTCCACCGCCAATAAGAATATCTTGTGAATAAAAAACTACACACTGCCCTTTAGTAATTGCTCGCTGCTTATTTTCAAACTGAACTTTTACTTTGCCATCTTCCAGTGGACTGATAGTAGCTTTACTTCTTGACATAGAATATCTTATTTTGGCTTCTACCTCCATCGGATTCTCTAGTTTTTCAAAAGGAATAAAATTTATGTCCTTTGCAATCAAAGAGGTTTTAAATATCTCCTCTTCTTTTCCAACTACAACCTGATTTGTTTTGGGTAATATATCAATTACAAATACAGGTTCTCCTAAAGCTAAGCCTAAACCTTTTCTTTGTCCAATAGTATAATTAATTATTCCTTTATGCTGACCCAATACTTTGCCGTTTTTATCAATAAAGTTTCCTCTTTTTACTTTTCCATTAGTTAGATTTTTAATATACTCACCATGATTATTATCTGGAATAAAGCATATTTCCATACTATCCTTTTTGTTATGCACCTCTAGTCCGATTTCCTTAGCTTTTCTTCTTATTTCATCCTTAGAATATTCTCCACAAGGCATTAAAATATGCTTTAAAACTTCTTGGCTTAGGCTATATAACATATAAGTTTGATCCTTTTTCTGATCTTCTGCGGCAGCAATTATATACCTTCCATTATGCTCCTCTATTCTCGCATAATGACCTGTAGCAATATATTCTGCACCTAACTCTTTAGCCTTATCCAGCATTGTGCCAAACTTTATTTTTTTATTACAGACAGCACAAGGATTAGGGGTTCTTCCATTCATATATTCATCTGCAAAATAATCAATTACATTTTCTTTGAAATCATCTCTTAAATCCAGGATATAGTGAGGAATATCCAACATTTCAGCAACTTTTTTTGCATCCTCTGCAACATCTACTTCTGAGCACAAACGAAGAGTTACTCCTATAACATCATACCCCTGCTCTTTTAAGAGATATGCTGCAACAGAGCTATCTACTCCTCCACTTAATCCAATTGCTACCTTTTTCTTCATCTCATCACCTATTATTTATAATTGCAACTATTCATGATCATGTCCATGTACATGATCATGAATGTGCTCTGAATGATTTTTTGTTTCCCATGGTTCAAGCCCATTTTTTATTCTGAAATCATTTATTGCCTTATGAATAGCTTCTTCTGCAAGAACTGAACAGTGCATCTTAACTGGTGGAAGTCCATCCAATGCTTCTGCAACTGCTTTATTACTCAATCCCCAAGCCTCTTCTAAAGTCTTTCCTTTTACAAGTTCAGTAGCCATACTTGAGGAAGCTATTGCAGAACCACAGCCGAAAGTCTTAAATTTAACATCAGTAATTATATTGTTTTCAACTTCTAAATATATTTTCATTATATCCCCGCATTGTGGGTTACCAACTTCACCAACTCCACTTGGATTTTCAATTTCTCCAACATTTCTAGGATTTCTAAAATGATCCATAACTTTTTCTGTATACATAATTATTTTTCTCCTTTCTCAATAAGAAATTGCTCCCAATATGGTGACATTTCTCTTCTTCTATTTATTATTTCTGGTATTACTTCAATAGCATAATCCACATCTTCTTCTGTTGTTCCTTCTCCCAAGCTCAATCTTAAAGAACCGTGAGCTACGCCATGAGACAATCCTATTGCTAAAAGTACATGAGATGCTGATAAATCACCAGAAGCACAAGCACTTCCTGTTGAAGCATATATCCCTTTATCATCTAAATCTAACAATAAAGTTTCTCCTTCCACTCCAACAAAACTAATATTAACATTGCCCGGCAATCTATTATCTCCTGTAGGTCCATTTAATTTTGCATAAGGTACTCTATCTAAAAATTGTTTTATAAGTTTATCTCTATATCTTTTTAATTTTTCATTTTCCTCATTCATATTTAAAACAGCCAATTCAATAGCCTTACCCATTCCAACAATTCCTGGAACATTTTCAGTACTTGCTCTTTTATTTCTTTCCTGTCCGCCTCCATGAATTAAGTTTTCTAGTCTTATTCCTCTTCTTATATAAAGAGCACCTACTCCCTTAGGCCCATAAAATTTATGTGCCGCCATAGAAAGCAAATCAATGTGCATGTCTTTTACATCTATTGGCACATGTCCTATAGCTTGAACTGCATCTGTATGGAATAAAACCTTCTTTTCTCTACATATTTCTCCAATTTCTTTTATTGGCTGTATAGCCCCTATTTCGTTATTTGCAAACATTATAGAAACCAAAATAGTGTTATCTTTAATAGCCTTCTCTACATCTTCTACACTTACTAACCCTTCTTCATTCACTGGCAAGTAAGTAACTTCAAATCCATTGTTTTCCAGGAACTTACATGTATTTAAAACAGCATGATGTTCAATATTAGTAGTAATTATATGGTTGCCTTTGCTTTTATGAGCATAAGCTATACCTTTTATGGCCCAGTTATCTGCTTCTGAGCCACCTGCTGTAAAATAAATTTCATCTTTTTCTGCATTTATAGCATTTCCTACTCTTTCTCTTGCTGTATATATAGCTTTTTTATTTAAATCTGATAAAGTATACAATGATGATGGATTACCAAAGCTTTGAGTAAAGTAAGGAAGCATTTCTTCCAATACTTCAGGCTTTGTATATGTAGTTGCTGAATAATCCATATAAACTTTTTTTGTCATTTTATTCACTCCTTATCTTTTATCATTTTTTTATAATCATCTGCCAAATCCTGCAGTGTAACCGTTTTAGTCACATCATCAATACTCTTTTTTATCTTTTCCCAAAGAAGTCTTGTTGAACAGCATTCAATATTACTATTGCTGCATACCCCTTCATCAACACATGAGGAGATCTCTATGGGTCCTTCCAATACCTCAATAATATCTGATGCTGTAATATCTTTAGGTTCTTTATTTAATATATAACCACCCTGAGCACCTCTAACACTTTTTATAAGTTTAGCCTTTCTCAGTGGCGAAAAAAGCTGTTCTAAATAGCTCTCTGATATTCCCTGTCTCTCAGATATGATTTTTATAGATACCGGTGCCTCACCATAATGTATCGCTAAATCTACCATAGCTCTAACACCATATCTTCCTTTAGTAGATAATTTCATTTAATCACTCCTCTTTAATTCCGAGTGCTTTGCTATGCTTTCTTCATAATATTATCAAATCCCACCATGTTTGTCAACTTTAATTACTACTCTTTATAATATATTTTTTTCTTCATTTCTTTAGGAAAGTACTCTTGTTCTACATAGTTTCCAATGTAATCATGAGGATACTTATACCCCACACTGCCCATGTCTTTTGCCCCTATATAATGCGTATCTCTCAAATGGGGTGGAACTCTAAATTGATTCTTTTTAGCGTCTTCAATTGCACTGTCTACAGCTTTTAGAACAGCATTGGACTTGTTTGCTTTTGAAAGATATATTATTGCCTGTGCAATAGGTATTCTTGCCTCAGGCATCCCCACAGTTTCCAAAGCATTCCAAGCAGCATGAGCTATTAACATACCATTGGGATCTTTCATTCCTATATCCTCTGATGCATGCACAATAAGTCTTCTTACAATAAATCTTGGATCCTCTCCACCAACAATCATCCTACCAAACCAATATAAGGCCGCATCTGCATCCGAACCTCTAATGCTTTTAATAAAAGCTGATGTAATATCATAATGACTATCCCCACTGGAATCATAATTTATTACTGGCTTTTGTATACATTCCTTTACTACATTTTTATCTATAATTATTACGCCTTCCTCATTTTTAGGAGTTGACAGCACTGCTAACTCAAGAGTATTAATAGCACTTCTTGCATCTCCTCCAGATAGCCTTGAAATAAGTTTGATACTATCATCATATATTTTTATCTTTAAATTACCATAACCTCTCTCTTTATCCTTTAAAGACAATAATAAAATTTCTGAAATATCCGCTTCTTTTAACTCTTCAAGCTGGAATATCTTAGATCTACTCAAAAGTGCTCTATTAATTTCAAAATAAGGATTTTCAGTTGTAGCACCAATTAAAATTACATTTCCTTTTTCAACTGCCTCCAAAAGTGCATCCTGCTGAGAACCTTTTTTCAAAGCATGAATTTCATCCACAAAGAATATTGTTCTTCTGCCATAAAATTTTAATGCTTCTTCTCCTTTTTTTATATACTCCCTTATTTCTTTTACACCTAGAGTAGTAGCATTTAATTTAATAAATTCACACTTTGTATCCAAAGATATTATATAAGCTAAAGTAGTCTTGCCTACTCCTGGAGGTCCAAATAGAATAATTGAAGTTAAATTATCACTTTCTATAAGCCGTCTTAGCAATTTCCCTTTACCTATTATATGTTTTTGCCCAATAAATTCATCTAAATTTCGCGGTCTCATTTTTTCTGCCAAAGGCTTTTTAACATTGTTCTTGCTCATTGCAAGATCAAATAAATCCATTATAACCCCTACCTTCATTTTATAAATTAAGTATATTTATTTTTGCGGTACAATAATAAAGTCAGCAAAATTTGCTGACTTTATTATATATAAGTTGCAATAAATACTATTCCTTCTATTAAAACTTTATTGAAGTTTTTTCATAAATTGATCATTCAATAATGAACATTGGTAATTGCAATATATACACTATCAAATAGTTATATGATTTGGATTAAAATCTATACATAATATATATTTTTTATTATCTGCACTTTCAAATACTGAGGATATTGTTGTACATAGATTTCCTGTTGCCAAAGATACATAAGGTTCAGTTATATATTTATTAAGCCCCATATTCTTTAAAAAATAATAATATTTTTTCAAAGAATGATTTGTACCTTTCTCTGCTGGATGGAATATAAGAGCTTTTTGATGAAGCATATTTTTGTAATATGTAACCGTATCACTTACTTGAACCCCTTTGTCATTCAGTACATATATACATTCAAAGACCTCATTATCTCCAATAACACTTTGCAGCATTTCATTAAACTCTTTTTCCGTTCTCTTTGATAATTCTCCTAAAACATTATCCATTATAACTTCAT
Source organism: Clostridium sp. ZS2-4 (assembly GCF_026719745.1). GTDB lineage: Bacteria > Bacillota > Clostridia > Clostridiales > Clostridiaceae > Clostridium_H. The sequence goes on from NZ_JAPPRQ010000135.1 coordinate 88,858, forward strand.
ATCCCTTATGTTTTGACTTTTCTAAATTTATTTTATCTATCATATAATTTTCATATTGTTTAGCTGCATCTTGAACTTTATTTTTTGCTGCATTGATAAAATCATCATCAATTTCCTTGCAATTTCCAAAATACTTTCCTTGAATCATATCTGCACCTAATTCTATTACAGATAAAGCTTGCTGATGATTTTCCATACCATCCCCAACCACCAAGGCACCGATACTCTTACATAAGTTTATTAATGATTTAAAAATTTCTTGCTTATAATAATCATCTTCAATATTTTCAGTTATTGCCCCACTTATCTTAATAATATCCGGTTCAACATAGGATATCTTATCTAAATTTGCAAATCCATATCCAATATCACTTAAAGCTACTAAAAACCCTTTACTTCTGTAAACATTGATAAATTTCTTTAGGCTTTCTACATCTTTAACATTATCCTCTACAATTTCTAAAACAACATTTCTAGGGTTAATGTTAAACTCATTAACTAACTCCATAATAATTCCTGAACCAACAAATTTAGAAATTACAGATGCATTAATATTAAGGAATAAAAGCATTTCCTTATTTTCTTCATAAATCTTTGTAAATTTTTCAACTGCTTTTTCTCTATAAAGTCTATCTAAATCAATAGCAACATCCTCTTCTGCTGCATATTTTACAAGACTTTCTATTGCAATAATGTTATTTCCTTGTTTACATCCTATACTGTTAACCTCAAAACCTATAATTGATTGCTTTATTACTGATACTACAGGTTCAAAACAAATTTCTAAATTCTTATCTTTTATAACATTTTTTATATTTATTTTGTTATCCATGAATAGCCCGCCTTCCTTTGTAGATAATATTAATTATACTAAACATATCAATTATAATAAATTATTATAATAATTATATTATACTATAATCCTTTAAAAAATAAATTTAATACATGATTATATTTATAAATTATAATACTGATTTTAACTGTATACTTCAATAGGTAGAACTTTTTATTGACATACACTTATTTATCTCCTATACTTTGATTATCAAATATTTTGTACATCAAAGTATTAATATCAGATATAAAAAGGAGTAGATAGCATGAACTTACCACCTTTAAAAATAGGTGAATTAACCGCTAAGCTTCCTATTATTCAAGGAGGAATGGGAATTGGAATTTCTCTCTCTTCCTTAGCATCAGCAGTTGCAAACGCAGGCGGTATAGGGGTTATTTCCGGAGTACAAATTGGTTATAAAGAAGAGGATTTTGAAACAAATACTCTTAATGCAAATATAAGAGCTTTAAAAAAGGAAATACAAAAAGCCAGGAAATTAAGTCCCAATGGGATTTTAGGAGTTAATATTATGGTTGCAGCAACTCACTATAAAGAATTAGTGTTAGCTGCTGTTAAAGAAAAGATTGATTTAATAATTTGTGGTGCTGGACTTCCATCAGACCTGCCTAAATTAATAAAAGGTTCTAACACCAAAATAGCTCCTATTGTATCTTCTGGTAAAGCCGCTTCAGTCATTACAAGGATGTGGAAGAAAAAGTTCGATTATGTTCCTGATTTAATTGTAGTTGAAGGTCATAAAGCAGGCGGACACTTAGGTTTTTCTTCAGAAGAATTAGAGAATTCTACAGCAAAAGATTTACATTCTATTGTAAAAGAAGTATTATCTGTTGTTAAGCCATTAGAAGAGGAATACAATAAGCATATACCTATAGTAGCTGGTGGTGGAGTATTTAACGGAAATGACATTGCAGAACTTATTAAAATAGGTGCTGCCGGGGTTCAAATGGCTACTAGATTTGTGGCTACTGAAGAGTGTGATGCTCATATTAATTTTAAAAAAGCATATGTTAATGCTGGTAAAGAGGATGTTATTATAATAAAGAGTCCTGTTGGAATGCCAGGCAGAGCTATCAATAATGAATTTATTAAGTCTTTAAATAGCAACAATTCTTCAATAACAAAGTGCTATTCCTGCATAAAACATTGCGATCCTGCACAAACTCCATATTGCATATCTAAAGCATTAATTAATGCCGTTAATGGCAATATAGATAACGCATTGGTCTTTGCTGGTACTAATGCATATAAGATAGATAAAATTGTAACCGTTAAAGAACTTATGGACGAATTGGTTGCAGAAGCGGAAGCTAATCTATAACCAAAATATCCAAGAAAAAGAGAGTGGTAATCTGTGAACTGATATAGGTTCATAGATTACCACTCTCTTTTATATGCCTTAAATTTTCTCTTACTAACTTATAATTTGTAATTTCTCCATGTCCAGGTATTATATAATCAGCTTTAATTTTTAAATAGTTGTTTAAGGTTTCTTCATATACTTTGAAATTATTACAGGTCAAATAAGGATAAGGACTTTCAACATTATCACCTGCAAATAAAACATTGTCTTTCATGTCCAAACATGAAGCTGAATTATTTGTATGCCCAGGAGAATAAAAAAATTCAATTTCATCTTCAATAAAATTAATTTTATCCTTAAAAGTTACATTTGGAAGACATATGTTCACATTTCCTTGAGAATACTGTTTATATTTATTAAGCTCATCTAATGCATTCTTTTCTATATCATTTCTACATCTTGCATGAGAAATAATCATTGAATTTTCAAAAAAGCAATTACCCCAAATATGATCCCAATCAGAGTGAGAATTAAAAACTATTATAGTTTTTTCCTTTAAGTATCTATGAATAAATTTTTCTATCTCTACCATTGATTTAGGCCCTAAAAATGTATCACATAAGAAGAAATAATTCTTACCATCAATTAGATATACATTAGTAGTACAGTTAAATTCAGAATTTACCAATTCAAAAAATGTAAACACATATCCTCTTGAACCTAATTTTTCTACTTTCATATTTTTCACCTAGCATCTTTTGTTATTTTTATACTATATAGACTTATTCCGCGCTTTCCTAAAGTATTTTTTAATTCTTCTTTTAATTCATCATCAATCTTATAAGAAGAATTTATTAATTCAACTCCTCGTCGCAGCACTATATATATATCAGATCTCTTTACTATTCTTGATTTTTTAATTAAAGAAATATACCTCTTTGCATCTTCATTAGTCATTTCACCTTGAAGATTATTCACAAATTTGTTTATATTACATGTTGAAACTAATTTCCATACTTCAAGAAATGTACCTAACCCTAAAACAAGTAAAATTATAATGCTACTTGAAATACTTAATTTTTCTTCTTTATTATCGGTATTTACTTTTTCAATCTTAACTACTTCTTTAGATCTACCATTATTTTTAATTCTATACAATTTACCAGGGTCTAATTTTATACTATTCTCCCCATTATCAATGCCACCCCAATAATATATGTACTCACCGATAACATTTATTTCACCTGATGATTCATTATTAAGTCTAGTTTTATTGCTTCCATCTATTTTGATTTTATATAATCTATAATCCTCATTTGCATTTGCATAGTATATCCATTTATTTGATATATTGGCAAATTGCGAATTGTCATTATTAATCTTTGTATTGTTTTCTCCATTTATTCCTATCTTATATATTTTCTTTCCCTTAGTATAGTTTTGATAATATATATCATTTCCTATTATATCGATTAAAAAAGATTCCTCATCATTTATTTTTAATTCTTCACTTTCATCTAACTTTACTTTATAAATTTTATGATTATCAGATTCATTAGAATAATATATCCAATTCTCCCTTATAATCAATCCATATATTTTATTTTTTGAAATTTCTTTTTGTCCACTTCCATCCGTCTTGATTTTATACAGTTTTTGTCCATCTTTTTCTCTCATTCCGTAATAAATCCAGTTATCTATTACATTAATCCAAAAAGAACTCTCATTATTTAATTTAGTTCTTTCTGTACCATCTTTTTTCACTTTATAAATTTTGAAACCATCCTTAACATTAGAATAATAAATCCATTTCCCTGCAACATTGATATAATTTGGTATATCATCACATATTTGTGTTTCATTGTCACCATTAAGCTTAGACTTATATAATTTACTTCCATCAGCTATATTAGAATAATATATCCATTCCCCGTCTTTATTAATATATCCTAAATTTAAAATATTAGAGCTTGTATTTCCTTGCTCATTAATCTCTCCATAAACAATTTCATTGAAACCACAAAATAGACTAAATATTAGAAAAAATATAATGAATTTAATAGTAGAATGATTTTTCAAGGTCTTTCCTCCTTAAAATTTGTTTTTAATACTAATTAAGTATACAAACTCTTTTTTGTAAATTTTATCATAAAAAATAATATTTTACAAATATTCCTCAAAATATAACATGACCAGAAATATCTCTTCCTGGTCATGTTATATTAAATTTTTTTATTGAAAACTCATTTCAACTTTTTTATCTTTTATAATTAATCTAGCACTAAAAATATTGCCTTTCTTTGATTTAAAACCATTAATCATATCTGTTCTACCATACTTTATCAATTTTTTAATCTGTTCTACAGATACTTGAACTCCACATATAGTACCTACAAAAAATTTACATCCATTTTTCCAATTATCACAGCCATATCCCTTACTATTTCTCACTACTCGTCCATTATTACATATAGGGCACACCCCAAGCACATCATTTATTTTGCTTTCCTCTATGTCTATTCCTTTTTGTTCTTTAACTATCGAAACTAGGTATTCCGTATTTATAACATTGTTATGTTTAACTACTTTTTCCGCGTTGTTTTTTACATACATTTCCAACTTTCCCATAAAAACCTCTGAAGTAATAGCTCTATCCGCTACCATAGAAAGTCCTTTTTCCCAGCTTGCAGTTAGTTTAGGGTTCAAAAGACTTGGAATAGAGTCTTTTATAACTCTATAAATTACTTCTCCTTTTAAAGATGGAGTTAACACCTGAGTTTTTCTATTTGTTTTTATGTAATCTATTCTCTCTAACTTCTTCAATATCTCAGCTCTGGTAGCACTGGTTCCTATGCCTGAACCCTTTATTTGCTCTCTCAGTTCTTCATCCTCAATAAGCTTACCAGCATTTTCCATGGCAATGATTATAGACCCAGATGTATATCTTTTTGGCGGGGAAGTTTTTCCTTCCTTTATATCCATACTGTTTATTTTTACATTTTGCCCCTTTTTTAAGGAATTCAAAAATGCCATATCCTTCTTATTTTCACTCTCATTATTTTCCTGGTTAAGTACAACCAAATACCCACTTTCAACACATACTTTATCTGTTGTAAAAAAGCTTTCTTCTCCTATTTTTGTTTCTATTTGTATCTTACTATACTTTGCAGCTGGATAAAATATGGCCAAAAATCTTCTTACTACTAAATTGTATATATCTTTTTCTAATTTATTTAGTGAATTATAATTTCCAAGTCCTTCACCAGTAGGAATTATAGCATAGTGATCAGTAATTTTACTGTCATCCACATATTTTGTTTTTTCCAAATTTTCATAGCTTTTTTTACTAAGTATTTTCTCAGCTATTGTCTTAATTTCATTCATATCTTTAAAATAAGTTAATTTCTTTATATTCTTATGTATTTCCTTTCCCACTGCCTTAGAAAGCACCCTAGCATCTGTTCTAGGATAAGTAAGCATTTTCTTTTCATAAAGACTTTGAACCTTATTTAAAGTTTCATCTGGAGTAATTTTAAATCTTTTAGAACATTCATTTTGAAGCTCTGCAAGATTAAACAATAGAGGAGGATTCTTATTCTCCTTTTTCTTACTGATACTCTGGATTACTGCACACTCCTCTGTATTGCTTAATTTTTCAATAAGACTTTCGGCATCTTCACGTTTTTTGAATCCACCTTCATTATATAATAAATTCGTTTCAAAATACTTAGATGCTTCAATAGCTTTCCATTCACCATCATAATCCGTAGTATCATCAATTTTAAAATTAGCTGATATTTTATAAAAAGAGGTTTGCTTAAAATCTCTTATTTCTATTTCTCTACTAACAATCATACCTAAAACACAGGACATTACACGTCCAACAGCTATTACTACAGATTCTTCTCCTAAAATATTAGATAAGGTTCTACCATATATTAAAGTGAGTAATCTTGAAAAGTTTATTCCAAGCAAATAATCTTCTTTTGCTCTTAAATATGCAGAATCTGAAAGAGCATCATACTCTGAAAGCAACTTGGCTTCTTTGATTCCTCTTTTTATTTCCTCTTCAGTTTGAGAATCAATCCAAACTCTCTTTTTAACCTTATCTTTAACTCCCACCATCATATCTACTAATCTATATATATATTCTCCTTCTCTCCCTGAGTCGGTACATACATATATAATGTCTATATCATCTCTTAAAAGAAGATTCTTGACTGCATTAAATTGCTTTACTACCGATGAAATAATCTCATATTTGTACTCTTTAGGCAAAAACGGAATTGTATCCAAAGACCACTTTTTTAACTTTTCATTATAAGCTTCTGGATAACTCATAGTTACCATATGTCCTACACACCAGGTAAAAACCTCATTCTGACCTTCTATGAAACCATCACCCTTATTTCCCTTTACATTTAATAATTTTACAAATTCCATAGCAACAGATGGTTTTTCTGTAACATACAACGATTTTCCCATTTAAAAGCCTCACCATCTAAAATTTATTTTCATTCCATGGCTAATCGCCCTTAAGCCTCTGGATAATTCTAGCAAACCTTCAGATAGATTACAAACTTTGTCTCAAGGTTTGTTTGAATTACTATTTTAACACTTAACTTACTAAAAGTTATTTAGATAATTATTATAGAATATTGGTCTCTTTTTCGCAAGTTATAACAAAACAACCTTAAAAACTTAGCTTCTATTACATATATATAAGTTCTATTAAAGTTCCTACATTCTTACACATAGCCTATCTATTGTTTGTGTAGGAACTTTATTTATATGCTTAATAAACTTCTGTATAGTACTTCTTACTTGAGACAGTTTTTGGAA
>NZ_JAPPRQ010000136.1 GCF_026719745.1 Clostridium sp. ZS2-4
ACCTGCCTTTCTTAATTTTTTTGTGGTAAGAAAATTATACTTCAAGGCTTGGTATTATCCACTATTTATTTTTTGGAAACTATAATATGGAAACTAATAAAGTTTTGTTTGTACGAAACTTAGGTAACTAAATTTTTATTTAATCGTCATCATAGTCGTCTTCTTCCATATCCATCATAGGATTCATGGTATGCATATAATCCATTGGTTGCATAGGATACATGTAACTCATGCGGTCCATTGGATGCATAGAATACATTGGTTGTACTGACTGCATAGATTGCATAGATTGCATAGATTGCATAGGGCACATAGGACACATAGGACACATAGAATACATAGAACTCATATAGTCCATTGGATACATAGCGTACATAGATTGCATAGGGGACATAGAATACATATAATTCATATAGTCCATTTGTTTCATATCATACATTGATTTCATCGACTGCATATCATACATTTGATGCATAGGACACATTGAGTATGTTTGCATAAAAACGTACACCTCTATCAAATTATTTCAACACAATAGTATTATATGGAAAATTAAAAAAGTAGTGACTGAAATTATTCCAATTTGTAATTAAATTGTAACTATTTATAAATTAATGTAAAGTATACTGTGTAATGAAGAAAAATATATTATTGGGGGAGCAATATGAATAAATTGATATTGATACTTTTTTTAATATTTTCTATATTGTTTAGCAGTTGGTCAACTTTAGTAGGCAAAGCTGAGGAAAGTAAATTAAAAGATCAGATGTTGCAGCACAATCTTTTTCAATATAATGGACAAATAAATAAAATATATAATGTAAGTAAAAGCACATTTAAAGATAATAATAAACCTTTTAAATTTTTTAGCTTTATTAATAAAAAAGTAATAAATTTTTCACAAGGACAAGAAAATGTAGCTGCTGGAGGAGGGTTCAATTTAAAAAGAATAATAAGAAAAATTATTAGAAAGCATTTTTTAAAGATTATAGATAGAAAGAGAGATAGACAGCATAGAAAAAAAAATATACTAACCCAAAGTTGGTTTAGTAAATAATTTTGGGTTATAGTGAGACTGAATCAGTATTTTGTTTGAAAATTTTACCTGATTGTTTTTTAAAAACTAATATTGTAATAATTGCTGAAAGTAAATCAGATATAGGAAATGAAATCCAAATTCCTAATATCCCAAGATTTTTAATGTTTGGTAAAAGAAGAACAAGAGGAATAAATATTATTACTTGTCTTAATATTGAAAGAATAAAAGAAGTTAGAGGTTTGCCAAGAGCTTGGAAAAGACCTAATCCAGTCATTTGAATTCCTATAAAAGGAGTCATCATAATTACAATTCTTAAAGTTAATATTCCTTCCGATAATAAGAAGTTATCCTTATTAAACACACCTAAAATCCTACCTGAAAAAAATTGTATTACAAGCATTCCCATCATAGTAAATAGTATTGTAAAAGTAATGGTTAGTTTGAGCGTTTGTTTGACTCTAGCTATATTGTTACAGCCATAATTATATCCAATAATAGGCTGCATACCTTGAATCATACCATTTAAGGGCATAAATAGGAATAAAGTTATTTTGTATACGATACCATAAATTGCAATTGCCAAGTCACTACCATAATATGCAAGGCAATGATTTAAAGTAATTGTAACAATACTTCCAGATAGTTGTACTGCAAAGCCAGAAAAACCTATTGATAGAATTTCTCCTATAATATTCTTCTGAGGAATGAAATATCTAGCTTTTATCTTTATGGAGGTTTTATTACTATTTAAATAAATAATTATATATATAAATGAACCTAATTTTGACAAAATTGTTGCTAGGGCAGCCCCTTTGATTCCCATATTAAATACAAATATAAAAATATAATCAAGTATAACATTCAGTATAAATCCAATAATCATAGATATCATAGCGTCTTTTGAATTTCCTTCAGATCTGATTAAGCTATTTGTAGAAACACAAAATGGAAAATATAAGCTTCCTAGGAACATTATTTTTGCATAATCTCTTGCATAAGGAAGTATATTTTTAGTGGCACCGAAGGATTTTACAATAGGGGCAGTAAATATATATCCAAATACTGAAAAGGTAATTCCGATAATACCGATACATAAAAATGAATTACAGGCAATATAATTTACTTTTTCCAGCTCTTTTTTTCCAAGACTCCTTGAGAGCATTGAACCTGAGCCTATTCCAATAAGAAGAGAACAAGAGAGGATAATCATTTGTATTGGCAGTTGTACTGCAACTCCTGCAATACCTAGAGTACCAATTCCTCTACCTATGAAAATGGTGTCCACAATGTTATATAATGCATTTACAAGCATTGCTATTGTAGCCGGGAGAGCTAATTTAAAAAGAATACTACTGATTTTATCGTTTGCCAGCATTTCTTCTCTTTTATTCATTGAAACACTCCTATCTTTTTATAAATAGTTATGTCAGTAACCAGATGATAGGTGCCAGTAAACAGTGATTAAGTATTAGATATAAGTTGGTTATATAATTATTATACTGCGTATTTGTAATAATCTTAACTGGTTTGTAAAAATAATTTATTATAGTAACCAGTCCCTAATCTCCAGTGATCAGAGAAGGACGTTTTGCTAATGCAAAACTAAAATTAATATAATCTATATTTAAAATCCACTCTAATTTTATCTAACTATTCTTGATCTTTTCTGGGAATTGGGGACTGGCTACTGGGAAATTTTCTAAAATAAAGTGTTGCATAATTTAAATTATTGTGATAAACTGAGTACAATTTAATAAAAGAGTTAGTTGCCTAGGGTAGAGGCGCTGTAATTAAGAGTATTTGTTTGGAGCTAGCAAGTGTTGATAAGCAAAGAAAGGAATTATGGCCGAAGAAAATAAATTGGCAAATTTATTTTCTGGCTTTGCATAAAATATGTGCAAGGCTGTCGCGTAAGTATTTACGTGAAGAGCTACAAGGTACACTGAGTTGCGGATATTATTATATAATTGCAGCAGGGGTGTTCCTTGTTGCAATTATTTTTTATTATTAAGAAATAATTGCAAGGGGCTAATGCAGTTAAGAATTGACAGTCATCTGTCAACTATAATAGGGGGCTTATAATATGGGTATTGTAGTACAAAAATATGGAGGAAGTTCTGTAGCTTCTACGGAAAAAATCAAGAAAATTGCAAAAACATTGATAAATAGAAAAAATAAAGGTGACGATCTGGTGGTTGTTGTGTCTGCAATGGGAGATACAACAGATGATTTGATTGCCTTGGCAAAAGGTATTTCTAATAATCCAGATAAGAGAGAATTAGATGCACTTTTATCAACAGGTGAAATGATGTCTTGTGCTCTTTTATCAATGGCTATTAAGGACTTGGGATATGATTCAGTAAGTTATTCAGCATATCAGATAGGGATAAAAACTAAAGGTCAGTATGGAAAGTGTTTAATAGATGATATAGATGCTACAAAAATAATGGAAAGCATCAAAGCGGGAAAGATTGTAATAGTAGCAGGTTTTCAAGGAATTAATGAGAATGGTGATATTACAACTTTAGGCAGAGGTGGTTCAGATACTTCAGCTGTTGCTCTTGCAGTTAAGCTTAATGGATTCTGTGAGATTTATACTGATGTAGATGGGATTTATAATGTAGATCCTAGAAAATATAAAGAAGCAAAGAAAATAGAGGTTATAGATTACGAGGAGATGCTTGAGTTATCCAGCTTAGGTGCTCAAGTTATGCATTCCAGATCTATTGAGCTTGCTCAAAAATATGAAATTCCAGTATATGTAGGGTTAAGTAATAGTGATATTAAGGGAACAATTATCAGGGGGGTAAATAAAATGAATTTAGAGAGTAAACCTGTAACGGGGCTTGCAACAAGTGATGATGACATTGCAGTAACATTAAAAGAAATAGATGCAAATGTAAATATACTTTCTAACTTGTTTGAGGTTATTGGAAATAAAAATATTAGTATAGATATGATAAGTCAAACTGCTCCTGTCAATGGAAAGGTAAATGTATCTTTTACTATTCCCAAAGATGAACAAGAAGAATGCATGGAGATAATTAAGAATTTTTCAAAAATACAAAATATATCAATTGATGATGATATAACTAAATTTTCAGTTGTAGGAATAGGTATGAAAAATACTTCTGGTGTAGCAGCAAAGATGTTTAAGATGTTTAGTGAAAATAATATAGAAGTAAAAATGATTACAACATCAGAAATTAGAATTACATGTGCAATATGTCAAAAGGATAAGACAAAAGCAATAGGAATTGTAGCAAAAGAATTTTATTTATAGGTTAATGAAAATACTTAGAAAAGAGGGCTATAAAAATGAGATTGTTTGGAAGTATGGAGATAAAAGATGACCAATTATATATAGGTGGAATTAGTACTGGTAAGCTTGCAGAGGAATGTGGAACACCGTTATACGTAATGGATGAGCAACTTATTCGTGATAATTGCAGAAGATATTATGAAAGTTTTGGGGCTAAGGAAGGAATTAACAGAGTAGCTTATGCTGGAAAAGCTTTCTTGACTATTGCAATGTGTCAAATTATAGCTGAGGAAGGTTTATGCTTGGATGTAGTTTCAGGGGGAGAGTTATATACAGCATATAAGGCTAATTTTCCTATGGAAAAAATATATTTTCATGGCAATAATAAAACTCCAGAAGAAATAGAAATGGGAGTTAAGCTTGGAGTTGGAAGATTTGTTGCTGATAATTTTTATGAGATTGAAAAGATAAATGAAATAGCTGAAAAATATAACAAAACTCAAAAAATTCTTTTAAGAATAACACCAGGAATAGAGGCACATACTCATGAGTATATTAAAACTGGACAAATAGATTCAAAATTTGGATTCACACTGTTGCAAAATCAAACTCAAAGAGCAGTTGAAAAGGCAAACTCACTTTCAAATATAGAGCTTATAGGTTTTCATTGTCATATAGGGTCACAAATTTTCGATATTCAACCTTACCGTGATGAAGTGAATATAATGATGACATTGATTAAGGAAATCAAAGAAGAATTGGGATATGAAATTAAGGAGTTGGATTTGGGTGGAGGTTTTGGAATTTACTATGAAGAAGGAGATGACCCTCGAGAAGTAGAAGAGTTTTGTGAAGCTATACTTGAAGAAGCTAACAAAAAAGCTGAAGAACTTAATATGACACTACCAATTCTTACAATAGAACCTGGAAGATCTATTGTGGGAAATGCAGGAACAACTTTATATACTATAGGTTCTATAAAAGAAATTCCAGAAGTGAGAAAATATGTGGCTGTAGATGGCGGAATGACTGACAATATAAGACCAGCATTATACAATGCACAGTATGAATGTGTAATAGCAGACAGAACAAACTATTCTCATAAAGAAAAGGTAACTATTTGTGGAAAGTGCTGCGAATCAGGAGATATACTTCTTAATGATGTGGAGATACCTGAGGCAAAAAGCGGGGATATTCTTGCTGTTTTGACTACTGGAGCTTATGGATATTCCATGGCTAGCAATTATAATAAGATACCAAGAGCAGCAGTGGTTTTAGTTAGAGATGGAAATGCAAAAGTTATATGTAGACGTCAATCCTATGAAGACTTGATTTCAAATGAATTAGGATTATAAAATTTAATAAATAGACAGTTCAAATTCAATTAAATATATATTTTAAATAAAGGAGATATACTGAAATTTTTCAGCATATCTCCTTTATTTATTTTTTGTTTGTTTAATATTAGCTGTTTATGGGAACAATACTTAGGCATAAATTTTTATTAATTATGGAGATAAACATAATAAAGGAGTGACTGAAATGACTTATGTAATAGTACTTATACTTGCAGTATTAGTCGCATTGATTTACATAATATTTTATAACAATAAGAAGACTGAGGAAAATATTTTAGAGGATATTCCAGTTATAGACGTTAACAAAGAAGATTTAGAAAAGCATGCTTTAGAAATATCCAATCACTATTCAAGCTCAAAAAATATTAATTATAAAAGAAAACTTATAAAAAATTTAGATAAAAGGTATAGCAGTATAATAAAGGGATATGAATATATTGATAAAGATGTAAGAAGTAAAAAAGAAGTAGCACCTGCAGCAGAATGGCTGTTAGATAATTTATATCTGGTAGAAAAAGAATATAAACATATAAAACAAAATATGCCGGAAAAATATTACAAAAATTTGCCTGTTATAGACAGAGGTATAATGAAAGGATATCCTAGAATATACAATATTGCAGTAGAATTAGTATCGCATACTGATGGGAAAATGGATGAAGATACTATCGAAAAGTTCATAAAAGCATATCAGACTAATACTGTACTTACAAGTGGAGAACTTTGGGCACTGCCTATAATGCTTCGAATAGCTTTAATACAAAATATAAGTAAGATTACAGAAAATATAGTTTTTTCTCAACAGGAGAAAAGAAGAGCAGATACTATAGCTGATAGATTAATTGATGCTTTAAGTAATAAAAAAATTGAAGAAGAACTTGAGAAGATTGCTAATGAAGATATACTGTTTACATGTCATTTTACTGAGAGACTTCTGAAAGTGTTAAGAGATAATGGGGTTGACTATATAGAAGCATATAAATGGATAGATGAAAAATTAGAAATTCAGGAAACAAATTCAGAAAAAATGATAAATTTGGAACATCACAAGCAAGCTGATTATCAGTTTTCAATGGGAAATTGTATTAACTCGATTAGAGAAGTAGAGGCTATAAATTGGAGAGAAAGCTTTGAAAAAGTTAGTATTGTAGAAAATATTTTAAAAAAGGACCCGGCTAATATTTATGACAAGATGGATTTTGAATCTAGAGACTATTACAGACATAGAATTGAAGAAATTGCTAAGAATATAAAAAAGCCAGAGTCTTTTGTAGCTAAAAAGGCTGTTGAGTGTGCAGTAGAGGCAAATGAAGACCATGATAGAGATTATGAAAAACATGTAGGATATTATATTGTTGATAAAGGCACAGATTGCTTAAAAACAAAAAGTAATTTTAAAGATAAAGGTATAAAAGGGACTAAAAACAATATTAAAAAACATGCTATAGGGTATTATATTGGAACAATAATCGTATTTACAGTAATTACAATGGCTGTATTCATGGTAGCTAGCTATTTTAACGATACAGAAAGAATATTATGGAGATATATTATAGCGGCGGCAGTGCTTTTGATTCCATGTAGTGAAATTGTAATATCTATTTTAAATTGGAATGTTAATCACTTAACAACTCCTAAACTTGTACCAAAAATAGAGTTTAAAGAAGGGCTAGGTGAAAAAAATAGAACGATAGTTGTAATACCTACTATTATAAATAATGTTAACAAGGTACATGAATTAGTAAATAATATGGAAGTGTATTTTTTAGGTAATAGAGATAGAAATTTATATTTTGCTCTTTTAAGTGATTTCAAGGACAGCAGTATTAAAACTGAAAAAGAAGATAAAGAAATAGTAAAAGCAGCTTTAAAGGAGATAAAAAAGCTTAATAAAAAATATGCTGAAGATAGAGAAGATATATTTTATTTCTTTAGCAGATATAGACAATATAATGAAAAAGAAGGCAAGTGGCTTGGTTGGGAAAGAAAACGTGGAAAACTCATGGAATTTAATCAGCTAATTAGAGGAAATAATAAAACCAGCTATGATGTCATAAGTGGCGACATTAGTAAACTTAAAAAAGCCAAGTATGTTATTACCTTAGACTGTGATACACAGCTTCCAAGAGATTCAGCAAAGAAATTAATAGGAGCTATGGCACATATTTTAAATATTCCTCATATTGAAAAAGATAAAAAACGAGTTGTTAGAGGATATGGAATAATGCAGCCTAGAATAAGTGTCGGTACAGTTAGTGCAAATAAAACTTTGTTTTCAAGAATTTTTTCTGGAGAAACAGGCATAGATACATATACTACTGCTGTATCAGATGTATATCAAGATTTATTTCAAGAAGGTATTTTTACAGGAAAAGGAATATATGAAATTGATGTATTTAATCACATGTTAAATGGTGGAATTCCAGAAAATTCTATATTAAGTCATGATTTACTCGAAGGCGAATATACTAGATGTGCATTAGTTACTGACATAGAATTAATTGATGGATACCCAGCTTATTACAATGCCAGTACTAAAAGACTTCATAGATGGGTTAGAGGAGATTGGCAGTTACTTCCTTGGTTTAACAATAGAGAATCTTTAAGAACTTTATCTAAGTTTAAAATGCTTGATAATTTAAGAAGAAGCTTGCTTGCACCTTCTATTATACTTTTGTTTGCACTATCATTTAACTTTTTACCAGATGGAACGGATAAGTGGATAATTGCAGCAATTTTAGCTTTGCTATGTCCATTATTATTTGATGTAACTGAAACTGTTATTTCGCCCATTCGCGGCATAAGCTTATCGGGAAAGATTAAAGATGGAAAAAACGTTGTAGAGCAAGTATTTTTAATATTTTGTTTTCTACCATATACAGCATATTTAATGGTAGATGCAATAATCAGAACTGTTTACAGACTGTCCATTAGTAAGAAAAATCTTTTAGAGTGGCAACCAGCAGCTGATGTAGAAGCAAAATCAGGAAAAAATTTAAGTAACTATGTGTCTTCTATGTGGCCATCAAGTTTAATTTCGGTAGTTATTCTTTTAGCAGCATTTTCAAAATCTCCAAATTCGGGGATATTTATGATACCATCCTGTGCTTTGTGGTTTATAAATCCATATATAGCTTATTATATAAGTAAAGATGCTAAGAAAGAAGAGTTTAAGGCAACAGCTTCACAAGAAAAAATGCTTAGAAGAATAAGTAGAAAAACTTGGGCTTATTTTGAAGACTTTGTAAATGAAAAAGATAATTGGCTGGCACCTGATAATTATCAGGTGAATCCTCCAAATGGGGTTGCACGAAGGACATCTCCAACTAATATTGCTATGGGTTTAACATCTAATTTGACAGCTTATGACTTGGGATACATTGGATTAGAAGAAAATCTTCAAAGATTAAAGAATATTTTAAAGTCTATGGATAAGTTAAAAAAATATAAAGGACATTTTTATAATTGGTACGATACTGAAACTATGAATACATTAAATCCTGAATATATTTCAACTGTTGACAGTGGTAATTTGGTTGGATATTTATGGCTATTAGGTGAAAGTTTAGAGGAGTATAAAAATATTCCATTGATAAATAAAAATATGATGAAAGGAATATGTGATACTCTTTCATTGGCCAATGAAGAAATTAGTAAAGAGTTAGGTTTAGAGGATACGTACAGAGATATAATCAAAAAAATTAGTAGTGCAAATTTTGATATAGTTTCTTGGAAAAAAATATTGTCTGATATTTTTAGTAAAGCAGTAGATATAGAAAAGTCTCAAAAGGATAAGAAACTTTACTGGAACAATAAAGTAAAGAATACTGCTGCTAAAGCTTTAGGTGAAATGCAGAGAGTTTTACCATGGATTGATTTAGTTACTGAAAATAGAGATGAAATAGGAGAATTATATGGAAAGTTAAATTCTTTAGCATTACAAACTCCTTTAAATTCTTTTGTCAAGGAAACAGATAACTTAGTGCTAAAATCTAAAAAGTACAATAATGATTTACAAAAATTATTAAGTAATAGTAAAGTTGCTGTTGAAAAAGTTTTAAGTGCTATGGAAGAATTAAAACAAATTGCTGTCAGGATGTCTGAGGACACAGATTTTACAATGCTTTATGATAAACAGAGAGGTCTGTTTGCCATTGGTTATGATGTGGAAAAAGATAGTTTGGGTAAAAGTTACTATGACCTATTGGCTTCAGAAGCAAGGCAAGCAAGTTTTGTAGCCATAGCAAAAGGAGATATAGACCAAAAACATTGGTTTAAGCTTGGTAGAGCTATGACTATAATGGGAAAAAGCAAAGGATTGGTTTCATGGAGTGGAACAATGTTTGAATATTTGATGCCCTTATTGATTATGAAAGCATATCCAGATACACTTTTGGATGCAACTTATAAGGCAGTTGTAGAAGGACAGAAAAAATATTGCAGAAGCAAAAAGGTACCATGGGGAGTGTCAGAATCAGCTTTTAGAAGCTTTGATGTAAGTAAGAATTATCAATATAAGGCTTTTGGTATACCAGGTATAGGACTTAAGAGAGGTCTTGTAAATGAACTTGTAATATCTCCATATTCTACTGTTATGGCACTTCAAGTAGATGCGCAAGGAGCTATATATAATATGGAAAGACTTATAGGTGAAGGATTAGAAGACAGATATGGTTTTTATGAAGCAGTAGATTATACAAAAGATAGAATACCTAAGGGAAATAAAAATTCCATAGTAAAATGCTTTATGGTTCATCACGAAGGTATGAGCTTAATGGCTTTAGATAATGTATTGAAAGATAATATACTTCAAAAGAGGTTTCATAATATTTCAAAGGTAAAGGCTACTGAATTATTGCTTCAAGAAAAGGTGCCAAACAGAATTGTATATGAAAGAGAACATAGATTTGAAGCTTCAGATATGTCTTACGATAAACAAAATATTATGGTTAGAAAATTCAATACAGCCAATACAGATATGCCAGAGACTCATTTGTTATCTAATGGAAGTTATTCTATGATGATTTCAAATAGTGGAAGTGGCTATGGAAAAAAAGAGGATATGACTATATATAGATGGAAAGAAGATGTAACCTTAGACAGCAGTGGAATGTTCTTTTATATTAAGAATGTTAAGGACAATAAATATTGGAGTAACACTTATGAGCCATGCAAAAATGAAGGTGATAAATATGAAGTTATATTTTCCTTGGATAAAGCTGAATTCAAAAGAGAAGATAGAGACATTTCTACTTATACGGAAATCGCAGTATCAAATGAAGATGATGCAGAAGTAAGAAGGATATCTATTGCTAATCATGGAAATGAAACTAAAATTATAGAGATAACCAGCTATTGTGAGGTAACTTTAGCGCCGTTAAATTCAGATATAGTGCATCCAGCTTTTGGGAATCTTTTCATAAGAACAGAATTTATTCAAAATCCAGAATGTGTTATTGCAAATAGAAGACCGAGAGCTAAAGGACAGAAAAAGCCTTTTGTTATTCAGACTATTGCTTTAAAAGGAACCTCCGTAGGAACAGTACAATATGAAACAAGTAGAGTTAATTTTACAGGAAGAGGAAAAAACTTGACTTTCCCAAATGCCATGGAAGGAGATACCCCACTACAAAATACTGTGGGTGCTGTACTTGATCCTATCATAAGTATGAGAAAGAGAGTTAGAATTGAACCAGGAGAAACCTGCATAATTGCATATACTACAGCAGTTGCGGATTCAAAAGAAGATGCAATTGAGATTGCTGAAAAATACAGAGAACTTAATAATGTCAATAGAGCATTTGAACTTGCATTGACACAAAATGCGGTTGAAATGAAATACCTAGGTATTAAATCACTGCAAGCTAATCTTTATCAATCAATGGCTTCTAAAATATTATATTTAAGTCCACTATTTGAAGAACGTTCAGAATATATAAGGAATATAAAAAGAGGTCAATCATCTTTGTGGAAATATGGTATTTCAGGAGATATACCTATTGTTCTTGCAGTAGTAAAAGAAAATAAACATAAAGATATGATAAGGCAAATGTTAAATGCTCATGAATATTGGAGTATAAAAGGGTTGAAAGTTGATCTTGTAATATTAAATTTACAAGAAACAGCATATACTCAACCACTTCAAGATTCTATTAGAGATGTAATTGCAACAAGTCATGCAAGAGATAAACAAAATAAATCAGGGGGAGTATTCTTATATAATAAGGCTACTATTGAAAAGGAAGATATTGATTTGCTAATGGCCATTTCAAAATTAGTTATAGAAGGTGATAAAGGTCTTGTAGTAAATCAAATTAAAACAGAAACGAAGCAGAAAAAACAAATGGATCTTCTTCCAGTTGTTAATAGAACCTGTGTATTTAAGTCTTATAAATTTATAGAAAATAAACTTTACTTTTTTAATGATATTGGTGGTTTTGATTTAGAGAATGATCAATATGTTATAAAATTAAAGAATGGAAAAAATACTCCTGCACCATGGATAAATGTAGTTTCAAATAGAAATTTTGGCTTTCATGTTTCGGAAAGCGGCTCAGCTTATACGTGGTATAAAAATAGTAGAGAAAATAAGATAACAACTTGGTCAAATGACTGGGTAAGTGATACACCATCAGAAGCTGCTTATTTGAGAGATGAGGAAAGCGGAGACATATGGAGCATTACAGCAAAGCCAATCAGGGATAGCGGAGAATATATAATAGAGCATGGCTTTGGATATTCTAATTTCAAGCACGAAGCATATGGTATAGTTGGAGAAATGACAATGTTTGTGCCTAAAGATGATAATGTTAAATTATGTGAAATAACTTTAAAGAATAACTCTACTATGGATAGAAGACTATCTTTAACTTATTATGCACAAACCGTTTTAGGTGTTGTACCACAGCATACATCTATTCATATAGCAACTTCTTTAAATAATAAGAAAAAATATATTTCAGCTCAAAATCCATATAGCGAACATTTTGGAAATCTGCATGCGTATTTAAAGATTGCAGGAGGAGAAGAAGAGAGCTTTACCGGAGATAGAAAAGAGTTTATAGGAAGAGGAAGAAGTATAGAAGATCCAGAAGCTTTGAAGAGAGTTAGATTGTCTAATACAACTGGAGGAGGATATGATCCTTGTCTTTGCCAAAATGTTAAGTTTACAATTAAAGCAGGAGAAGAAAAAACTTTGATAGTTATGCTTGGAGAAGATGAGAGTATAGAGGCTGTTGAAAAGGTAATTGGAAAGTATGAAGACATAAAAAGAGTAGAAGAAGAACTAAAAAATGTTAAAGATTACTGGGAAAAACTACTTCATACAATTAAAGTAAAAACTCCTGATAGAACAATGGATATAATGTTAAATGGATGGTTGTTGTACCAAACAATAGTATGTAGAATTTGGGCAAGAAGTGCTTTCTATCAATCAGGAGGAGCTTATGGATTCAGAGATCAGCTTCAAGATATGATGGCAGTAGCTTATGTTGATCCTAATATGACCAGAGAACATATTATATATAGTGCTTCCAGACAATTCTTAGAAGGAGATGTGCAGCACTGGTGGCATCCAGGGGTTGATAGTGGTATAAGAACTAGATTCTCAGATGATTTATTATGGCTTCCATATGTTACAGCAGATTATATAAAGAGAACTGGAGATTACAGTATACTTGATGAAGAAGCTTATTATCTTGAAGATAAACCGTTAGCTGAAGGGGAAGATGAAAGATATACTATATCGAAGCGATCAGATAAAAAAGGTTCTATTTATGAACACTGTATAAAAGCAATAGAAAGAGGATTAAAATTTGGACCTCATAATATACCACTCATGGGATCGGGAGATTGGAATGATGGAATGAGTGAAATAGGAAACAAAGGAAAAGGTGAAAGTGTATGGCTTGGATGGTTCCTATACAGTATATTAGATGATTTTAAAGAGATATGTAAAGTAAAAGGTGATGAGTATAGGGTTCAAAGATACGATGAAATGAAGGACTTTATACAAGAAAACTTAGAAAAGAATGCTTGGGATGGAAATTGGTACAGAAGAGCATATTTTGACGATGGTTCTCCATTGGGTTCAATTGAGAATGATGAATGTCAGATAGACTCTTTATCTCAATCTTGGGCTATTATTTCTAAGGCAGGAGATAAGAAGAGAATTAAAGAGGCTATGAATGCCTTAGAAAAATATCTTATTAAAGAAGATATAGGAATGGTATTCTTGCTTACACCTCCTTTTGAAAATGGTAGGGAAGAACCAGGTTATATAAAAGGATACGTGCCAGGAGTTCGTGAAAATGGAGGACAGTATACTCATGCAGCAACTTGGGTAGTTCTTGCAATGACGGAGCTTGGATATGGTGATAAGGCTTGGAAGATTTACAATATGCTAAATCCAATAAATCATACAAAATCTTATTATGGATGCGAAAGATATAAGGTAGAACCATATGTAATGACAGCAGATGTATATGGTAGAGAGCCACACATAGGAAGAGGAGGCTGGAGTTGGTATACAGGTACCTCAGGTTGGATGTACAGAGTAGCTATTGAAGGAATACTGGGACTCAAATTTAAAGGCGAAAAAGGTTTTGTTATAGAACCTACTATTCCAAAAGAGTGGAATGAGTTTGAAATTGAGTATAATAGAGGAGAATGCAAATATATAATAAAAGTTACAAAAGGTGAGCAAGAGCAAATTAAATTAGATGGAAAAGTAATGAAAGATAATATAATTCCATACTTAGAATCAGGTGTTCACCAAGTAGAAGTTGCATTTAAATCAGAAGTGGCAGCTGTAGAAGAATGGTGTAATATAGAATAATGTTGCGACGCAACATTATTCTAGTAACCAGTAGCCAGTAACTAGTAACCAGTGGAGGAGGATTTTCTTCCTTTCGTCAGAAAATCTTTTAATAAATTAAAAGTTTAAAAGCTAGTGAAAATTTTAGATTAAAATTTTCACTAGCTTTTATCTTAGAGCGATAACTCAAGAGATATATTACTTAATGTAAGGCTAAACGTATTTATTTTGAAATAACTTTTAAATTTAAAGATTTTCTGACATAAGGAAGAAAATCAACATAGCCTGGCTACTGGTTACTGGTACCTGGTTACTAAAGAAAAGTGCTTCGCACTTTTCTTATATATCCTCTCCTCCATTGTAAGTATAATCAAACTCAGCATTTGATATGTCATTTGAAACTATAGGATCTCTTACAGGATCAGGAAGTTCTGTATAGTCAACTTGAGAATGTGCTTTTATTCTTTTTGGTTTTTCTTCAAGAAAACCTCTTTCATGAGGACCGTATACTGTACTGGATTGCATATTTTCTTGTATATTTTTTTTCTTGCTTTTTTTCATTATTAAACCCCTTTCACAATTTATCTTTTCTTTTCAAAACTTAGTATTCCACTAAAAGAAAAAATAATTATGAAATAAATTTTAAAATTTTTATAATTTTAAGAAGGAAAAATAAAATGCTTGTAGAATATAATTATTAAGAAATAATAAATGTTGTTTAAGGAGGAGTAAAAATGACAGTATTAAGAGAAGTTTATAAATGTGAGATTTGTGGTAACATGGCAGAGATGGTTCATACAGGTGGGGGACAAATGTCTTGTTGTGGAAGGTTAATGAAGCTTATGAAAGAAAATAGTGTAGATGCAGCTAATGAGAAACATGTACCTGTTATTGAAAAAATTCAAGGCGGAGTTAAGGTTAAAGTTGGGGAAGTGGAGCATCCAATGATGGATAAGCATTATATTGAATGGATAGAAGTACACACTGAAAATAAAGTGTATAGAAAATTCTTAAATCCAGGAGAAAAACCAGAAGCTGTATTTATGGTTGAAGAAGAAGTTTTATATGCAAGAGGATTCTGTAATTTACATGGGCTTTGGAAAAGTGAAAAAACTAATTAATACTTGACAAAAATTTATAATGAGAATATTATATAAAAAATAGATAGTAAAAATCTGTGAAGAGAAGTAAGTAGGCTTAAAAACAGATTTAAAGAGAGTTGCAGATGGTGTGATTGCAGCAGTTATGCTTAAGCTGAATGGGTCTTGGAGATTCTAAATGAATTTTTAAGTAGTTTTAGACGTTAGCCTTACGTTACAAAGGCAGGATATTTGCAATGTATCTGCAATTAGGAAAAGCTTTAGCTTTTTGAATTTAGGTGGTACCGCGTGTATAATACGCCCTATATAACAAAAAATGTTATGTAGGGCTTTTGTTTTTATTTTTTATTGTTGCAAGTAATAAAATTCTACATATTAATTTTAAACAAAAATGGAGGGATAATAATGGAACAGCAAGAAGCAAAAAAAGTTATTTTTAGTGGAATACAGCCATCAGGAGAGCTTACTATAGGAAATTACTTAGGAGCATTGAAAAATTGGGTTAAACTTCAAGATCAGTATGAATGCTACTATTGCATAGTAGATTTACATGCTATAACTGTAAAGCAAGTTCCTAAAGATTTAAGAGCAAGAACTTTAGAAGTCTTAGCTATATATATTGCTGCTGGGATTGATCCAGAAAAAAATACATTGTTTATTCAATCACATGTACCAGCTCATAGTGAATTAGGATGGATTTTAAATTGTAATACTTACATGGGCGAATTGAGCAGAATGACTCAGTATAAAGACAAATCTCAAAGATATGGAAACAATATATCAGCAGGATTGTTTAATTACCCAGTATTAATGGCTGCAGATATTTTATTATATCAAACGGATTTAGTACCAGTTGGTGGAGATCAAAAACAACACTTGGAATTAACACGTGATATAGCAGAGAGATTTAATAATGTTTACAGTCCTACATTTAAGATACCAGATCCATATATTCCTAAGGCAGGAGCAAAAATTATGGATTTACAAGAACCAATTAAAAAAATGTCTAAATCATCTGATAACCCTAACTCATATATTCTTTTAATGGATCCACCAGAAGTTATAAGAAAGAAAATAAGTAGGTCTGTAACAGATAGCATTGGCGTTGTTAAATACTCAGATGAGCAGCCGGGAGTTAAAAATTTAATTACTATTTTAAGTGTAATTACAGGGAAGACTCCAGAAGACATAGAAAAAGAATATGAGGGGCAAGGATACGCTCAATTTAAAAAAGATGTTGCTGAAACTATAATTTCAGAACTAGAACCAATTCAAAAAAGAGTTAAAGAACTACTTTCAGATAAAACTTATCTTGAAGGTATCTATAAAAAAGGTGCAGAAAAGGCAAATTATGCAGCTATGAAGACACTTAGAAAAGTACAGAAAAAGATAGGATTTATTCCAAGATAGAATAAAATTGTGAAGCAATTTTATTCTAGTAACCAGTCGCCAATCCCCAGTCCCCAGACAATGACGTTTTGCTAATGCAAAACTAAAATTAAAATAAAGCAAAATAGACTTAAAGTAGATATAATCTATCTTTAAGTCTATTTTAATTTATTTTTATCTAATTGTTCCTAATTGTTTTTATTTTTTTCCTTTACGCTGGGGATTGGTGATTGGCGACTGGGGAATATAAGAATGTTGCTTCGCAACATTCTCATTAAACGGCTTTTTCTTCTTTTTTTAGTATAAATTTATTTATAACATGAGCAACTCCATTTTCTTCGTTAGTAAGAGTTACATAGTCAGCTATTTTTTTTATTTCTGGAAAAGCATTTCCCATGGCAACTCCAAGTCCTGCATATTTTATCATGTCAATATCATTTCCAGAATCACCTATGCAAATAATCTCATATCTTTTTATACCTAATTTTTCTGCAAGGACAGCAACACCTGTGCCCTTATTAGCATTTTTACTTAATATTTCTAAAGTATTTGAGGAAGGTTTTAGTACAGTATATTTCTCATACAATTCATCAGGTAGATTGTTTGGGTCGCAAAACAAACTATCATTTCTATTAAAAACATCTAAAGCAGTGTATTTAACATCCAAGTGTTTAACCAAAGATTTTATCTTATCTATAAAGGGTTGGGTTTCATTTATATAAGCAATTCTTCTTATAGGGATATTTTCATTTAAAGTGTCAAAGTCTACAATTTTTACAGGCAGGTTTGTTAGATAAGCTTCCACACCTGTTGTAAAGTTTAATGTAGGAGTTATAAGATAATCTGGCGTTACAGCATTTAAAGTTATATTTAATTTTTTTGAAAGATTATATAAAAATGCTGCATCTTTTGGTGTCAAATTAGTTTGTGAAATTATTTCACTAGTACCTGTACATTGTACAACAGCGCCACTACAAGTAACAACATAGTCACTATCACTTATCAAATTTAAATATTTTAAAGTTCCTTGTACTCCCTGTATAGGTCGTCCTGTACATAAAACAATTTTAACTCCTTTTGCTTTAGCACTTTCAATTGCAGTATAAGTTTCTTTTGAGATAGTTTTGTCATTTCTTAATAATGTACCATCCATATCGACTGCTATTAGTTTGTACATATTGACCCTCCTATAATTTTTAAGTTATAAAAAGCTAATTTAAATTATACAGCTTGGTCATCTACTGTTTGATTATCTTCAATAAAGAAATTAGGAGTATTTAGTATAAATTTATTTATAACGTGAGCTACACCGTCTTCTTCATTAGTATAAGTAATATAATTTGCAACCTTTTTTACTCCTGAAAAAGCATTACCCATAGCTACACCTAATCCAGCATATTGAATCATGTGAATGTCATTACCAGCATCTCCTATACAGATGACTTCATTTTTATTTATTCCTAAGCTATCTGCAAGAGCTTTAACACCTGTACCTTTGTTTACGGTCTTGTCTAAAAATTCTAAGAAGAAAGGTGCACTTTGCACAACAGTATATTTTTCATATATTTCGCCAGGAAGTTTAGAGATTGCCTCGG
This sequence comes from Clostridium sp. ZS2-4, assembly GCF_026719745.1. Classification (GTDB taxonomy): domain Bacteria; phylum Bacillota; class Clostridia; order Clostridiales; family Clostridiaceae; genus Clostridium_H. The sequence continues at coordinate 18,559 of NZ_JAPPRQ010000136.1, forward strand.
ATAATTTATCAGGCTCGTCTACAAACATGATTTTTACAACAGGTGTAGAGTCCGTTAATGTTGTAAAATCTACTTCTTCAAAATCAATGTCATTCATTGTAACTTCAAGCTCAGTGTATTTGCTTAATTTAGGTGCAATACATGAAGTTGGAGTTAAGGCATGAATATTTATATCTAATTCTTTACTTAAAGAATATAAATAATGTGCATCTTCAGAAGTAAGTAATTTTTTAGAAATGATTTCCGCTGTTCCTGTGTTTTGAATTACAGAACCGTTATATGTTACACAATAATCTTCATCAGAAATTAAATTTAATTCCTTTAGATATTTTTCTATTCCTTTTTTAGGTCTTCCAGTAGATAAAACAACTTTAACTCCTTTTTCCTTAGCTTTTTTTATAGCTTCAAAGTTTTCTTCAGATATAGTTTTATCTTCTTTTAATAAAGTTCCATCCATATCTAGTGCAATTAACTTATACATATATAAACCTCCGATTTTATTAATATGAGTATCTAGTAATTTTGGTGAGATTGTATATTAAAACAGTTCAATATACGCGGGATAAATAATGACCTACCACAAAATTGAAAAGTCTTATTTCCAAGTTTATATTTTAACACAAATATTATAACATTTAATATTAAAATTAATAATATTAGGATAAGTTTTAGTTCAAGTTGAAATATTATAGTTTAATTGATATAATTTAGAATGGTATGAAATTATTTTGGAGGTTAGGATATGCCTATAAGAATAGCAATATTAGGTGGACCACGTTGTGGCAAAACTACGCTAATACAGCAATTATATGTAGATATGAAAATAATTGGACTATCAGTTGGAGCTGAATCAGAATATTCTACAGATTACCTTAGAGATAAAGGTATGATAGAATCAATATCTGAACAATATGGTATATATATAGGACAAATGAAAAGAGAAGAAAAATTGAATGATTTTAATTATGCCATAACAGATTATGCAACTTTTATTCCTTATGTATATGGAAGATTTATGCTCGGAATGAAGAAAAGGACAAAAAAAGAAATAGAAATATTGAAAGATTTATATTATTTAGCTCTAAAAGATATTCCTAATTATGACCACATATTTTTTGTTCCAAGAGAATTTGGATATGTAAAAGATGGAGTTAGATGGCAGGATGAAGAGATAGCAAAAGATGTAGACGAAGCAATAAAGCAATTTCTAACAGCAGAAAACGTACCTTTTACAGTTGTAGAAGGTTCAACTAAGGAAAGATCAAAAAAAATAATGGATATAATTGGAATAGGGCAAGAAGAAAAAGAAGCTTAAGGTTTGCAAATTACAGCAAACCTTTTATTATGTTTGACAGTTATATATAATAAAGTTAAAATCATAATGGAAAGTTTAAAATTATAAGGAGAAAGAGGAGAAATAAGTGGCAGATTTTATTAAAGAAATAGAAAAAAGAAGAACTTTTGCTATAATATCTCACCCGGATGCGGGTAAAACTACACTTACAGAAAAACTCCTATTATATGGAGGAGCAATTCGTGAAGCTGGATCTGTTAAAGCTAGAAGAGCAGCTAAGCATGCTGTATCGGATTGGATGGAAATAGAGAAGCAGAGAGGAATTTCTGTTACATCATCTGTTATGCAATTCAATTATGCGAATCACTGTATAAATATATTAGATACTCCTGGACACCAAGACTTCAGTGAAGATACATATAGAACATTAATGGCTGCTGATAGTGCTGTTATGGTACTTGATGGAGCTAAAGGGGTTGAGGATCAAACAAGAAAGTTATTTCATGTTTGTAGCTTAAGAGAGATACCTATTTTTACTTTTGTAAACAAGATGGATAGAGAAACAAAGGATGCTTTTGATTTATTAGAAGAATTAGAAAGTGAGTTAGGAATAAAATCCTATCCAATGAATTGGCCCATAGGCTGTGGAGCTGATTTTAAAGGTGTATATGATAGAGAAAAAAAACAAATATTAGTTTTCCAAGGTGGAAACCATGGTCAAAGCGCAGTAAATATAGTAGAAGGTTCTTTAGAGGATGAAAACATTAAAGAACTAATCGGAGAAGATTTACATGAAAAATTAGTTGAGGAATTAGAACTTTTAGATGAAGCTGGAGAAGAATTTGATATAGAAAAAATTGAAAATGGGGAACTTACGCCAGTATTTTTCGGTAGTGCATTAACTAACTTTGGTGTAGAACCATTTTTAAGAGAATTTTTAAGACTTACTCCACCACCTCTTTCAAGAAATTCGGATATAGGAAAAATTGACGTTTTAAATGAAGATTTTTCAGCTTTCGTATTTAAGATACAAGCAAATATGAATAAAGCACATAGAGATAGAATAGCATTTATGAGAATTTGTTCTGGTAAATTCACTAAAGGCATGGAAATATATCATGTTCAGCAGGGCAAAAAAATTAAATTAGCTCAACCACAACAATTTTTAGCAGAAGAAAGAGAAATAGTGGATGAAGCTTATGCAGGAGATATAATTGGGGTATTTGACCCAGGTATATTTGGAATAGGTGATACACTATGTCCTGCATCTAATAAGTTTAAATTTGAAGGCATCCCAACATTTGCACCAGAACACTTTGCAAGAGTAAGAACTGTAGATACTATGAAGAGAAAGCAGTTTATAAAAGGAATAACTCAAATTGCACAAGAAGGGGCTATACAAGTATTTAAAGAACTTCATATAGGAGTAGAAGAGATAATTGTAGGAGTTGTAGGTGTGCTTCAATTTGAAGTTTTAGAATACAGATTAAAGAATGAATATAATGTTGATATAAAAATGGAAAGATTGGCGTTTAGAAATATAAGATGGATTGAAAAAATAGAAGGAATGCCGGAAAATTTAAGTGTAACAAGTGATACAAAGGTAGTAAAAGACTTAAAAGACAATGACTTATTATTATTTACAAGTGATTGGGGAATAAGCTGGGCACTTGATCATAATAAAGGACTTGTACTATCTGATATAGGAAAAAGTGGAGAATAATGTTGCTGTGCAACATTATTCTCCACTTTTTCTATTAAAACTAAACATATCAGCATCAGGGCTGCTATTATATAAAATAAGATCTTTTATAATTTGTGCGCCTAAGAGACTAGAGCAAATTTCGTTTCTATCAGAGCCTGGATTGAAATAGCATTTAGGAAAGTCAGGGTGTTCTCCAATGTATGGAAGACTATCCTTTGTTTCGCACCAGGTTCTAGACCAAAAATAATCTATCTTTAAATCACTTATGTAAGGAAGTATAGTCTTTAGTTTTTCAAGTATACTAAAGGCTTGATTTTCCATACTTATTGTGGAGTCATTGATGTTATTTAAGTTGTAATCAAAGTCTCCGGCTATAATTCTATTATCAGCACTAGGCCTTATATAAAAATAAGGAAACTTTGATTCACGTACTAAACAGCTATTATACCAACTACTATAATTATAATTAGTTAAAGGAGTAGTTGCTATAGAGCAAGCTGTTTTTAATTTTATAAGAGAGTTATCTTTAATTAGATTATAGGCTGTATAACCATTAGCAAATACAATTTTTTTGCAATTGATATGAAAATCATTGCTTGTATTGACCTTTATGCTATTTGAATAATAATCATAGTTTAATACAGAGGTATTTTCATATATTTTTGTGTTTTTTAAGGCGGCTGCTTTCAAAAGGACATGACAAAATTTAAAAGGATCAAGTATGCAATCGTAATTCTTTGAATATATGCCATAAGGGTATGCAATAGAAAACTTATCTTCTATTTGATTTTGGGACAGATATTCTATGGTAAAATCAAATTTTTTTCTTAGTTCAAATTCTTTTTTTATATTGTTTTCAGAATCAGGATTACTACATAAGTATATGCTATCCATCCTTTTAAATTCACAATACTGTTTTATATTATAAAGTATATTTTCAATATCATCGATGGATTTTTGATACAGTTTATAAGCTCTTACAGCTTTTTCTTCGCCTATAAGATCAATAAGTTTATATAATTCTGTACCTGAATCATATTGCAAAATACAAGGATTAGCTGCAGTATTGCCATGAGCTATTAAATTTTTCTCAATCAAAATTGTATTTATGTTGTATTGCGAAAGATAATAGGCAGTTAAACATCCTGATATGCCGCCACCTATAACTACAACATCACATTTTTGATTAGAAGTTAAAGAAGGATACTTCTTATAACCTTTGTTTATAGAGTTCCAGTATGTATTTTCACAAGTTAATATCATAATATATGCTACTCTAAGCAGCCTTCACTCCTCTCAAAATAGACTTAAACTCATGAAACTAAAGTAAAGCTTCATGAGTTTAAAGGTCACATTGACTTTCTTTTTCCAAATAAAGCATCTATGACAAAAACAACTAAGGCGAAAACAAGTAAAAAGTTTATTACGCTTCCACCAATTCTAAATATTAAACCAATCAACCAAAATAAAAGGATAACTCCTCCTACCCATCTAAGAAAATTCATGTTAAACCCTCCATTAATTTTATATATATTATTATTAACAAGTTTTTAGGTATTTATCCGATGGCTAGCAATTCTGAATAAATAGTATTTGTTGCGGATTTGTATCGATACATTTGCAAGAAAATTGTATTTAAATATAATTAATAAATATATGAAAAAGCTAATGGAGGTGATTATGTTGGAAAATAAACACAGAGATTTGAGACTAAGTTCAACAGGAATAAACGATATTATCCAGGTGGGAATGATGGCGGCTATAACATATGTGGCTACAGTTATGTTTCATATTCCATCATTTATGGGAGTAGTTCATTTAGGAGATAGTATGATATTTTTAGCAGCTATTTTGTTAGGGAAGAGGAAAGCGGCAGCTTCATCAGCTATTGGAATGGCTTTATTTGATATTTTAACTGGTTATGGTCATTGGGCGCCATTTACTTTTGTAATAAAAGGAGTAATGGGTTACATTGCAGGAAGTATTGCTTATAGAAAAGGACAGGATGGAAAAAATATATGGAATAATTTATTTGCATTTTCTATTGCAGGTATTTTTATGATTGCGGCTTATTATTTAAGTGGAGTAGTTATGGCAAGATTTATTTTACTGAAAACAGCTACTTTAAATCAAGCATTTATTTTAGCAATAAAAGATATACCAGGAAATATATCTCAAGTAGTTGCAGGTATCATTATAGGTTTACCATTAAGTATAACTTTAAAAAAAGCATTAAAAAGAGCTAATATATCTTTATAATTAGAAATAGGATTATATACTTAGAAATTTAAATAAAATTATTTTTGTAGGCTTGCTGCCAATTGTACATTAATACCAATTTAAATTTAGCTTGAAATGGAGATTATATTCCATTACAAAGGAGTTAAAATTATGGGTATGTAGAGTATAATTGCAGCAAGCTTTTTATATAAGAATTTAAACTGGAAGAAATTTTATTTTTATTGTAGAATGATATTAGGAAATAAAAGTAACAATTTAAATTCTGTGGGAAAGTGAGATTTTATGAATAAATATTACACTGATTTTAAAAGTGGGGATTTTGAAGAAAAGTATTTAAAATTGAAAGACGAATTTGAAACTTATCAGAATTTTGCTGAAAGCACTATTCAAATTATTAGTGAAAAAAATGCAAAATTAGAAAAGAAACTAGATTCAATGACTAATATAGTGGAAATCAGTAAATATATAAATTCATATCTTAGTAAAAAAAATTTAATTCCTATGATAAATGATATGATAATTGGAATATTAGGAGCTACTTATTCGTCTATTTATTTAATGAGTGATAATGAATTAGTTATAAAGGCTACTAATCATAAAGATAAAATGTTTAAATTTTATAATGAAGAATTTTATAAAGAATTAATAAATGAGAATCCGTTTATTATGAATTCTAAAACACCATTGTTTGGTAGGAATTCACAAAGTAGTGATATACATTCATTGATAGGAGTACCAATAGGGCTAAGAGAAAAATTTATAGGATATATTATAGTTGAACATGCCCTAAATAATTTTTTTGATCATGAACATATAACATTTATATCTACAATAGCTAACCAGATAGCTATTGCCTTAGAAAATAATGCTCTATATAATCAGATAAGAGAAAATTCCATAAGAGACCCATTACTCAGAATATATAACAGAAAATATTTTTTTGATATATTGGAAAATAAATTAAAGGAAAATGCTAACAGAGAGTTTGCTATAGTAATGATAGATTTGGATAATTTTAAAAAAACTAATGATAGATATGGACATCAATTTGGTGATGAAGTTTTAATGCAAACAACAGAGATTATACAGAACAATGTAGGAAAGCATGACATTGTTTCTAGATACGGTGGGGAAGAAATAGTAATATATATAAAGACGGGTAAAGATCTAGAGGCGGTTTATAAAAAAGTAGACAATATAAGATTAAATATTAGTGAAAATGTTATTACATATGGTAATATAAAAGTTGTAATTACAGCAAGTTTTGGTATTAGCTATTATCCAAAGGATGGAGAAAATTTACAAGATGTAATAAGTATTGCTGATGCTAGATTGTATGCGGCTAAAAAAATTGGTAAAAATAAAGTTGTGAATAAATAAAGACGATGCAATTCATCGTCTTTTTGAATAATATATAATAAATAGGAATTTAAGGGTTGGGATGTATGAATAAAAAAAAATTAACAAGTCTTTTAAAAAGGCAGGAAGGCGTTAAATTAGATTTTAAGCAGGAAATAGATTTAAACACTGAAAGTGGAAAAAAAGAATTTGCAAAAGATATTTGTGCATTGGCTAATTCAAGAGGTGGAAGAGGTTATCTGATTATAGGAATTGAGGATAAAACAAAGAGAGTAATAGGGGTAGATAGGTTGTCTTTTACTGAAGAGCAAATACAGCAAATTGTAAGTTCAAGATGTGATCCACCAATTCCAATATCTTTAGAGTGTATAGACTATGAAAATAAAAAGGTAGCGGTAATTACAATATATCAAAGTAGTCAAAAACCGTATCAATTTAGAGAAAATGGAGCTTTTTATATTAGACGTGGCTCAACAACAGATACAATGAGAAAACAGGAATTAATTTCTTCTTTCCAAGAAAATATGAATTTGAATATAGAGCTTACTCCTATTGTAAAGAGTAGTATCAATAGCTTGGAATTTAAGTTAGTAGATAAATATTTTATGCTTCATGGAATAGATATAAATGATGAAAATAGAGTATCTTTTATGGAAAATACTAGAATGATATTTTTGGATGAAGAAGAAAAAGAATATTATGCAACATTAGGAGGATTATTAGTATTTTCAAGAAGTAATTATTTATATATGCCTAATAATATGATTAGAATAGTTAATAAGGTAAATAAAGAGCTGGATGAAATAATAATAATTCAAGGGGATTTACTTTCGGTAATTGATAAAAGTGAAGAATATTTATTGAAAATTCTCACACCTTATTATCCTTATAGAGCTGTTTATGAAGCAATAAAGAACGCCGTTTTATATAGGGATTATACTATTGTTGATAAAGAGATTGAAGTTGTTATAGATTACAATAGTGTAAGAGTTATAAGTCCTGGTATATTGATAAAGAATGATAAAAATGGTTTTTCTCATAACTATATAAAAAGGAATATGTGGATTTATGAAAAGTTAATAACATTAGATGATAATAAAAGGTTTGCTCAATCTGGAAGAGGATTTACAAGAATGAAAAAAGCATTTAAGAAATATGGTAAGGTAATGTTTGTAAATTCTTTAAAGGAAAATAATTTTAAAGTTATTTTTCCGGGAATAAATACCTTTATATGAATAAATTTTAAATGATAACTGGAGAATATTGAAAGAAAATTTAGAATATTATATAATAAATTAAGGATATTTTTATAAAATTTTAAAAGGGAGTGGTTAACATGCTACATGTTTTTTGTGACAAGAAAGGTTCAGGTAAAACTAAAGCTTTAATCCAATCCGCAAATGAAAAAATCAATATGTCTAAAGGAAATATAGTTTATATTGATGATGATAGCAGACACATACTCCAGTTAGATAGAAGAATTAGATTTATTTCAACAGATGAGTTTGAGTTAAAAAATTATAGCAATTTTTATGGTTTTTTGTGTGGTATTCTTTCAGAAGACTATGATGTTAGTACTATATACGTTGATGGATTGCTTAACATTGTAGATGGAAGTGTTGAAGATACTGCACATTTATTTTATGATATGGAAAAGTTAGCTCACAAACATAATGTTGATTTCTATCTAAATATAAGTATTGAAAAGGATATCATGCCTGATTTTATTAAAAAATATGTCGCATAGTTAATTATCAAGTATATTGCTGCATACAGAACAGTCAGTGTTTGTATGCAGTCTTTACATAGTGTAAGAAAAGTGCGAAGCACTTTTCTTACAGTCCCTAGTCGCCAATCACCAATCTCCAGCATAAAGAAAAAAGATAAAAATAATTAGATAAACTTAAGGATAGATCATATATACTTTTAAGGCTATTTTGATTTATTTTAATTTTAGTTTTGCATAGCAAAACGTCCTTCTCTGGGGATTGGGGATTGGCGACTGGGACATAGAATAAAATTGTTTCACAATTTTATTCTATGCTTGCATTTATAAAAAATTATGTATATAATAATACGTAAATTGCAATATCTTAAAGATAATGATGGAAAGAAGTAGTTGTGTAAATCATAAAGAGAGCTAGTGGTTGGTGGAAACTAGTTGAGAAGCATAGTGAAATACATTCCTGAATCTTAGGCTGAAAAGCATGAATGCTTAGTAGGTTGTTACGGAAGTCCCTACGTTATAGGGGAAAAAGTGGAAATGTTTCATGCATTTCAATTTGGGTGGTACCACGGAAAAATTCGTCCCTTTATATCTTAGATATAAAGGGATTTTTTATTTACAAAAATTAATATATTTACTGGGGACTGGTTAATAGTACCTGGTTACTGAAAAAGAGGAGGACATAAAAATGAAAAATGTATTTGATACTTTAGTTGAACGTGGATACATTAAACAAACTACACACGAAGAAGAAATAAGAGAATTATTAGGGAAAGAAAAAATAACATTTTATATAGGATTTGACCCCACTGCAGATAGTCTTCATGTAGGACATTTTATTGCAATGATGTTTATGTCTCATATGCAAAAGGCTGGACACAGACCCATAGCTTTAGTTGGTGGTGGAACAGCTATGATTGGTGATCCTAGTGGCAAGACTGATATGAGAAAAATGCTTACAAAAGAACAAATTCAACACAATGTAGATTCTATAAAAGAGCAGCTTTCAAAATTTATAGATTTTAGTGATGATAAAGCTATACTAGTTAATAATGGAGATTGGCTTTTAAACCTGAATTATGTAGAATTCATAAGAGATATTGGAATACATTTCTCAGTAAATAGAATGCTTACAGCAGAATGTTTCAAACAAAGATTAGAAAAAGGATTATCTTTCTTAGAGTTTAACTATATGTTAATGCAGGGATATGATTTCTATGAATTAAATAAAAGATATGGCTGTGTAATGCAATTAGGTGGAGATGATCAATGGTCTAATATGATTGCAGGTATGGATCTTATAAGAAGAAAAGAGCAAAAATCAGCTTATGCAATGACTTGTACATTATTAACTAATAGTGAAGGTAAAAAAATGGGTAAAACAGAAAATGGAGCTTTATGGCTTGATCCTGAAAAAACTTCTCCATATGACTTTTATCAATACTGGAGAAATGTAAATGATGCTGATGTGGAAAAATGCTTATCATTACTTACTTTCTTACCAATAGATGAAGTTAAAAGACTTGCAAGCCTTCAAGATGCGGCGATAAATGAAGCTAAAAAGACTTTAGCATATGAGGTTACAAAATTAGTACATGGTGAAGAAGAAGCTAGAAAAGCTCAAGAAGCAGCAGAGGCATTATTTGGGGGCGGCATAGACATGAGCAACGTTCCAACTGTTGAAATTACAAAAGATATGGTAGGTTCTTCAATACTTGATATACTTTTAAGTGGAAAAGTAATTCCATCTAAGAAAGAAGGCAGAAGATTAATTGAACAAGGTGGACTTTCAGTTAATGATGAAAAAGTAGAAGATCCAAATGCTGTTCTTTCACAGGAAGATTTTAAAGATGAAATGGTTCTTATAAAGAAAGGTAAGAAAAAATACTACAAAATAGTATTAAAATAAGAATGTTGAAATTAAAAAACGTATAATTATAGAAAATGTCTAAAGTTAGGCATTTTCTTTTGTTTTATAGGAAAAAATTTTGTATAATAACGAGGAGAGGCTAAAAATAGTATAGATATATTTATTTATAACGATAAATAATAATGTAAGTACCTGGTACCATATAAAAAGGGGAGTGAAATTTGTGGCTGGTATTTGGAATATAAATAGTGCATATAATGTAAATTCAAAGAGGATTCATAAAAAGTTATCCTTTGAGCTAGGAGAAAAATTTACAGCAAGAATCATTAATTTAGATAAGCTTTCCGGCGAAGCAATACTAAAACTTCTAGATGGGTGGCAATTTTCAGCTAATATAAAAGAGTCAATAAATTTCACACCAAATGGACTAGTAAAATTTGAAGTAGATGGATACGAAGATGGAAAACTTATTCTTAAACTGTTAAATAGTGAGGGTGAAGGTGAAACACAAAATTTATTAAGCGATATTTTAGAAGAACAAGGACTAAAGGTTAAAAAAGAAGATTATGCTCTTTTAGAAAAAATGCTTAAATCAAAAATGCCGTTAACTAAAGAGAATATTTCTAAAGTTAAGACCTTATTAGATTTTCAAAATAAAATTCTTCAAGACAGTTCGGAAGAGGAAAGTTTTATTTTAAAATATGTTAGTAACAAGGGTATTGACATAAATAGTGCAAAAGGACAAAATATAAAAGATACATTGAAAGGTTTTTTTGCAGAATTTAAAAATTTAAGTTCAGAAGATTTATTTACATTAATAGAGAATGATATTAAGTTAACAAAAGATAATATTATAAGTTTCAATAAAATAGTGAAAGAGCCTATGTCTTTATATAATGAAATAATGGATTTAGAAACTAGTGTTAATAATGAATTTAGTAATGAGCTTAATGATAAAATTAATAATAAGCTTAGTAATGAACTTAGCAATAAGCTTATTAATGAAATTAGTAATGAATTAAATAGTAGAGTTAACTGTAAAGAAATTGAACAAGGGATTAAAGGTGAAACGACTTTTGTTAAGGATACAGTAGATATAGATGAAGAGAAAAATAATGGAGAAACTACTTTAAACAGCACTGAAAAAAGTACCGAAAATACCACTGAAAGTAGTTCTTTGAAAAGAAATTCCTACATCCAAAAGGCATACAATTTAAATGATTCTAGAGAAATAGATGGGAAAGAGATGTTAAAAAAATTGTTAGAAATAGATTCTTCAGAAGAGGTTGCTGAAAATTTAAAGGGTGAAATTTTGGAAGACGGTACTGAGGTTAAAAATCAGGTTATAAATAAACAAAGTTCAGAAAAGCTAAATAATAATTTGCAAAAAAATGAAAATATAAAAAAAGAAGTTGAAGTTATAGGGCTTGAGAAGGGAAATGTGGATATTCCTCATAAGATTAAAGAAGAAATAAGAGAGAAAACTAATGAAATGAGAAATTTAATAAAACAAGCTATTAATGAAAATAATAGTGAAAAACCTGAAGTGTTTAGCAAGATAGTGCAAACGTTACATAGCAAGATGAATGATTTCAAAGTTTTTAACTCTATATCAAATCAATATTATTATTTAGATGTTCCCTTAAATATAAATGAAAGAGAATATCCTTGTAAGCTTATTATTAAGGATGAAAGAAATAAAGGTAAAAAGATTGATTCCAGTAATGTAAAATTGGTGGCTTCAGTTAAAACTATAAACATGGGGATTATAGATGCATACATCAAAGTGCTAAATAAAAATATAAATATTGATATTAAGTGTGAAAAAGACTGGATAAAGGTATTAGAATTAGGCAAAGAAGGAATAATAAACAAATTGAATGATATGGGATATGTGTCAAATGTGAAGGTTGACGAAAAGATTGTAGAATCCAATATAGTTGAATGTAGAGATTTCTTTGAAGATAATGAGCTTACAAGAATAAATTTAAAGGTTTAGAAAGTAATATGGTGATAGAAAATGAAGGATGATAAAAGAAAAAAAGCTGCTGCATTAAAATATGAAATGAATTATGAAGCACCTATGGTTACGGCAGCAGGAATGGGTGTTGTAGCAGATAAGATTATTGAAGAGGCTGAAAAAAGCCAGGTTCCAGTAGTTTATAATAAAGAGTTAGCAGAACTATTAACAAATGTAGATGTAGGAAGCAATATACCAGCAGAATTATATGAGGCAGTAGCTGAAGTGATAGCATATGTAATGGATGTTGATAAATTGGCAGATGGAAGGTGATAGAAATGGGACTTTATGCAATATCGGATTTACATTTAGCCTTTACCTGTGACAAACCAATGGATGTGTTTGGAGAAAAGTGGTATAAGCATGATGAAAAAATAAAGGATAACTGGATTAATAAGATTGAAGAAAATGATATAGTTTTAATAGCAGGAGACATATCGTGGTCTATGAAGATGGAAGACGGTATGAAAGACCTTGAATGGATTCATAGTCTTCCAGGAAAAAAAATTATATCTAAAGGTAATCATGATTATTGGTGGGGAAGTATAAAAAAACTTAATTCACTTTATGAGGATATAAATTTTATTCAAAACAACTTTTCCACATATGAGGACTATGCCATATGTGGAACTAGAGGCTGGAATCCACCTGTGCAAGATAGATATTCAGAACAAGATAAAAAAATATATAGTAGAGAAAAAATCAGGTTGAAGCTTTCTTTGGATAGTGCTGTAAAAGCAGGGTATAAAAAGATAATAGTTATGGTTCACTTTCCACCAGTTAATGATAGATTTGAGGAATCAGATTTTACACAAATATTTAAAGAATATGGAGTAGAAAAAGTTATATATGGGCATTTGCATGGACCTTCATTAAAAAAGGTTTATGAAGGTGAACATGATGGAATAGAATATATAGTTACTTCTTGTGATTATATAAATTTTGACCCAATAAAAATACTGTAAAATAAGAGCTGGAATATGTTTCTAGCTCTTATTTTACAGTATTTTTATTTACCAAATATTGAAGAAAAGAAGCCCTTTTTTTTCTTATCAGAAATATTTTCAATACTATTTTCTTTAGCAGTATGTTCAGATTTAGTTTCTTTTATCAAGTCTTTTTGGTCACGAGCAAGCTCTTTTAAGCGTTTATTTATGCTAGGTGTAGTTATAACCTTACTGAACCATATCATTGCTTCATCCAGATTATCAGTACGTCTGCTTAATTCACCAATCAGATACATAGTAGTGTATCTGTCCATACCGTATATAGGAAAATCTTCATTGAAGTAGGCATCATTAAAGCCTTTTAGAGCTTCTTTAAGATAAGCTTTCTCAGTTTGTGAATCTTCTATTAATCTGCACATCCAAGCTAGTTTTAAGCAGTTCATAGCTTTTTTGCTGGCTTTTGCATCACTATAGAAGTAATTAAGAAGAGAAAGCTTATAGCGCTCTATAGCGGCATACGCATCATAAGGTACTTTATATTCTCTGCCTTTCCATTTAGGTGTAATATTTTCTTTTACCAAATCTATTTGAAAGTTTCGAATTTTTTCAAAGTCAGCTTTCATTGCCGCATATCCACAATTATTACAAAGCCAAACATCATAAAAATATGGGTTTATAAGGTCATACCTGATAAAAAAGTCAGTATCTTTATCTTTCATCCTGTAAGATGAAGTTTTAATTGCTTTAACAGTAAAAATTTCACCGCATACTGGGCATGTTAATTTTTTATCATACAAGTAATCTTTATCTTTTTCTTTTTTTTCCTCTTGTAGGGAGGTACTGTCAGTTTGAGATTCATCTTTGCCATAAAGATCTATGGTTTCTATGTTGTTAAAGCCAAGGCGATCTAATCCAGAAAAAATATCTTTACTCACGTAATCACTCCAAATATCAGTTATCATTATATAATTAATTATATCAAAGAAATTAAGAAAAAACATTGATTTTGGAAAAAAATCGTTTATATATAGTATAATTATGTATTATAATATATTGTAAAGTACCTGAATTAAGTTTGATTTTATAAAGACTTTAAAAAAAGAAGGTGAAGTATATGGCGGTTAGAGAGTGGAAAAAATTTCTTATACCTTACGATCAGGCGGTAGAAGAATTAAAGGTAAAGTTTAAAAGTATAAGACGAGAATATAGAAAAAAAAATGAAAATTCACCTATTGAATTTGTAACGGGCAGAGTTAAAGAATTATCAAGCATACTGGAAAAAGCTAATAAATTTAATATTCCTATAGATAGGATAGAATATGAATTAGAAGATATAGCAGGAATAAGAGTAATGTGTCAATTTGTGGACGATATTTATAGAGTAGTAAAATTAATAAGACAAAGAAAAGATATGCAGATAATGTATGAAAAAGATTATATTACTGATGTAAAGGCAAGTGGATATAGAAGTTATCACATAGTAATAAAATACCCTGTAAATATGGCTGATGGTGTTAAGGAAATATTGGCAGAATTTCAAATAAGAACTCTGGCTATGAACTTTTGGGCTACGGTTGAGCACTCTTTAAATTATAAATATAAGCATCGAATACCAGAACATATAAAAGACAAGCTTAAAGGAGCAGCAGATGCGGCATTCAAATTAGACCAAGAAATGCTTGAAATAAAAGATGAAATTATGGATGCACAAAAGTTGTTTGAAGTAAAATCAAGCTTAGTATCACATATAATGAATAACATATTTACTATATTTTCTTCTGGAAGAAGTATTGAAGCGTCTAATTTTAGAAATCAATTAAATAAACTTATTTCAGAAGGAGAAACTTATGAACTTGATAAGCTTTTAGAAGCTACGGAAAGAAGTATTAAAATGTATAAATAAAAAGAAGTTTAGCCGTATGCAACGGCTAAACTTCTTTTTATTTTGCTACTATATTAACAAGTCTTCCCTTAACAACTATTACTTTTAAAATATTTTTACCTTCTAAAAAGCTTTGGATAGTTTCTTCTTTAAGGGCTATTTCTTTTATTTCATCATCAGAAAGATTAGTAGGAATATTTATTCTAGCTCTAATTTTTCCGCTTATTTGAATAGCTATTTCAACTTCTTCTTTAATTAATGCTTTAGAATCGAATATTGGCCAAGTTTCATTAAAGACTGAAAAGTTTTTACCTAAAAGTTCCCAATGTTCTTCAGCAAAATGAGGAGCAAAAGGAGCTAAAAGTTTGATATAGTCTGATGCTGTTTCTTCTAAGAAAGCAATATTCTTATTCTTTTCATCATTTAAATATTTAGATAATGAATTTGTAAATTCCATCATTCTTGCAATAGCTGTATTGAACTGGAACTTTTCAATATCTTCTGTAACGTGTTGAATAGCATAATGTCTAGCATAGTTTAAATCTTTCTCTGCTTTATCCATTGAAGTTCTTGTATTTTCTTTGTTAGACAATTCGTTGCTACATTCTTCTAATAGTCTTTCAGCTCTATCTACAAATCTTGCCATAGATTTTATTCCATCATCACTCCAAGCTCCACCTTCAGAATAGGCAAATCCAAACATTAGATACATTCTAAATACATCTGCACCATATTCCTTGATATAGTCATCTGGAGCAATAGTGTTTCCTTTTGATTTACTCATCTTAAGACCATCCGGTCCAAGTATGAGACCTTGATGAGTAAGAGAAGTAAAAGGTTCGTCAAAGTTTAAATAACCCATATCACGAAGAGCTTTTGTTATAAATCTAGCATATAGCAAGTGCATACAAGCATGTTCAGGACCACCTACATATTTATCAACTGGAAGCATAGCATTTACTTTATCAACATCAAAAGCTTTTTCTTCATTTTTACTGTCAACATATCTTAGATAGTACCATGAAGAGCATACAAAAGTATCTAGAGTATCAGATTCTCTTACTGCATGACCTCCACATTTTGGACATGTTGTATTTAGGAAAGCTTCACTTTTAGAAAGTGGTGATTTACCGTCTGGAGTAAATTCAATGTCATAAGGAAGCTCTACTGGAAGTTGTTCTTCAGGTACTGCTACTGTTCCACATTTTTCACAATGAACTATTGGAATAGGTGCACCCCAATATCTTTGTCTTGAAACAAGCCAGTCACGAAGTCTAAAGTTTACTTTCCATCTTCCAAGACTATTTCCTTCTAATTTCTTAACTATAGCTTCTTTAGCTTCTTCAGTAGTAAGACTGTCAAATTCTCCACTGTTTACTAGTTTACCGTATTCAGTAAATGGTAGAGAATCATCACTTCCATCTTTGCTTGTAATAACTCTTTCTATTGGTAGATTGAATTTTGTAGCAAATTCAAAATCACGTTCGTCATGAGCAGGAACTGCCATTACACATCCAGTACCGTATGTTGCAAGTACGTAGTCACCAACCCATATAGGAACTCTTTTTCCGTTAATAGGGTTTATTGCGTATGAACCTGTAAATACTCCTGTTTTTTCTCTGGATATTGATTGTCTTTCTATATCAGATTGCTTTGCAGCTTCAACTTTATAATCTTCAACTATTGCTTTATTTTCTTCAGTTGTCAATTGATCAACGAAAGGGCTTTCAGGTGCTAAAACAACATAAGTAACACCGTTTAAAGTATCTACTCTTGTTGTAAATACATCAAAGCTGATATCTGAGTTTTCAACTTTAAATGTTACTTCTGCACCTTTAGATTTTCCAATCCAATGTTTTTGCATTGATTTAGTTTTTTCAGGCCAATCTAAACTATCTATTTTTTCTAATAATTCGTCTGCATAATCAGTTATTTTTAAGAACCATTGAGTTAATGCTTTTTTCTCAACTTCTGAACTACATCTTTCACATTGTCCGTCTATAACTTGCTCATTGGCAAGAACTGTATTACAGCTAGGACACCAGTTTACAGGAGCATTTTTTCTATAAGCAAGTCCTTTTTCATATAATTTTAAGAATACCCATTGAGTCCATTTATAATAATCAGGAAGGCAAGTAATAACTTCATGATCCCAGTTGAACATAGCTCCCATAGCTTTTAATTGTTCTTCCATATTTTTTATGTTTTGAATTGTAGAATCATGTGGATGGATTCCTGTTTTTATAGCATAGTTTTCAGCAGGAAGTCCGAAAGCATCAAATCCCATTGGTTGAAATACATTGTAACCCTGCATTTTCTTAAATCTTGCCCAAGAATCAGTAGGTCCATAGTTGAACCAATGTCCAGCATGAAGTTTTGCACCTGATGGATATGAGAACATTTCAAGTACATATAATTTTTCGCCTTTACCATTTTCATCAAATTTGTGAAGACCTGATTCTTCCCATTTAGTCTGCCACTTTTTATCTATTGATGTTCCATAATTTGACATTAAAAATCAACCTCCTTTTTTATTACACAGTAAATAAAATTTATATATTGATTTAAACTTAAAAATAAAAAACCTTCGTCTCAAAAACAAGAGACGAAAGTTATAATTCCGCGGTACCACTCTAATTAGGCATAAAGCCTCACTTTTAAATATAACGGTTTAACCGTATCTGTTTTAACAGATAAGCTCAAAGGTAAGTTCATATTTTATCAATACTGTCTTGCAGCAAACGACAGCTCTCTTTGATCGAATCAAATATTACTACTCCTTGTCAAAGCTATGCAAAATATTATTCTTTTGCGTCTAATTATAGATTAAATAAGAAATGCTGTCAAGATATTATCTTTTTACAATTTCGTAAGGCCAATTGTCTATTCCGCCTAGATTATATACATCAGCATATCCTAAATCATCCAATATTTTAGCTGCTGTTGAAGAACGTACACCTCTTTGACAGTAAATAATAATCTTTGTAGATTTAGGAATATTTTTGCTTTGAACTTCATTTTTAAATATATTTAGAGGAATGTTTACACTTGTTGGAATTCTTCCTTGAGAATACTCTTCTGGAGTTCTGACATCTATGATAATCATAGGTGTTGAAGTGCTTATCAAATCATGGACGTCTGATGGAGAAATGTTTTTATAAGCTACTGCAGTACTTGGAAGTATAAATCCAAACATAACAAATAATGATATAAATACGGACATTATTTTTTTAAAAGAAAATTTTTTGGTCTTCATAAATACTACCTCCTAGTATGAATTGTTCTTGGGTAGTTTGCACTATAATATGAAAATTTATACAAATAATAATACATGTGCAAAAAATTAATAATAGAAATAGGAAAATACATCACAGTGTATTTATAAAAAATTACTTGTGAGAGTAATTTTAACAAACAATACAGAATTGTTTATTATTGATATGTATTTTGATATACTATATATATTGCAATTATCAATATTCATTGTTTAATGATCAATTATGAAAAAACTTCAACGAAGTTTTAATACAATGAATAGTATTTGTTGCAACTTATATATAATATATAAGGAAAAAAGTAAGGAGATGATGGATATGACAATTGATAATTTTGAAGAAAAATCAATGAGGGAAATGATAGTGGAAATAGAAAATTCCATGAATCCAATTTATAGTGGAGACATAATAGAAGGAGAAGTTATTTCAGTTAAAGATAATGAGGTTTTAGTTAATATAGGGTATATGACTGATGGAATAATAAAAAGAGAAGAAATAGCAAATGAGGAAGTGAATCTTAAAGAAATTTTAAATGCAGGTGACAAGATTAAAGTTTATGTAGTTAAAATAAATGATGGTGAAGGAAATGTAGTTTTATCAAAGAAGAAAGCTGATAAGCTTTTAGTTTGGGATGAGCTTGTGGATGCATTAAAAAATAATACCAATTTTGAAGTTAAGGTAAGTGAAATAGTTAAAGGTGGAGCAGTAGCATATATAAAGGGAATAAGAGGATTTATACCTGCATCACATATTTCGGCTTCTTTTGTTAAAGATTTAAATAAATTCATTGATAAAAATTTAGTGGTGAGAGTAATTGAATTGGATAAACAAAATAATAAGATAGTTTTATCAAGAAAAGAAGTAGAAAAGGAAGAAATTGAAGCTAAAAGAGCTGAAGTTTGGGCTTCCCTAAAAAAAGGAGAAAAAAGGACGGGAAGTGTAAGCAGACTTGCTAAGTTTGGAGCTTTTGTTGACTTAGGTGGAATAGATGGATTAATTCACAATTCAGATTTATCATGGAAAAGAGTTAATCACCCATCAGAGGTAGTATCAGAAGGAGATAAGGTTGAAGTTTATGTATTGGACTTTGATAGGGAAAAAGGAAGAATATCATTAGGGCTTAAGAATGTAGAAGAAGACCCTTGGAATAATATAAAGGATAGATACAAAGTTGATCAAGTTATAGAAGGAACAGTTGCAAGACTTTTGGATTTTGGAGCTTTTGTTGAACTTGAAACTGGAGTAGAAGGGTTAGTACATATAACGCAAATAACTGATGAAAATATAATAAAACCATCGCAAGTATTAACTACTGGTGATAGAGTGAAAGTTAAAATATTAGACATAAAAGAAGAAGAAAAAAGAATTAGCTTAAGTATTAAGGAAGCTGCTAATGAAGAGGCTGAAGACTTTTCGGAGTATAATGACAACGATGAGGGAAATTTTGCTTTAGCGGATTTATTGAAAAACCTTAAATTTGATAAATAATTGAAGATAAGAAATAAAAAACGATACTCAAATAAATGAGTATCGTTTTTTTATTTGGCTGCCCAAGCAGGATTCGAACCTACGGAGTGCCTGAGTCAGAGTCAGGTGCCTTACCGCTTGGCTATTGGGCAACGATGATAACAATAATTATAGCACTTTAAGGATAAATGTCAAGAGTTCAGCAAATAAAATAGTTTATTTTTCAATAAATATAAAAATATGTTAGCAGATTAATGTTTATAATCCTTTTAGATTTTTATCTGCTTTTCCTAATTCATTCATTATTTCATATATAGTTTTAGAAGTAGTATCTTTTAATGTATAACCTAATAATTCTACAACCTCTTTTAATTCATCTTCATCATAAGTCTCGATTTCAATATAAGGAAAAGGACAAAAACTTTTTTCGTTTATGTCAATTTCTACCAATGTATTTTTATATTTATAACTTTCTCTATATTTTTTTATGGATTCAATAAGTTCAAGACCCAGAGATGTTAAAATATTTTCACCTTCTTTAGGGTCATTAATTTCTACTTCGTTTTCTTCCATAACTTTATATTTTTCCTGACTTAAAAGTTTTTTAGTTGTCATGTAAATATGTTTACTGTTTGTAAGTTGATTATGTATAATTCTTATTCTTGCATAGCCCTTTGAATTTAAAAGTCTCTTATCTGAAAAGTCATATATGTTATTAACCTGATTTTCCTGCTTAACCTTTACAGCATTTATTTCTAGAAGTTTTTTACGGATAGCATCTATATCTATTTTAATAATTCTAGTTTCAATTTCTTTCATTTTTATCACACTCCTTAACATTGAGATTATAACACAACTTAAGAAAAGTGCGAAGCACTTTTCAGTAGCCAGTGACCAGTAACCAGTAGCCAAAAAGAAAATTGCTACGCAATTTTCTTATTAAGTGTTATAATAAAAATGAATTATAAGTGCACATCTGTTTTTAAAAAGGATGTGTTTTTTATTTTGTTAGGAGTGGTAAGGAAAATGGAATATATAAATGAAATTACAATTAATGAAGCAGTGGTTCATATTTTAGATAATAATTCAGAGGAAGCTATTTTAAATGAATATAAATTAGATTTAAATGAAGAAATATATGCATTTTTGAATAAACACATACAAAAGTGTTTAAAGGATGAAGAACTAAAATATGCAGTTTTTAATAAGGAGAGAAATGTTATTAAAGATATTTCTCAAGAATTTTTATATGGAGAAAATGATTTGCTTGAAGTATCTAAAGAGATTGCAAGTCAAATGTTCTTGCTTATGAGATCTAAGGGGAATATACCTTCCTGCGACCTGGTAGTATTATCTATATCTACGGAATATGGTCCTCTGCTTGGAATTTTAAAAATGGATTATATAAAAAATTACGTTCATACTGTAGATTTTGTAGATAATAAAATTGGTATAAATATTATACCTCAATTTGCTGGTCTTCCAGCAAGTGGTCAGAGATTACAAAAGTGTACTTTTATAAAGCCTATGAAGGAAGAAAATCATTTTGATCTTATGGTAATAGATAAACAGACAAAAAATAAGAATAGTGAAGAATATGGTTCAAATTATTTTATTAGCAACTTTCTGGGTTGTACTGTAATTGATAATGAAAGAGATAAGACCAAAAGCTTTGTTCAGGCAGCAGAAAAATGGACTAGAACTAATCTCAAAGAAAATGCAGAGGCCCAAGAGTCGGTTAGAACGGCTATTAAGAAAAAATTAAGAGAAGAAGATGAATTTGATGTAAAAGCTGTAGCAGAAGAACTTTTTCAAGGTGAAACAGAGACTAAGCAAAATTTTGTTGAATTTGTTAAAGAACAAGGTGGAGTAGAAAATGTTGCCGTAGATAGGGAATGGGTTGAAAAGAAGTTTAAGAGAATAAGATTGAAAATAGATAAGGATATTGATTTATATATAAATGAAGAAGCGTACTACGATAATAGTAGATTTGAAATCATTAGAAATGGTGATGGAAGTATAAATATGATTATAAAGCACATTTCCAATTATACAGAAAAATAAATTTATAAAACAAAGGTGCCTTGAAAATTCAATGCACCTTTGTTTATGTAAGTGTATATTATAAAGTGTTTGCAGAACCTAAAACATCTTCTATTTTATCTTCTACAATCTTTTTAATTAAGTCTCTTCCAGCCCCACAGTATTTTCTAGGGTCAAATTCAGCTGGCTTTTCACCAAATAATTTTCTAACGCCTGCTGTCATAGCAAGTCTTAAATCAGTATCCATGTTTATTTTACATACAGCCATTGAAGCTGCTTTTCTTAACATATCAGCTGGAACACCTTTAGCTTTTGATGGAATTTGTCCTCCGAATTCATTACAAGTTGCAACTAATTCAGGATTAACAGCTGAAGCTCCGTGAAGAACTATTGGGAATCCAGGTAATTTTCCTTGAATTTCTTCTAATATATCAAATCTTAATTTAGCTTCTCCTTCAAATTTGAAAGCACCGTGGCTTGTTCCGATAGCTATAGCTAATGAATCAACACCAGTTCTGTTAACAAAGTCAACAGCTTGATCTGGATCAGTGTAAACATGAACGTCACTGCTTACTTCATCTTCAACACCAGCAAGTATTCCAAGTTCAGCTTCTACAGTTACTCCATGAGCATGAGCGTATTCAACAACTTCTATAGTTTTAGCTACGTTTTCTTCATAGTCGAAGTGAGAACCATCGAACATAACAGAAGTAAATCCATTTTCGATACACAATTTAATAGTTTCTAAATCTGGACCGTGGTCTAAGTGTAAAGCAACGTCTACACCAGTATCAGCTACTGCAGCATCTACCATGGCCTTTAAGTATTTAGGACCAGCATATTCTAAAGCTCCTTTTGAAACTTGAAGAATAACAGGAGATTTTTTTTCTTTAGCTGCATTTATAACTCCTTGTAATATTTCCATGTTGTTGATATTGAAAGCTCCGATAGCATATTTCCCTTCGTAAGCTTTTTTAAACATCTCTTTAGTTGTTACTAATGCCATATAAATTCCACCTTCCAATGATATAGTATATATAGGGACGATTAATGTCCACGTGGGACAAAATCCACCTACAATTATTATAACCCAATATTATTAGATTTTCCATAGTGTAGTACTTTATAATTATAAATGAATTTAGGAAAAAAATAAATGAAAAAGTTTACATTTAAAAAATATTTTGGATACTGAGTTTTTCAAAATCAATAATATCATCCACTAGAAACTTTATACTGTGTACTGAAGCGAGAGAATCACTTTTATTTTTGCAATTTACATATTGAGTTAATCTTAATAATTCCACATACATACCATCTATATACTCATGGTTAATAAAAATTGAAACGATTTTAGATTCTTTTTTCCAATTCTCCAATAAAATATTAGTTGTTTTATATGCTTCATCCCATGCTTCGTCTTTTATAGTAATTTCTAAGGAACAAATTATATTTTTATAATGGTTGCAAGTATTTTCAAGATAATTTATTGAGAATAGTATACAGAAAACCATAATCATAAAAATGATAAATGAGGCTATTACATTTTTCATTTATTTAATACTCCTTACAGTTAGTATTTAATCTTTCATCTGGAAAAAAATCTTATTTTCAGTATTTAAAATAGCTACAAAAACTTTTGAAGGATTAGCAATATTATTTGAGCTTAATTTGGAATTCAGCCAATCCATATCTTTATTTATGATTTTTAAATTATTGTAATTTATTTTACCATCTAAAATTAAAGTTACAGGAAGTTTTTCTTGTTGTACAGGTATATTTAAATCTTTTTTTGATGCAGGAGTTATTTCGGTTTTGGGCATGATTGACAGTTCACCACTTGTCTCAAGGACAGCATAGGCTATATCTTGAATATTGTAAAAACCCTTAAGACGTAACTCTTCTATTAAATCATTATAAGTTAATCGTTGATTGCGGAGTTCTTTTATATCTATTTGCCCATTAGCAATGATTAAACTAGGTTTACCAGTCATTAATTCTCTGAAAAATTCACTTTTTAATTCTAAAATTGTTATTAATGTTTGAAGAATGAGTAGTGTAATTATAGGTATAATCCCATATAAAAGAGGTATTCCTAAGTCCTGCATGGGGAGGGACGCTAAATCAGATATCATAATGGCTATGGCAAGTTCAAAAGGCTCAAGTTCTCCTATTTGACGTTTTCCCATAAGACGCATTGTTAATACAACTAACATATAAAGAATAGCAGTTCTAATCATTACAATAAACATAGAATCACTCCTGAATTTATTAATAAAATAATCTTTCTCATATATATTTTTTCAAAAAAACCAAAAAATATATATGGGAATAATACACTTTTTTTCATATATAAAGTATAATAATAATAAGACTGAATTTTTAAAGAATATGTTAAAAATATGGAGAGATTTTGTGCGGGAGGAGGAACATTATGGAGAAAGTTAGTTTAACTTTGAAAAACGGAAAGAAAATTGTAGTAGATAAAGGAATGAGTTTACATCAAATAGTAATAGATAATAATTTGCAAAATGATATTCCCTGCATACTAGGAAGAGTTAATGGAAGATTGCATGAGCTTAGTCAGACTATATATGAAAATGCTTATTTCGAAGGAGTAGATATAACAAATAAAATCGCAAGAAAAGCATACTTGAAAACTCTTCAGTTTGTGTTGATAAAAGCAGTTTATGATTTATATCCTAATGCTCAGGTTACTATTGAGCATTCTATAAGTAAAGGAATTTTTGGAGAAATACACAAAGAAGCTCCACTTAATAGAAGTGATATATTAAAAATTAAAAAAAGAATGCAAGAAATTATAGATAAAGATATTATAATCAATAAAATATCTGTAACAAAACAAAAGGCAATTGAGATTTTTAACAAATATGGAATGCAGGATAAAATAAGGCTTTTGAAATATGTTAATTCTAATAATTTAAAGCTTTATGAGTTGGATGGAAGATATGATTATTTTTATGGAGTAATGGCTTATTCAACAGGGTGTCTTAATATTTTTGATTTAATGTATTATGAGCCAGGTTTTATACTTAGAGCTCCTACAGAAGATCAGCCAAGAAAACTTCCGGAATTTGTTAATTATAAAAAATTAACTAAAATATTCTGTGAAACAGAAAAATGGGGAGAAATTCTTAATGTTGCTGATGTAGGATCCTTAAATGATATAGTTGATAGTGGTGAGATAACTACTATGATTAGAGTGGCAGAAGCATTACATGAAAAGAAGATTGCAAATATTGCTGATATGATTAATAAAAGGGTTAATACTAAAATTGTATTAATTGCTGGTCCATCTTCTTCAGGTAAAACTACTTTTACAAAAAGACTTGGAATTCAGTTAAGAGTAAATGGATTCATACCTATTGAGATTTCACTTGATGATTATTTTGTAGATAGAGAAAAAACTCCAAAAGATGAAAATGGTGAATACAATTTTGAATCTATTTATGCTTTAGATTTACCCCTTTTTAATAAAAATCTTTGTCAATTATTAAAGGGAGAAGACGTTATTATTCCACATTATGATTTTTTAACTGGCAAAAGAAGATGGCATGAAAAACCAATTAAACTTCCTGAAAATGGTATAATCTTAATAGAAGGAATTCATGGTTTGAATGAGATGCTTACAGCCTCAATACCTAGAGAAAATAAATTTAAGATATATATAAATGCGTTAACTCAATTGAATTTGGACAATCATAACAGAATATCAACTACTGATGTAAGAATGATAAGAAGGATAGTTAGAGATTATTTGTCAAGGGGATACAGTGCAGAGGATACTTTGAAAATGTGGTCATCTATAAAAAGAGGAGAGGAAAATAATATTTTTATATTTCAAGAAGAAGCAGATGTAATGTTTAATTCAAATTTAGTTTATGAACTTTGTGTACTAAAAAAATATGCAGAACCTGAACTTATGAAAATAAAGCCAGATAGCCCAGTATATTATGAAGCTAAGAGACTAAAAAGCTTTTTACATTTTTTTGAAGATGTAGAAAAAGAATTGGTTCAAGATAACTCTATACTTAGAGAATTTATTGGAGGAAGCTGTTTTTATAAATATTAAAAATAAGGATATATTTTAATTTAATATACTTTAGTAAAGCTTATATCTTAATGGTATAAGCTTTTTATTATATTATACCATCACACCTTACTATATTTTAAATAAAATATAGTAAGGCTTTTTTTAGTTAAGTGGGAATTTCTACTAAAAAGGAGGAAAAAGTATGAATGAAAAGTTTAATGAATATACATCTGCATCCATGAAAAAAGGGTCAAATAACATGTATGGTAATAATATTAAATTTAAAGATATAAATGTTAATAATATATTAGACTTAAATCCAAGAGATATATTAAATTGTTTATTATATAATAGAAAAGTTATATCTAATGAGGCTAAAAAATTACAGTATCAAATTTTACAATTGACAAATGAATTAAATTTAACAGTTAAACATTCTAAAAAAATTAAATTACAGAAAGAAATTAAAGATAGAAAAGAAGTTATTGATTCAATTAATGCAGCATTAAATAAATGGGCTTTAAATAAGTATAGTGATATTAAAAATATAATTAGAGAAACATTGGAACAGTCAAGCAATCCATCGGAAGAAGAATTAAAGAATATGGTTATTAAAATAGAAAAAATGATGACTGACCCCAAATATATATCTACTCCTGTAAAAAAAATTATATATATAATCCTTAAACAGCATGAAAAAGATAATAGTTATAATGAAGTGAATTTGCCTGTAGAAATACAACAGGAAATATCAAAATCTGAAAAAAAGAATATTTATAATCAGAGAGATTATGAAATTGAAAATATAGAGGAAACTATAATTCCTACAGAAATATTAAATAAGTTGCCTCAAAATTCTTCAAATAACAATGTTAAGGTTAGTATGTTTTATGCTTCAATAGATGGAGGGATAGGGGGAGATAAATTAGGTAATGAATCATTTAAAGTAATTTTATTAAAGGCTTTGGATTTGATGTCAAAACTTTTATATGGAACTTTACAAAATCAAATTACAGAATTATATGAAGAGATTGATAAGAATAATAGTAACAAAAGATATCATTAATATTTAAATAGTAACAACTTTCATTATGAAAACATAAAATGACATGGACTAATAAGTTTGGAATGGATGAATATTATGAAAAAGCTATATGTTTTTATAATGATATCTATAGTATTTATGTTTATAAATACCTCTTCAAGTTTGATAAATACCATAATATATTCTATAGCGGTAATACCTGTTGCTATTTTACTGGGGGAGCTTACTTCAAAAATTTCTGAATATATTGGAGAAAAACGAGGAGGTCTTTTAGCAGCAACCATAGGAAATTTTCCAGAGCTTATGATGGGAATGTGGTCCGTGAGTTTTGGAATGCTACCTATGGTTAAATCAGCATTAATAGGATCTATTGTAAGTAATATGCTTTTAGTTCTTGGAATATCAATTTTTATTGGAGGTATAAAGTATAAAGAACAAACTTTTAATAAAATAATAGCAAGAACTAATTTTAATATGTTTCTTTTAGCTATGTCTGCTATGGTAATAATGGCATCTTTAAATGGATATAGTAAGATTCAATTAAATACTTTAATATCTATAAGTATAAAGGTTTCAGCAGTGCTTATTGCTGTATATGTACTGGGACTTATATTTTCTTTATATACTCATAGCAACCTTTTTGTAATAAGTGAAAAAAAGGAGGAGTATCTTAAGAAGACAGATGCAAAGTATAAAAACATATTAATACTTGAAATAATAGTAAGTTCTGCACTTCTGTTTTTCATTAGTGAAAAACTTATATCTAATATTAAACACATGGTTGATTATTATAATTTATCTCAAGAATTTATAGGGATAATTCTAATACCTATACTTGGAAATATAGGTGAAAATGTTTCAGCCATTATGTGTGCTGCACAAAATAGAGTAAATATGAGTGTAGAGATAGCCATAGGATCAAGTATCCAAATAGCTCTTTTTGTAACTCCTCTTCTTGTAATATTTTCATATTTTATGGGAATGAAAATGACTTTTGTTTTTAGTAATTTTCAGATACTAATGAGTGGAATAGCGGTAGGTATGTCTTTTTTCGTATTTCAAGATGGAAAAACATACTGGCTTGAGGGAGCAATTTTAATAGCTATATATGCAATGATTACAATGGCATATTATTATTTGGTATGAAAATAGTTTGTTTTTAATATATTTATTATGATATCAAGTATCAAGGTGATAAAGTGGGGCATAGAAAAGTAATTGAAACTTATTATACAGATGTTAATAATCTTACAGATTTGCTTGGAAAATTAGTTAGTTCATATAGATTGTTAATTGGTGCTGCAGACGAGCTAAACAAAATTGCTTTATCAAGAAAAAGTGATGTTAGAGATGCATTAAAGAGAGCTGAGAAGCTAGGGGAAACTATAGATGATCTTATAAAAATATTAGATGATGCCAGCTTTAACTATGGGGCATATTGTCAGTTTAAATCAGATTTTATAAAAGAAAAGATGAATGTTGACCATATTGTAACTGAAATACAAGAGGAGTTGAGCTTTAGAGAATAAAAAGTGTGATAGTTGTATCACACTTTTTTTATCCTTACTTTGCTTACCATAAGATAAGATAGCAAAATCATTATTAAGCCAGTTCTCACAATATGAGTTGTATTGTTAAGAGTTAAAAAAGAATATAATGCCATAAACATTCCAGCTGCAGTTATAGGAATTCCCATAAATTCGCCGTCGAAGTTTGTACAATTATATCGAGCAAGTCTGTATGCACCACATAAAGGAAATATTAAAGCTAATAAGTAGCCATTAAGACCTAAGTCCATAAAATTATACAAATTAAAAACTAAAAGTGAAGGTGCAACTCCAAAAGAAACCAGATCTGCTAAGGAATCTAATTCTTTGCCAAGGTCACTTACAACATTCAAGTATCTGGCAATACGTCCATCATACCTATCCATAATACATGCTAATAATATAAAAATACAAGCTAATTGATAACTACCCTGAAATGTCATTATTAATGATATTAGTCCACATGATAGATTACCTAAAGTAAAAAGATTTGGCAGTGCATTTTTTGCTAATTTTGCCATTAAAATATCACTCCTAAATATTAATCCGTAAAAATATATACTTACTACAATATTATATAATATTGTAGATAAATGGTTAAGAGTAAAATATAAAAATTTATAAAAAATTAATATTTCGTAAATATAAAATAGACACTCTGGTTAAAATATATAAAGGAGGTGTCTTATATGAAAATAAAAGATATAATGACTAAAACAGTTGCAAGCATAAATGCTGAGGATACTGTAGAACGTGCAGCTCAACTTATGAAGGAATATGATATTGGATCTGTTCCAGTATGTAATGGAGAAGAGGTTATTGGAATAATAACAGATAGAGATATTGCGCTTAGGGCTGGGGCAGAAGGAGCAAATGTAAACAATGAGAAAGTTAGAGGTATAATGACTTCTAATCCAGTTTTAGGTACACCAGATATGGAAGTTCATGAGGCTTCAAGAATAATGAGCGAGAGACAAATAAGAAGACTTCCTGTAGTAGAAAATAATCATTTGATTGGTATAGTATCTTTAGGAGATTTAGCTGTGGAACCACATTTTACAGAAGAAGCAGGAGAAGCTTTGACTAATATATCTGAACCATGTAGTCCTACTTTATAAAATTAAATAGAAAATAGATAAGAAATATAAGAATAGATATTATAAATGAAATTCGATAAAAATAGAACAGTATTATGCATAATTAGCATTACTGTTCTATTTTTGTAAAATTTTATTTATGTAGTCTTAGTTGTCAATTATAACTAATTCAAGGTATAATAAACTAAATGAAGGCTAATTTTATAGAATCGGTTAATTTAATTGGGAGGTTAACATGGATAAAGTTAAGTTTATATACAATCCATTCTCAGGAGAAAACACTATATTGGATGATCTTGATACAGTAATTAAAGTGCATCAAAAGTATGATTATCTAGTTGTACCTTTTAGAATAAGCAAAGATTATGAACTCAGAGATGCTTTCAGAGAAATTGATGATACATATAAATATATTCTTATAGCTGGTGGAGACGGTACTGTAGATAATGTTGCAAATATAATGAAAGAATTAGACATAGAGTTGCCTATTGCAATACTTCCAGTAGGAACTGCAAATGATTTTGCAAAGTTTATAGGTATGCCTGCTGATGTAGAACAAGCCTGTGAACAAATATTACAAAGTCAGGTTGAAAGTTTAGATATAGGTAGGATAAATGATAAATATTTTATTAATGTTGCCAGTACAGGACTTTTTACAGATGTATCTCAAAAAACAGATGTAAATCTTAAAAATACCATAGGCAAACTTGCTTATTATGTTAAAGGAATAGAGCAAATACCTAATTTTAGAAAGCTTAAAATAAAAGTAAATTCAGCACATATGGTTTTTGAAGGTGATATGTATTTGATGATGATATTTAACGGTCAAACAGCAGGAAACTTTAAATTTGCCTATAAAGCTGATGTTGAAGATGGTATGTTGGATGTAATTATAATAAAAGCTGGAATGATAAAGGACATAATATCTTTATTTGTTAAAATGGTAAGAGGTGAGCATTTAGAAGGTGCTAAGGGATTAATTTATTTTAAAACAGATAAGCTACATATAGAATGTAATGAAGGAATTGTTACAGATATTGATGGTGAGAGAGGTCCTGATTTTCCTGTTGACATAGAATGTATACAGGGTGGTCTTAAGGTTTTGGGAGTAAAATCTAAAAAATAAAAAAACATGAATAATTACGAATGAAATGAAATAATTATTAATAAAAGCAATTAAATGGAGAAGGAAATTTGAAAATTTATATTTATCTTTTATTAATAATGTTTATGTTCATTGTAATATATGAAGGTTTTAAGAAAAATAATAGATATTGCCCAATTAAAATGAAAATTTTATGTACTATTGCTTTGAGTGGAATGCTATTAAGATATTTAGTAATGCTTTTAATGGTCATAGTACAAAATATTAGATACTTATATTTGTTGAAACCATTATATTTTCTAAATTTTATATGTGTACCTATGATAGCTTTTATTATATTTTATATATTAATAAGAAATGATAAGATTAATTTTTCTTATATGCTTTTTATTAGTGGGTTATTAGGGTGTTTTTATATTTTTTTTCTTTACAAATGTCCTGTTACCTTGAAGGTTCATGCATATTATGGATATTTTATAGAAATAATGAAAATACCGTATGCATATGTGATTTATATGCTTTTTAACGTGTGTGTCATAATTTTTGCGGTGAATCTTTATAACAAAAATGTGAACAAAAAAGGACTTTCCTTAGTTATACTCTCTGCTAGTATTTTAATAATTGAAGCAATTTTGATTTTTGTGGGAAAAGAAGTGTTCTTAAATATAGCTATAAGTGATATATTATGGATAATATCCTTAAATTATTCAGTAAATAAATTAAAAAAATCAGGTAGATAATTATCTATCTGATTTTTTTGTTCTTTTATTGTTTTTAGTATTAGAGTTATTGTTTTTAGTATTACTTTTAACTGTATTATTTTTAGTATTATTTTTAGATTTATTTTTATTAGTTTTTTTCCTTGGAGGATTAGATGGTATTAAACAATTTTTACCAGAGCCTATTAAATCCTCTCTATGAGCTTTAATAAGAGCTTTCTTTACTATATTATAATTTTCTGGCTTACTAAATTGAAGAAGAGCTCTTTGCATTGACTTTTCTTCATGGGTTTTTGGTATATAAACCTGTTCACCATTAAGAGGGTTTATACCAGTGTAATACATTGTAGTTGAAAGACTACCAGGAGTAGGATAAAAGTCTTGAACTTGTTCAGGTGCATGACCCATATTTTTTATATAAAGGGCAAGTTCAATTGCAACCTTCAAATCACTGCCAGGATGACTTGATATCAGATAAGGAACTAAAAATTGTTTTTTACCTAATTTATTGTTTATTTCAAAATATTTTTTTTCAAATTTTTCATAAACTTCATTTTGGGGTTTGCCCATTAGCCTAAGTACCTTATCATTTATATGTTCTGGGGCAACCTTTAATTGACCACTAATATGATGTTCGCATAATTCTCTGAAAAAGGTATTGTCCTTGTCCTCAATAAGGTAATCAAAACGTATTCCAGAACGAATAAATACTTTTTTTATTTTAGGAAGTTTTCTTACCTTTCTAAGTAAATCTAAGTACTCCCTATGACTCGCTTTTAAATTTTTACAGGGTTTAGGGAAAAGACACTGTTTATTTTTACATACTCCTCTTTCTTTTTGATCTTCACAGGAGCTATGTCTAAAATTTGCAGTAGGGCCTCCCACATCATGAATATATCCTTTGAAGTCATCCAAAGTTGTCAAAAGCTTAGCTTCCTCAATAATTGATTCTTGACTTCTGTGTTGAATAGCTCTTCCTTGGTGAAAATTAAGAGCACAAAATGAACAACCTCCAAAGCATCCTCTATGACTTGTTATAGAAAATCTAACTTCGCGAATAGCTGGAATTCCACCTTTTGATTCATATATTGGATGATAAGTTCTAGTATATGGCAAGTCATAAACAATATCCATTTCGTCTTGAGTTAACAGCTCTTGAGGTTTATTCTGAACAATGTATCTATCGCCATGCTTTTGAATAATATTTTTGCCATTTATACTGTCTTGTTCAAAATATTCCAATTTAAAACTCTCAGCATAAGCTTTTTTATTTTCAACACACTCTTCAAAAGAAGGAACTTCCATATAATTATCAATATTGTCTAGAGTTTTTACTGAAAAAACTGTTCCATCAACATTGGTTATATTTTTAATATCCATACCATATTTTAATAAATTGGCTATTTGAGTGACTGTCTTTTCACCCATTCCATAAATTAATAAATCAGCTTTGGAATCTATTAAGATACTTCGTCTCAGTTTATCATCCCAGTAATCATAGTGAACGAAACGTCTGAGACTAGCTTCTATACCTCCTATTATTATAGGAACTCCTTTATAGGCTTCACGGGCTTTGCTGCAGTATACAATAATGGCTCTATCAGGTCTATGACCTGTTTCACCACCAGGAGAAAATAAATCTGTGCTACGTTTCTTTTTGGCAGCAGTATAATGATTAACCATAGAATCCATATTGCCAGAGTTTATAAGAAAGCCATATTTAGGCTTTCCTAGAATTCTAAAAGCCTCTACATCTTGCCAATTAGGTTGAGAGATAATACCAACTGTAAAGCCTTCATTTTCCAAGGTGCGTCCTATTACTGCAGTACCAAAGGAAGGATGATCAACATATGCATCTCCAGTTATTATGATGAAATCCAATTGATCTATATTGAGTTCTTTTAAATCTTTCTTGCTTATGGGTAAAAATTGTTTGTTTAATTTCATAAAAAGTATCCCTCCAAATCTAGTAATAATATTAACATAATGAAGAAAAAATATAAACAATATAAGAAAAGTACGATGAACTTTTCTTTAGTAACCAGATACCAGTAACCAGTAGCCAGTTAAGGAGGATTTTCTTTCAGTGGTAAGAAAATCTTTCAATTAAATAAAAAAGACAAAAAACTAGCAAATCAATATTTACTGGTCACTGGTCACTGGCTACTGGTCACTATAAATAAAATTGCATAGCAATTTTATTTTGGTGGGTTGCATTTTCAATAAAGTATAATATAATTTATAGTGAAGAGAAATATTATCTGGTCTTTCAGGTAAGTTATTTTGAGCTAAGATAGAATTGTATTAGTGGAAAGATGAGCCTGAATGAAAGGCTTTTTTATTTTGAAAAGAGGTGACAGTTAATGGAAGGTGATCCCCTTAGGTGGAGGTCAAATAAAAATTTAAAATTGAATAATATATATGGAGGAAGCTACAAAGGAGGAAGTTTAGTGAATTTATTGAGTTTAGAGATTAGCTTAAGGGTTTTAGTGTATTAGAACTTTTAAGCTAGTCTCTAAACTTGGAAAGCGACTATACTTTCTAAACTTAGCATGGGTTTTCCTCTGTATATGAAGGGAGAAATATCCATGAAAAAGCTTAGTAGTTTCTATTTGAGTGAAATACTTCATAGGAGTGTTTACGACGAATATGATGACTGTATAGGAAAAATTAGCGACATATATGTAACCACTGGATATGGATATCCTAAAGCTATAGGATATAAGATAAAAAAAGGCAGTGAAGTTTACAATTATGAATTTCGCAATATTGAATTCTATGAGGAGAATGGCAGGATATATATAAAGGTAAGAATGGTTAAGGATATAATTCCAAGAGCATATTCCTATCTCCTGTCAAAACATTTGTTAGATAAGCAAATCGTTGATGTGAATGGTAAAAAAGTAGTAAGAGTTAATGATTTAAGATTAGCTAATATTTGTGGAGAAATTAGAGTAATAGCTGTTGAAACAGGATTTTTAGCTTTAAGTAGAAGGTATGCCGTGGATAAAGTAATTAGGTTTTTCTTTAAAATGTTAAAGAGACAGCCTAAGGATAAAGTCATAATGTGGGATGATGTGGAGTCACTGGAAATGATAGACGATAATCTTAAAATTTCAGTACCCTATAGAAAGATATCTGAACTGCATCCGGCAGATATTGCAGACATTTTAGAGGAAGTAGATCTAAAATATAGGAATAAGATACTTGAAAGTTTAGATGATCATTTAGCGGCAGACACTCTTGAGGAAATTGATCCGGAAATCCAAGCAGACATAATTGAAACAATGAATCAAGCTAAGGTATCCGATATTTTAAATAATATGTCAAATGATGAAATAGCGGATATTTTGGAAGAATTAGATGAAGAAACGGCTGAAAAACTGCTTATTAATCTGGAGACTGAGGATGAAGTTAAGGTTAGGGATTTGATGAGATATGAAAATGAAACAGTTGGTAGTATAATGAATACAGATTTCGTAGCTTTTAATGTAAACATAACAGCAGCAGAGACTTTAGAAATTCTAAAGGAAATAAGACCTGAAGAAAAGATATCCCATTATATCTATATAACTGATCAAAATGAAAAACTTCAAGGGGTTATATCCTTCACTGAACTAGTTTTTGCAGATTCAAATTTAAAATTGAAGGATATAATGAAAAGAGAAACAATAAAATTATTTGATGATGAAAATTTGGAAACTGCTATTACAAAGTTTATAAAATATGATTTTATAACTATACCTGTTATAGATAATGAAGAAAAACTTCAGGGAATAGTAATTATAAATGACATAATAGAAGAGGTTTTCTCAGAGCAATTTAAAAAAAAGCTAAAAAAAGCGGTTTAAAGAATAGTTAAAAGAAGAGAAAAGAAGTGAAAAATATGTATTTACTTCTTTTTTCTTCTTTTAACTTATTTTTTTTCCTCAATTTTATATGTAGTATTTTGTAGAAAGTTGCACAAAATAAATATAGAAAGGTATATGAGTATATTTATTTTAGGAGGTGCAGCTAAAAAATGAGGGAAAAGTTGGGGTTCAAAAGAATAAGCGTTTTAGTGATGACCTTATTATTTACATATGTTATTGCGGCAGAATGTATTTATCCCTATTTTGATGCTATAAATGCTGTAACATATAAGTATGGTTCAAGAGGAGAGGTAGTTAGAGAAATTCAGACAAAATTGAAAAGATGGGGATATTATACTAAAGGCATAGATGGTATTTATGGTTATCAGACTTATACATCTGTAAAATATTTTCAAAGAAAAAATGGTCTTATAGTTGATGGAATTACAGGAAATAGAACTTTAGTTGCTTTGGGTATAAATCCTAAAACTGTAAATCCTGATTCCACAGCTTCAGCCTCTTCACAAAATAATCAGGATGTTATCCTGCTTGCAAGACTTATTAATGGAGAAGCAAGGGGGGAACCTTATGAAGGTCAAGTTGCTGTAGGTGCTGTGATTTTAAATAGAGTTAGAAATCCAAAGTTCCCGTCAACTATTGCAGCAGTTGTATATCAGCCCGGAGCCTTTACTGCTATAGTAGATGGTCAGGTACATGCAGAAATGCAGCCAGATTCAATTAAAGCTGCAAGAGATGCTTTAAATGGATGGGATCCATCAGGAGGAGCAATATATTATTTTAATCCGGCAACAGCTACCAGCTCATGGATTTGGTCCAGACCGCTTATTAAGGTTATTGGAAAACACAGGTTTTGCAGATAGTAAAATTTCATTTAGATTGAAGAATTATTTGATAGTAACCAGTTATCAGCAGCCAGTGACCAGTAAAGGATGTTTTGCTAATGCAAAACTTTAATTTTAGCAGAAGAATTATTTAACCATATTGCAGCTAGCTGCAATTCATTATATAATTGTTTACTGGCTACTGGCTACTGGCTACTGGCTACTGGCTACTGGCTACTGTAAAAAATTACTGCGTAATTTTTTATATATAAGGTTGACAATATCTTTAACACTTCATATAATAAAAGTATAATCCTTAGTGAAATAGTAAGAAATACTGAGAAAAAGGAAAGTAGCGTAAATTGAATATTCAGAGAGGAAATCGTAAGCTGGGAGATTTCTATATTGAGTTTATGTGAAGTGCCCTTTGGAGTTTTGCACCGAAATATTGAGTAGGCTGCAGCGGGTTCACCCGTTATAGTGATAGAACATAAATAAGTTTACGATTTAGAGTGCACAGCTTACATTAATGTGTAAGTAACAGTATTAATGGTAAATTTAGAGGTGTTTGAAGAAGAGCTGGGATTTTTATATCCAAGTAGAGTGGAACCGCAAAGTATAGCTTTGTCTCTAGAATTTAGAGACAAAGCTTTTTTTATATAAATAGGGGTGTGGAAATTTAAAACTAAGGATAAAGTATAACTAATCAAATGGAGGGTGGAAAAATGCTTAAATTTTTCAAAATAGTAAAATATGATATAGACAATATAGTTAAAAATGACCCAGCGGCTAGAAATGGTTTAGAAGTAGCAATTCTATATCCTATAGTACATGTGATGATACTTTATAGAATTGCTCATGCATTGTATAATAAAAAAATATTTTTCTTGGCAAGATTAATATCACAAATAGGAAGATTTTTAACAGGAATAGAAATACACCCAGGAGCTAAAATAGGAAAAGGATTTTTCATAGACCATGGAATGGGAGTGGTTATTGGAGAAACTGCAGAGGTTGCAGATAATGTTACTCTATATCACGGTGTAACACTAGGGGGTACAGGAAAGGATACAGGAAAAAGACATCCTACCGTTGGAAACAATGTGATAATTGGTTCGGGTGCTAAAATTTTAGGACCTATAGTTATAGGTGATAACTCAAAGGTAGGATCTAATTCAGTAGTTCTTAAAGATGTGCCTGGAAATTCAACAGTGGTTGGTATACCAGGTAAAGTAGTAAAGAAAAGTCCTAATGTAATAAAAATGGATCAGTATGAAAATATGGAAATAGGTAAATGCATGAATAGATAACAGTGGGTAAAAGTTTGTGTTATACTGGAGTTAGTTCCAATTATTTAAAATATACTCTTGAAAAGTCTGAACTTATGATATAGTATATTAAGGAGAATAGTGAGAAAGGTGGAATTGATAAATGATATCACCAGCTATGACTAAACTTATAGGATGTCTTCCAAAGGGAGTAGTTAAGTTTTTGTCCTCTAAGATAATATATGGATATGTAGATAAATATGCTAATATAAGAATAGAAAATGAAGAAAATTTAAGCGATTTTAAAAGACCAGTTATATATGTATGTAATCATTTAAGTAATTCGGATGGTTTGATTTTACAGCGAGTTCTAAAAAATGATGATGTAACCTTTGTTGCTGGGGTAAAGTTAAATAGTAATTCACTTACCAGTATGGGAGTAAGTATAGTTAAGACAACACCAATTCAACCCAATACTGCTGATAAAGAAGGAATAAAAAGAATTATTTCTATTATTAAAAATGGGGGAAGTATGCTTATTTTCCCGGAAGGAACAAGAAGCAGAACTGGTAAATTAATTAAAGCAAAAAGAGGAATAATTTTAATTGCAAAAATATGCAAGGTACCTATTGTGCCTTTGGGGATTACTGGAACGGAAAAGCTTTTGCCTATAAATAAGGAAGGTAAAATGGAAAAAGAAAAATTTAATTATGCTGATATTAATGTTAAAATAGGCAAATCATTCTCTCTACCTAAGAAAAATGCTGAAGAGACAGGTAGAGAATATGAAGAAAGAGCACTTGAATTTTTAATGAATAATATAGCTGAGCTTTTACCAGAAGAATATAGAGGTGAGTATTCAGCTAAGAAGTAAAAAAGAATTTTAGAATATATAAAGAGCAGAACATAGAGAAATTCTAAGTTTTAGCTCTTTTTTGTGTAGGTGATGTAAATGGAAAAAGATAGTATAAAAAAGGTGTTGGATATATTAAGTGAAACTTATGAAGGAGCAAAGTGCGGATTGGAGCATAAATCTCCTTATGAATTATTAGTATCAACAATATTATCAGCCCAATGTACAGATGAAAGAGTTAATGTAGTAACAAAAGAACTGTATAAGGAATACAATACACCTGAAAAAATGATAATTTTAAATGACGGTGAGTTAGGGGAAAAAATAAAAAGCTGCGGACTTTACAGAAATAAAAGTAAAAATATTTTAGCTGCTTCCAAGGCTATTATAAATAATCATAATGGTCAAGTGCCAAGTACTATGGAGGAACTTACAAGACTTCCTGGGGTAGGCAGAAAAACTGCTAATGTTGTGCTTTCAAATGCATTTGGAGTACCAGCTATTGCAGTTGATACTCATGTTTTCAGAGTATCAAATAGAATAGGTATTGCTGAAGGAAAAAATGTTGACCAAGTTGAAAAACAGTTAAGAGAGAATATACCAAAAGAAATGTGGAGTGATGCACACCACTATATTATATGGCATGGAAGAAAGATTTGTAAGGCGAGAAAGCCAGAATGTGAAAAATGTCCAATTGCTCCATATTGTGAATACTATAATAGTAAGCAGAATTAAAATAATAGATAAAAGCGCTGATTTAACAAATAACCGCTTTTATCTATTATTTTTTATTTTAAATTTTATAAAAATATATTAAGCAAATTATATATTAAAAGTAATATTATAGTAATATAAGTATTGTTTAACAAGAAATGGGGAGATTTTATGAAGTGCGATGCTGTATTTGAAGGTGGAGGAATAAGAGGAATAGGAATGATTGGGGCTTTAAACTATTTTGAAAAAAGGGGATATAATTGGAGAAAGGTTGCAGGAACTTCTGTTGGAGCAATAATAGCTTCTTTTATTGCAGCTGGATATACTGCAAAAGAAATTGAGAATATAATGGCTGAAACTGATTTTTTGAAATTTTTAGACAGAGAAAGGGTGCAAAAAATTCCAGTGGTAGGAAAAGCTTTGGGAGTTTTAAAAGAAAAAGCTATATATTCTGGAAGTTATTTTGAAAGATGGATGGATGAAATGCTTTCAAGGAAAGGGGTTTCTAAATTTAAACATGTATGCAAAGAAGGAAAATGTAATCTTAAAGTTGTAGCTTCTGATATAACACGGAAGAAAATATTGATTCTTCCTGACGATCTTTATAATTATGGTTTCTATCCAATGGAATTTAAAATTTCAAAAGCTGTAAGAATGAGTATGAGCATACCTTTATATTTTAAACCCATAAAATTAAAGTATAAAGGTGGCACTAGTTATATTGTTGATGGAGGAGTATGCTGGAATTATCCGATTTCAATATTTGATATAAATGGTATTCCAGAGGTCCCAACTATAGGATTTAAATTTAAAAATGTAATTACAAGTAATACTTTAGAAAGCAAAACAGATACTATAGCTTATTTATTGGATGTAGCAAATACAATGTGCGCTAAGAGAAATGATAAATGTTTAAATCAGGAGGATAAGAGCAGAACAGTATTTATACCGACACTGGGAGTAGATGTAACAGATTTTAATATTTCAAAACAAAAAAGCATACGTTTGTTTAAATCTGGATATAGAGCTGCAAAAGAATTTTTGAAAGGGTGGGATTTTGAAGAATATATAAAAGAATATAGAAAAGTATCGGTTTAAATTAGTGTTTTGTGTATTGCCATAATATTGAATTTGAAATAATAGTAAATTATAATTAGTAATTGAAATCTAAAAAAAAGGAATATTAAGTAGTAACAGCTATAAAAAAAGGAGAGGTTAAAGTGAAGTACAAGTTGATATGTTTAGATATGGATGGCACACTGTTGAATAGTGGAAATATAGTTAGTGAAAGAAATAAAGAAGCTATAAAAAAAGCACATGATAAAGGGGTAAAAGTTGCTATAACTACAGGCAGATTGTTTACTTCAGCTAAATATTATGCTGGACTTATAGGAATAGAGGCACCCATAATAGCTTCAAATGGTTCTTATATTAGAGAAAAAGATAAAGATGAGGTAATATACGAGTGTTTGCTTGGAAAAGAAAATTGTGAAAAAATATGGTCTGTAATAGAAAAATATGATTTTTTTAATTGCCTTAATACACATGATACTATTATTTCCAATAAGCCATTTCCAAGTGAATATGCTTATCGCAAATTAAACAATGATTTACCTGAAAATATGAAAATTAAATTGGAGGTAGCTTCTGATTTTAACCAGGCTATTGAAAAATATAAGGATGAAATTCTTAAATCCATATGTATTAGCAAAGATTACGATAAAGTAAGAAAAGCTAAAGAGGAAATAAGTGCTTATGATGAATTTGAAGTAGTAAGTTCCAATTTTAATAACTTTGAAATAATGAAAAAAGGTGTTTCAAAAGGCAAAGCAGTAGAGAGGCTTGCGCAGTTTTATGGTTTCGATAGAGGAGATATAATCTGTATGGGTGATGCAGAAAACGACTTATCTATGATTGAATATGCAGGTATGGGAATAGCTATGGGGAACGCTGAAGAGTATGTAAAAGAAAAGGCTGATTATGTTACTGATACAAACAATAATGATGGTGTTGCTAAGGCTATTCAAAAATTTGTCTTATAATTAATTCAGAAAATTGTAAATTTATTTTTAAGGTTAAGTATTTGCAGTGTTTTTACTTTACCTCATATGGTAATTAAGGTAATATATAATGTGTGGTACTTCAAAGGGGGAAAAGAAAAATGAAAATTGACAGACCAAATTTGCATATAGTTTTATTTGAACCAGAGATTCCTCAAAACACAGGAAATATTGGAAGAACTTGTGTGTTGACGAATTGCAGACTGCATTTGATTAAACCATTAGGATTTACTTTAGATGATAAACAGGTGAAAAGAGCAGGTCTAGATTATTGGCCTTCGTTAGATATAGAGGTACATGAATCCTTTGATGATATGATAGAAAAGTATCCAGATGCTACAATTTATTTGTCAACTACAAAAGGAACTAAATATCATCATGATGAAGTTGAATATAAGCATGGAGACTTTATTGTATTTGGTAGAGAATCTTCAGGACTACCTGATTATATTAGAGATAGATATGTTGAAAATAGAATTAGAGTTCCTATGTTGGAAACAACAACAAGATCTTTAAATCTTTCTAACACGGTATCGATTGTAGCTTATGAAGCTTTAAGACAGTTAGGCTTTCCAGGAATGAAATAGGAGGAAAGGCTATGGAAAAGATTAAGATTATTACAGATAGTACCGTAGACTTAAACAAAGAAATAATAGAAAAATATGATTTAGAAGTTATACCTTTAGTAGTTAATTTTGGAGAAGAAAGTTATCTGGATGGGGCTGACATTGATGTCCATGAATTTTTAAGAAGAATAAAAGAAGAAGATATTTTTCCCACTACTACTCAAATTAATCCATATAGATTTTATGAATATTATAAGAAATATATAGATGAAGGGTACAAAATAATTTCCATACACATTTCTTCTAAAATGAGTGGTACATATGGTTCTGCTTGTATTGCCAAGGAGATGCTGGGAACTGATGATATAGTAGTTATAGATAGTATGAATGTTACAGCGGGTTTAGGATTACTAGTTATTAAAGCAGCAGAATTAAGAGAAAAAGGATATAATATTTATGAAATTGAAGAAAAAATAAATGAAATCATTCCTCATGTAAAAAGTGCTTATGCCTTTTCAAGTTTGGATAACTTAGTAAAAGGAGGAAGGCTTTCTAAAACTGCTGGAGCTATTGGAAGTTTTCTTGGAATTAAGTTAATATTAGAATCTGCTAATGGTGAAATGGCAGTTATGGACAAGGTTAGAGGAACAAAAAAAGCTATTAGAAGGATTTTGAAAGAATTAGAGAAAATGAATGACAAAGAAAGATGTATATTACTTCATATAGACAATTATGATGTTTTACCAGCGCTTAGAGAAGAATTGAACAGTAGACAAAGCAACTATAGTGAGTGTGAGGTAGGATGCGTAGTAGGAACTCATTCAGGACCAGATGCATGTGGTATTGCTTATGTTGAAAAATATTAAAAATATAATAAATTTTTAAAGAAAACACAAATATATAGTGAGTTTATATTTGTGTTTTTCTTTAAAAAAGTTAAAAAACATATTATATTAAAATTAAATTCTATGAAATATGTAAAAAAGATATAAATTTACATATTTTTCATATATAAAGTTTATGGTATAATGTTAGTGGACTATATGTAAAGTGGTGATAATATATGAAAATGGAGTTTAAATTAAATTTAACTCAAGAACAAAAATTAATAATGACACAACAAATGCAGTTATCAGTAAAATTGCTTCAAATGTCTAATTTCGAAATTCAAAGACATATAGAAAAAGAGCTACAAGAGAATCCTGTTTTAGATGCGGAATACAAGAAAAATGACAATGAAAAAATAAATGATGAAATCGATTATAAAAAACTGATAAAATATTTTGAATTTGATGACTATGGACACAGCAGTTATATTAAAAATGAAGAAGAAGTATCACCGTTTAATTTTATTAGTGCTAAAAAATCATTAAAGGAATTTTTATTGGAGCAAGTTATTGATTTGAATGAAACAACGTATGTAAAATCTATTTGTGAATATATGGTTGAAAATATAGATGAAAGAGGATATTTGAGTACTAAGTTAGAAGATATTGCATATGAATTGTCTATTTCAGAAGAATTATCAGAAGAATGCCTTGAAATTGTACAATCTCTTGAACCTATTGGTATAGGAGCCAGAGATATAAAGGAATGTTTAAAAATACAATTAATTGAAAAGGGTTTAGATGATGAAAAAATTTTAAAAATTATAGATGAGTATTTAGAGCTACTGGCTGAAAATAAATACAACATAATTGCTAAAAAATTAAAGATAACTGCTAAAGAGGCACAAGAGTATGGAGATATAATAAAGAGCTTGGAACCTAAACCTTCAAGAGGATTTTATACTGGAGAGGAAACAAAATATATAGTTCCAGAAGCATATATAAAAAAGATAGATGGAGAATATTATATAATGATGAACAATGGTACTATACCTAAGCTTAATATAAATGGATTGTATAAAAATATAATAAACAACGAAGAAGATAAGCAAACGGTAAAGTTTGTAAAAGGAAAATTAAATAGTGCTGTTTTTCTAATTAAGAGTATTAACCAAAGAGAAAATACAATATACAGTATTCTGGAAAAAATATTGGAAATACAAAAAGATTACTTTGATTTAGGTGATGAATATTTAAAACCTATGACTTTAAAAGAAATTGCAGATAATTTGGAAATACATGAATCTACTGTAAGCAGAGCTATTAGAGACAAGTATATTCATACAGATAAAGGAACCATAAAAATAAAAGATTTATTTACAACAGGTATTTCAAGAGTTGACAGCTTTGAAGATATATCAGCAAGGATTATCAAAAAAGAAATTGAAGAATTGGTGAATAATGAGGATAAAAAGAAACCTCTTTCAGATCAAAAAATATGTGATTTATTAAAAGAAAAAAATATTGATATTTCAAGAAGAACCATAGCTAAGTATAGAGAAGAAATAGGAATAAAATCATCAAGCAAAAGGAAAAGATTTTGAAATCTTTTCCTTTTTTTATACTCAAAACA
Source organism: Clostridium sp. ZS2-4 (assembly GCF_026719745.1). GTDB lineage: Bacteria > Bacillota > Clostridia > Clostridiales > Clostridiaceae > Clostridium_H. The sequence continues at coordinate 62,569 of NZ_JAPPRQ010000136.1, forward strand.
AGTAAATTCAAAAAAAAAAAAAAAAAAATTTCTGAAATATCTTTTAAAAAACCTATATTACGTTTATAATATTAGTGGGACATAAATTAAACAAGTGGGACGTCAAAAGACCAAAGAGGTGTTTTGTTTGCAATATAATTTAGAAGTACAAAAGAAGGTAGTACCAGAGTTATTAGAACTATTGGAGAAAAGATATAATATTCTCACTACTATATATTATAACCAACCCATAGGGAGAAGAATGCTTGCCAGTCACTTGGGAATTGGTGAGAGAATAGTAAGAAATGAGGTAAGTTTCTTAAAAAATCAAAATTTAATAGATATTAATAGTGATGGAATGACAGTAAACCATGAAGGAAAGGAAATTCTAGAAAAACTAAAAGAATTCGTTCATGAGTTAAAAGGTTTATCGGATATGGAAGATTTTTTGAAAAAGCATTTGGATTTAAAAGATGTTATGGTTGTTCCAGGTAATGTTGATGAAAATGAACTTGTTTTAGATGAAATGGGAAAAAGCGCCTCAAACTATTTAAAAGATTTATTGCAAGATAAGATGATAATGGCTTTAACTGGTGGTACAACAGTAAAGAAAATGGTTGATAATATGCAAGAAACAACCGAGTACAGACATCTGTTGATTGTACCTGCTAGAGGTGGTTTAGGAAGAAATGTGCAAATACAAGCAAATACTTTAGTTGCTAAACTTGCGCATAAGTTATCAGCTGATTACAGAATGCTTCAATTACTGGAAAATGTTGACTATGCTGAGATATATGCTATACTAAATGAGGAAAGTATAAAAGAAGTTCAAGAAAGCATTAGAAAAGCCAATGTATTAGTTTATGGAATTGGTAAAGCTGACGAAATGGCAAAAAAAAGAGGTCTTAATGAAGAAGAAATAAAGGCTCTTAAAGAAGAAGGTGCTGTTGGAGAAGCTTTTGGATGTTATTTTGACATAAAAGGAAATGTTTTATTTTCGACACCTACCGCAGGAATTAAGAGCGAGGACACTAAAAACATTGAATATTGTATCTCTATTGCTGGAGGAAAGAGTAAAGGAGAAGCTATTATTGGTGTCCAAAGATATAATGCTAAAAATATCTTAATAACAGATGAAGGCGCTGCTAAAGAGATTATAAGTATTATAAAAAAGGAACAAGACAATAAACATAATTAAATAAAAAAGTTAAAATAATTATATTAAAAATATAATTGATATAAAAAAATTTAGGAGGTAATTTTAATGACAAAAGTAGCTATTAATGGTTTTGGAAGAATAGGAAGATTAGCATTAAGATTAATGATTGACAACCCAGAATTTGAAGTGGTTGCAATAAATGATTTAACAGATGCTAAGACTTTAGCACACTTATTCAAATATGATTCAGCTCAAGGAAGATTCAATGGTGAAATCGAAGTTAAAGAAGGAGCTTTCATAGTTAATGGAAAAGAAATAAAAGTTACTGCTGAAAGAAACCCTGCTGATTTACCATGGGGAGAATTAGGAGTAGATATCGTTTTAGAATGTACTGGTTTCTTTGCTTCAAAAGAAAAAGCTTCAGCTCATGTAAAAGCTGGTGCTAAAAAAGTTGTTATATCAGCTCCAGCTGGAAATGACCTTCCAACTGTAGTTTTCAATGTAAATCACGATATATTAAAAGGAGAAGAAACAGTTATATCAGGTGCTTCATGTACTACTAACTGCTTAGCTCCAATGGCTAAAGTCTTAAATGACAGCTTTGGATTAACTAAAGGATTCATGACTACAATCCACGCTTATACAAATGACCAAAATACTTTAGATGCTCCACACGGAAAAGGTGATTTAAGAAGAGCAAGAGCTGCAGCTGCAAGTATTATTCCAAACTCAACTGGAGCTGCTAAAGCTATCGGTTTAGTTATTCCAGAATTAGCAGGTAAATTAGATGGAAATGCTCAAAGAGTTCCAGTTATAACTGGTTCAATTACTGAGTTAGTTTGTACTTTAGATAAAAAAGTTACTGCTGAAGAAATTAACGCTGCTATGAACGCTGCTGCTAATGAATCATTCGGATACACTGAAGATCCAATCGTATCATCAGATATCGTAGGAATTAACTTTGGATCATTATTTGATGGAACTCAAACTAAAGTAATGGAAGTTAATGGAGAACAATTAGTTAAAGTTGCTTCTTGGTATGATAATGAAATGTCATATACTTCACAATTAATCAGAACTTTAAAATACTTTGCAAACCTTGCAAAATAATTTAGGACAGTCCTAAATGTAGTTATTGATTTAATTGAATGCAGTGTATGTGCACTAAAATAAAAAGACACATCTATCTTGTATTAATAACAAGATAGATGTGTCTTTGTTTTATATAAATTTATAAATTGCATAAGAAATGAGAACACTAATATAGATAATCCAAATTAGATATATATAAAATATATAAATAAGATTATTCTAGGAGGTAATTTAAAATGAAAAAAGTTGCAATTAATGGATTTGGGAGAATCGGGAGAAATGTGTTTAGAGCATTGTTAAAAAACTACAGCAGTGATTTAGAAGTAGTATCAATAAATGACTTAACTGATCCAGCCACATTAGCTCATCTGTTAAAATACGATTCACTTTATGGGAAATTTCAAGGGAATGTAGAAGCTAAGGAAGGTGCTATTCTTGTAAATGGAAAAGAAATAAAAATATTTGCTGAAAGAAATCCTGAAAACATAGATTGGAACAGTACAGGTGCAGAAATAGTTTTAGAATCAACTGGATTGTTTACAGATGCTAATAAAGCTAAAGCTCACCTCGGGGGGACAGTTAAAAAAGTTCTTATTTCAGCGCCAGCTAAAAATGAAGATAAAACTATTGTTATGGGAGTTAACGAAGGGGAATACGATCCCGCAAAGCACCATATACTTTCAAATGCTTCATGTACAACAAACTGTTTAGCTCCGTTTGCTAAGATTCTTGATAGAGAATTTGGAATAGAATTAGGATTAATGACTACTGTTCACGCTTATACAAATGATCAAAGAATATTAGATGCTCCTCACAAGGATTTAAGAAGAGCTAGAGCAGCAGCAGAATCAATGATACCAACAACTACTGGGGCCGCTAAAGCTGTTGCATTAGTATTGCCACAATTAAAAGGTAAATTAAACGGAATGGCTGTAAGAGTTCCAACTCCTACAGTTTCAATGGTTGATCTTGTATGTACATTAGCTAAAAATGCTTCAGTTGAAGAAATTAATGCTGCATTTAAGACAGCAGCTGAAGGAGAAATGAAAGGAATATTAGGATTTAGTGAAGAACCATTAGTATCTATGGACTATAGAGGAGATGAAAGATCTTCAATAGTCGATGGCTTATCAACTATGAAAATGGGGGATAAATTGGTTAAAGTTGTTTCGTGGTACGATAATGAGGCTGGATATTCTAACAGATATGCAGATTTAACAAAATTTGTATCTGACAGATTATAAAATATAATCCTATTTTTAACAAATCATAAAAAAAGACTTATTTTTTTGTGAATTTAAATCTTTTTTTATGATTTTACTGAAATTTTAATAATTATTGATTGATTTATGCATAATAATAAAAGGATAAGTACAATTAATTATTAAGTTATACTTGATTTTTAACCCCCTTTATCGTATATTATATATAGGGTTTGATAGAAAAAATTACAAATTTGTAGTACTTTTTTCGGTAAGCGGTTACATATTGAAAACCTTTACTGGAAACGATTAAGTTAGTCTTAGGAGGGAAGGTTTATGAAAAAAAGAAGATTAGTAGCAATTCTAGCAACAGTTGCAGTAGTAGCATCTTTATTTGCTGGCTGCGCAGGTAAGACTGAACAACCTAAAAAAGCAGGTGAAACTAAAAAATCAGACATCAGAATAGGTCTTTCAACTGATGAAGGCGGATTAAATGACAAATCATTTAACCAAGCTGCCAATGAAGGTATAGAAAGAGCTAAAAAGGAATTTGGATTTGAATACAAAGCTCTTGAATCAACTCAAAAAGAAAACTTTGTACCACATCTTCAAACTTTAGCTTTAGATGCAAATTCAAATTTAACATTTGCAATTGGATATCAAATGTCAGAAGCATTAACAGAAGTAGCTAAACAAGCAACAGATAAAAATTTTGCAATAGTTGACTCTGTAGTTGAACTTCCAAATGTTTTATCACTAACTTTTAAAGAACATGAAGGTTCATTCTTAGCAGGTGTAATAGCTGCAAAAACTACAAAAACTAACAAAATAGGATTTATAGGTGGTAAAGAAGGACCACTAATAGGAAGATTCGAAGCGGGTTACATAGCTGGTGCAAGAGCAGTAAACCCAAATATACAAGTGGATCCAAGATATGCTGATAGCTTTAGCGATGCTAATAAAGGTTATGAACTTGCAAAAGCTGAATATGGAGCAGGCTGTGACATAGTGTTCCATGCAGCTGGCGGTGTTGGATTAGGATTATTTAAAGCAGCTAAAGAAATAAAAGATGGTGGAAAACAAGTTTGGGCTATAGGTGTTGACCAAGATCAAGTATTAACAATAACAGATGCTAACAAAAAACCTATGTATGCTGATGTAATACTTACAAGTATGATAAAGAGAGTTGATACTGCAACATATGAAGCTGTAAAAGCTGTAGCAGAAGGAAAATTCAAAGGTGGAGAAATAAGAGTTTTTGGACTTAAAGAAGATGGTGTTGGTATAGCTCCAACTTCAAGAGGAGAAATTCCAGAAGAGTTAAAAAATATAGTTAAACCACATGTTGCTAAAGATGCTATAGAATTGGCAGACAAATATGCTGAAGCTATTAAAGAAGGAAAAATAACAGTTCCAGAAAAACCAGAAGATGCTAAAAAATTTACAACTGATGTTAAATTTTAGAACTTTAAAAATATAAAATGATTTTTCATAAGCTAGGCATAGTAAAAGCTAGGTGTATCCAACATCTAGCTTTTTAAAAAAACGCAACATTGTATGATATTCAATATCATGCTAAATTGTGCTTTGATTGACGAAAGGAGGGCAACAATGGAAAAGGTAATTGAAATGAAAGGTATTACCAAAATCTTTCCAGGTACAATAGCTAATGAGGATGTAGATTTTACTTTGTTAAAAAGTGAAACTCACGTTTTACTTGGAGAAAATGGTGCTGGAAAAACTACATTAATGAATGTTTTATATGGTCTTTATCAGCCGGAAAAAGGTAAGATTTTCATAAAAGGAAAAGAGGTTAATATTACAAATCCTAATGATGCAATCAAGTTAGGAATCGGAATGGTACATCAACATTTTATGCTTGTTCACAATTTTACTGTAGCAGAAAATATAGTATTAGGAATGGAACCTAAAAAAGGTACAAAATTAGATATAAATAAGGCTGTTAAGGACGTTGAAGAATTAGCCCAAAAGTATGGTTTTAATATTGATCCAAATTCTATTATAGAAGATATAGGTGTTGGGCAGCAGCAAAAAGTAGAGATTTTAAAGGCTTTATATAGGGGAGCAGAAATACTTATTCTAGACGAACCTACAGCAGTTTTAACTCCACAAGAAATTGAAGAGTTAGGTGCTATAATAGAAAACTTAAAAGCAGAAGGAAAGTCCGTAATTCTTATAACTCATAAACTTAAGGAAGTTATGAGCATGAGTGACAGAGTTACAATTATAAGACGTGGAAAAGTAACAGGTATAGTTAACACAAAGGATACATCCATAGATGAACTTGCTGAACTTATGGTAGGAAGAAAGGTTAAGCTTGTAGTTGAAAAAGAAGAAAGTAAACTTATAGGAGAAGTTTTAAAAATAGATGATCTTAATGCAAATGATAATAGAAATTTACCAGCTGTAAATGGAATTAATTTAGTAGTAAATGGTGGGGAAATTTTAGGAATTGCAGGGGTTGATGGAAATGGTCAGACTGAATTTTTGGAAGTCATAACAGGTCTTAGAAAGCCTAAGAGTGGTAAAATAACTTTGAATGGTAAGGACATTTTTGGAAAAAACCCTAGAGAAATTATAGACAGTGGAGTAGGCCATATTCCAGAAGATAGGCATAAAAGAGGACTTATACTTAAATATTCATTGTTTGAAAATTCTATTTTAGGAATGCAGCATAAAACTCCTTTTAGTAAAAATAAAGTTATAGATTATAAAAAAGTTAGAGATTATGCTCAAAAAATAATAAAAGAATTTGATGTAAGAACTCCTAATGATGAAGTTCATGCTTCAGCATTATCTGGAGGAAACCAGCAAAAATTAATTGTTGCTAGAGAAATATCTAAAGATCCTGACTTGTTAATAGCAGCTCAACCTACAAGAGGAGTAGATGTTGGTGCTATTGAGTTCATACATAAAAGACTTGTAGGAGAAAGGGATGCAGGGAAAGCTGTTCTTCTAGTATCTTTTGAATTGGATGAAATTTTAGCATTATCAGATAGGATTGCGGTTATGTATGACGGAAAAATAGTAGGTGTACTAGACAGAAAAGATGCTGATGAACAAAAACTTGGTATACTTATGGCAGGAGGAAGCTTAGATAAAAAAGAGGTGAAAAAAGTTGAATAAAGAAAATAATATTTTAAATTCTATTAAGAATGGAATGAAAAGTCTTATATTTCCTATATTTGCAATAATTGTTTCGATATTTGTAGCAGTATTCTTTGTAATGTGGTCTAAAGGTTATCCTATAACTCAATATTTTTCTGCTTTAACTCATTTATTCAGCATTATTTGGCAGGGAAGTTTTGCTACTGAAAGAAATACACTTACAACTATTACTTATGTAACACCATTAATTTTCACAGGTATTGCTCATTCAATAGCGTTTAGATGTGGTCTTTTCAATATAGGTGCTGAAGGTCAATTCATCATGGGAATGATTGCTGGTGCAATACTTGGATTAATTCCAGGATTAAATCCAGTTGTACATGCAATAATTATTATAATAGGTGGTATTGTAATAGGTGCTTTATGGGGTGGAATACCTGGAATTCTTAAAGCTAAATTTGGAACCAATGAAGTTATCAATACAATTATGATGAACTATATAGGAATGTTTTTTGCAAACTGGATAATAAAGAAATCTATCTTTGCTGTTCCAGGAAAATCTGCTACTCCAATAATTCAAGACAGTGCAAAATTAATGCCTTTAAGAAATCTAAGTAAGGCGAATATAAGTATTTTTATAGCAATAATATTTGCAATATTTATTTATTGGTTATTATGGAAAACAACTATAGGTTATGAAATAAGAGGGGTTGGTATTAATCCTTTAGCTTCAGAATATGGTGGTATCAATGTTCCTAAAAATATAGTTCTTGCAATGGTGTTATCAGGAGCTCTAGCTGGTATAGGTGGAGCTACACACGTAGCAGGTATAACATATCAATGTCAAGATTTTATGGCATTCCCTAATTTTGGATTTGACGGTATAGCAGTTGCACTTCTAGCAAAATCCAATCCAGTAGGATGCATAGCTTCAGCTATCTTATTTGGAGCTTTGAAGAGTAGTGCTACAATGCTTCAATTTAATGATATTCCGAAAGAAATAGTATTTTTGATTCAGTCGATAATAATAATCTTTGTTGCAACAGATTATATTGTTAAGTACTTTGCAGATAAGAAAAAGAAAGGAGAGGTAATAAATGGATAAGATATTACTGATATTACTACCATTGATAGCCTCCACATTGAGAATGGCAGCGCCTCTTATATTTGCAGGACTTGGAGGAGTTTTCTCAGAAAGGTCAGGAGTAGTTAATATAGGATTAGAAGGTATGATGATAATGGGTGCGTTTTTTGCTGTTTTAGGATCATACTTAACTGGAAGTCCAATTGTAGGAATGTTATTTGCTATGGCAGCTGGTGGTGCTATGGCAGCAATTCATGCATTTTTAAGTATAAATTTAAGAGCTGACCAAGTTATATCAGGTACAGCGATAAACCTTTTTGCAACAGCTTTAGCCAGTTTCTTAATTGGACCAATATTTAAAACTGGTGGTCAAACTGATATAGTTAAAGGTTTATCTTTCAAGCTTCCAGGTTTTTTAAGTAAAGTTCCTATACTAAGAAACTTGAACTGGTTTGTTATATTGGCACTTATATTAGTAGTTGTATCTAACTATGTATTGTTTAAAACTCCATTAGGACTTAGAATAAGAGCGGTTGGAGAACATCCAAGTGCAGCGGACACACTTGGAATAAATGTTTATAAGATGAGATACTTGTGTGTTATATTATCAGGAGTATTAGCAGGACTTGGTGGAGCTGCATTATCTATAGGAATAACACCAGTATATAAAGATGGGATGGTTGCAGGACGTGGATTTATAGCACTTGCTGCTATGATTTTTGGTAACTGGAAACCAACAGGAACTATGTGGGCATGTATGCTGTTTGCTTTTGGTAATGCTTTCCAAATGCAGGCTCAAAGCTTTACTATGATACATTTGCCAAATGAATTCTATGCAAGTTTCCCATATATTTTAACAATGTTAGCTCTTGCTGGTTTTGTAGGAAAAACTACTCCGCCAAAAGCAGATGGTATTCCATATGTTAAGGGAGAAAGATAATAGATAAAAAACAATAAGATTTTAATAAAAGAAGTTTAGAAAATTAATGTAAAATAAATTTTTCTAAACTTCTTTTAAATTTTTTTTTAGAAAGCTATTTTAAAATTTTCTACTTTACATTATAATGGAAGTGGGACATAAAGAGTAAAGGTGGGACATAAAAAGACCTGAAATGGTTATTCTTATAATAAATATTATAAGAATAGTGTAGAATAATAAGTATGATGATTCAATACATATATTATGTTTAGCTATTTATATAATTTGTAAATTTTGTAATTATGAATATTTTTCATTAAAAGTGAGAGGAGATATCATTATGAAATTGAATAAGAAAACTGTAGAGGATATTAATGTTAAAAACAAAAAAGTATTAGTAAGATGTGATTTCAACGTTCCACTAAAAGACGGAGTTATTACTGATGAAAACAGATTGGTTGGAGCTATGCCAACTATCAAATATCTTATGGAAAATGGTGCTAAAGTAATACTTTGCTCACACCTTGGAAAACCAAAAGGAGAAGCAAAATCTGAATTATCACTTGCACCAGTTGCAAAAAGACTTTCAGAAATGTTAGGATGTGAAGTGGTATTTGCAGCAGATGATAATGTAGTTGGAGAAAATGCTAAAAATGCTGTAGCTAACATGAATAATGGAGATGTTGTTTTACTTGAAAACACTAGATATAGAAAAGAAGAAACTAAAAATGAAGAAAACTTCTCAAAAGAATTAGCTTCACTTGCTGATGTTTTTGTAAATGATGCTTTTGGAACTGCTCACAGAGCTCATTGTTCAACTGTTGGAGTAACTGAATTTGTTGAAGAAGCAGCATGTGGATATTTGATTCAAAAGGAATTACAGTTCTTAGGAGACTCTGTTGAAACTCCAGTAAGACCATTTGTTGCAATTCTTGGAGGAGCTAAAGTTTCTGACAAGATTAATGTTATAAATAACTTACTTGAAAAAGTTGATACATTAATCATAGGTGGAGGAATGGCTTATACATTCTTAAAAGCACAAGGATATACAATCGGAAAATCACTTGTAGAAGAAGATAGAATTGAATATGCAAAAGAAATGATTGAAAAAGCAGAAGCTAAAGGAGTTAAGTTCTTACTTCCTGTAGACAATATAGTTGGAGCTGAATTTTCAGCTGAAACTGAACCAGTTGTAACTGAAAATCAAAATATCCAAGAAGGATACATGGGATTAGATATAGGTCCTAAGAGTGCAGCACTTTATGCTGATGCAGTAAGAGGTGCAAAGACTGTTGTATGGAATGGACCAATGGGAGTATTTGAATTTGCTAATTTTGCAAAAGGAACAATAGCTGTTGCAGAAGCTATGGCTGAAGCTGATGCTACAACAATAATCGGTGGAGGAGATAGTGCTGCTGCTGTTAACCAATTAGGATTCGGAGACAAAATGACTCACATCTCAACAGGTGGTGGAGCTTCACTTGAATTCTTAGAAGGAAAAGAATTACCAGGAATAGTTGCACTAAGTGATAAATAGTCTTAACAGACTATTTATCACAGTAACCAGTAGCCAGTAACCAGTTATGGAAAGAAGTAAGTGGAATTTAATTTTTAGATTCACAATTGTAGCAAGCTACAATGTGGGTAAATAGTTCTTTTACTAAATTTAAAGTTTTGCATTAGCAAAACATCCTTTACTGGTTACTGATTACTGGTAACTGGTTACTAAAATAAAATGTAATATCAAAAAGTTGAGAGTATAGAATAATAAATAGCTATTTTCAACTTAAAACCAAAAAAAGTGCGGGGTGTTTAAAATGAGAAAACCAATTATAGCAGGAAACTGGAAAATGAATAAAACTGTTTCAGAAGGATTAAAATTAGTTGAAGAATTAAAACCATTAGTAAAGGATGTAAGCTGTGATGTAGTAGTTTGCCCAGCAACTGTATGCTTAGATGCAGTAGTTAAAGCAGTTAAAGGAACTAATATAAAAGTTGGAGCTCAAAATATGCATTTTGAAGAAAGTGGTGCATTTACTGGAGAAACTGCACCAGCTATGCTTGCAGAAATGGGAGTAGAATATGTTATCTTAGGACATAGTGAAAGAAGACAATACTTCAATGAAACTGATGAAGCATTAAATAAAAAAGTGAAAAAAGCTTTTGAACATAATTTACTTCCAATACTTTGTATAGGAGAATCTCTTGAAGAAAGAGAGGGAAACATAACAGAAGAAGTTTTAGGAAGACAAATAAAACTTGATTTAGCTGGTTTAACAGTAGAACAAATTGAAAAATTAGTTATAGCTTATGAACCAATATGGGCAATAGGAACAGGTAAAACAGCTACTGCTGATCAAGCAAATGAAACAATAGCTTACGTAAGAGGCGTTGTTGCAGAAATGTTTGGAAAAGAAGTAGCGGACAAAATGAGAATACAATATGGTGGTTCAGTTAAACCATCTACAATAAAAGAACAAATGGCAAAATCTGATATTGACGGTGGATTAATCGGTGGAGCTTCATTAAAAGCAGAAGATTTTGCAGGGATTGTAAATTTTGATAAATAAACTACAGAAAGTTTACAGTTAAATGAATTCTAATATGGAAAATTTAGTTATTGTAAACTGATTAACGGAGGTGAGAAGAATGGCTAAAAATCCAGTAATGCTTATGATTTTAGATGGATTTGGTATATCAAACCATGAAGATGGTAATGCAGTTAAAGCAGCTAGACATCCTAATTTCACTAGATTGTGGAATGAATATCCTCATACAGAAGTAGGAGCTAGTGGTTTAGCGGTAGGACTCCCAGACGGTCAAATGGGTAACTCAGAAGTTGGACACTTAAATATTGGTGCTGGAAGAATAGTATACCAGGCTCTTACAAGAATAACAAAATCTATTGAGGATGGAGATTTCTTCGAAAATGAAGCTTTAGTAAAAGCTGTAGACGATGCTCTTAAGAATAATTCTTCTCTTCACTTGTTAGGATTATTATCTGACGGTGGAGTACATTCTCATATTGAACATTTAAAAGGTTTATTAATGCTTGCTAAGAAAAAGGGGTTAGAAAAAGTATATGTACATGCTTTCCTAGATGGTAGAGATACTCCACCTTCATCAGCAATAAAATATGCAGCAGAGCTTGAAGATTATATGAAAGAAATTGGTATAGGTAGTATAGCTACTGTTTCAGGAAGATATTATGCTATGGATAGAGATAATAGATGGGAAAGAGTAGAACTTGCATATAATGCTTTAGCTTTAGGTAAAGGCGAATACGCAAGCAGTGCAAAAGAAGCTATAGAACGTTCTTATCATGATAATAAAACAGATGAGTTTGTTCTTCCAACAGTTATAACTAAAGGTGATAAAGCTACAGATGTTATCAAAAATGGAGATTCAATTATATTCTTTAACTTTAGACCGGATAGAGCAAGAGAAATGACAAGAGCGTTAAATGATAAAGCATTTAATGGTTTCAAAAGAGAAAATTTAGATTTGACTTTTGTTACTATGACTGAGTATGATAAGACTATTGAAAATGTAGAAGTTGCTTTCAAACCTGAAGTATATGTTAATACTTTAGGAGAATATATAAGTAAGTTAGGCAAAAAACAATTAAGAATTGCTGAAACTGAAAAATATGCTCATGTAACTTTCTTCTTTAATGGAGGAGTTGAAAAAGCTAATCTAGGTGAAGACAGAGCATTAATACCTTCACCAAAGGTTGCAACTTATGATTTAAAACCTGAAATGAGTGCTTATGAAGTAACAGAAGAATTATTAAATAGATTAGATACTGATGAGTATGATGTAATTATACTTAACTACGCAAATCCTGATATGGTAGGACATACAGGAATTGTAGAGGCAGCTGTTAAAGCAGTTGAAACAGTTGATGAATGTTTAGGCAAAGTTGTGGATAAAATATTAGAGAAAAATGGAACAGTATTTATCACAGCAGACCATGGTAACTGTGAGCAAATGATAGATTATTCTAATGGTAATCCTATGACGGCTCATACAACAAATCTTGTACCGTTTGTTTATGTATCGGAAGAAGCAAAAGGTAAAAAATTAAGAGAAGATGGAATCCTTGCAGATATAGCACCAACAATGCTTACTGTAATGGAAGAAGAAATACCGTCAGAAATGACTGGTAAAAGTATTATTAAATAAAATGCCAAGGAGCAGCATAGAATAAAGCTGAGTTAAAAAAATTAGATTTGTTCATTGTTGTAACATAAATAATATTTTTTGAGGAGGAGATTTTAATGAAACAATATGTAGAAATCATAGACGTTTATGCTAGACAAATTTTAGATTCAAGAGCTAACCCAACTGTAGAGGTAGAAGTAGAATTAGAAGATGGTACAGTAGGAAGAGCAGCAGTTCCATCAGGAGCATCAACTGGTATATTTGAAGCAGTAGAATTAAGAGATGAAGATAAATCAGTATACAAAGGAAAAGGTGTTTTAAAGGCTGTTGAAAATGTAAATACAATCATTGCTGATGAATTAGTAGGAATGAATGTACTTAATCAAGTAGCAATAGATAAAGCTATGATAGCACTAGATGGTACTGAAAATAAAGGTAAATTAGGTGCAAATGCTATGCTAGGAGTTTCTCTTGCATGTGCTCAAGCAGCTGCTAAATACTTAGGAATGTCATTATATCAATACATAGGTGGAGTAAACGGAAAAGTTTTACCAGTACCTATGATGAACATATTAAATGGTGGATCACACGCTGATAACAACGTTGACCTTCAAGAATTCATGATAATGCCTGCAGGAGCAGAAAGCTTCTCTCAAGCTTTAAGAATGTGTTCAGAAGTATTCCATACATTAAAAGGAATATTAAATAAAAAAGGATTAGCTACTGGTGTGGGTGACGAAGGTGGATTCGCTCCAAACTTAAACAGCAATGAAGAAGCTATTCAAGTTATAATTGAAGCTATAAAAGAAGCTGGTTATGAAGCAGGAAAAGAAATGTTCATAGCTTTAGACCCAGCTTCATCTGAATTCTTCAATACAGAAACTAACATGTATGAATTAACAGGAGAAGGAAAAACTTTAACTCCAGCAGAAATGGTTGATTTCTACGCTAACTTAGTAGAAAAATATCCAATAATCTCAATCGAAGATGGTATGGCTGAAGAAGATTGGGAAGGTTGGAAAATCATGACTGAAAAACTTGGCGGAAAAATTCAATTAGTAGGAGACGATTTATTCGTAACTAATACTAAGAGACTTGAAATGGGAATTGAAAGAGGAGTTGCAAACTCAATTCTTATAAAACTTAATCAAATCGGAACATTAACAGAAACTTTAAATTCTATAGAAATGGCTGAAAGAGCTGGATATACTGCAGTAGTATCTCATAGATCAGGAGAAACTGAAGATACAACAATAGCTGATTTAGTTGTTGCTGTAAATGCAGGACAAATCAAAACTGGAGCTCCTTCAAGAAGTGAAAGAGTTGCTAAATACAACCAATTACTAAGAATTGAAGAAGAACTAGGAGATATGGGAGAATATAGAGGACTTAAGGCTTTCTATAATATAAAAAAATAATATAAATAAACTATCGATTTAATAGATTTGCCCATGTTAAAATTATAATATATTTGGATAGAGTCACAAACTTTGTATTGTGACTCTATTTTTTCATAAGCTACTTTATTGTTTTTTCTTTTTCATTATGATAAAATATTAAGTGTTTCGTAAATTAAGCAATTTAACATAAATATGCTGGATAATTAGGAGGTGTATGTGATGCATACATTTTTAGTAGCTGCTCAAATAATTATATCATTAATATTAATAATAACTATTTTGAAGCAACCAGGAAAATCTGATGGATTCAACTTAGTATCTTCAGGAGCAGAAACATTTTTTTCTAAGAATAAAACAAAAACATATGAAGCTGTATTAGCTAAAACAACTGTAATTATGGCTGTACTATTTGCTGCAATTACAATAGCTTTGACTTTAATGAAATAAAATTAAAGCATATATCTATCAATGTAATACATAATTAATTTAAGAGAAAGCATATAAACCTTTTAAGGTCTATATGTTTTATTTTTTGTAATTTTCAGTAATAAATGTAAAGAGAATTTTAATATTTATATGGAGTTTAGAAACTCTTATTTATTGTTGCAGCTCCGATTAACTATCTGCCTATAGAAGCAGCAGATATGAGATAAATGCTTAAATTATATGTAAAATTATTACAAATTAGGTTAAAATTATAGAAAAAAAATATTTAATGATGTATAATAAGTGTAAGTTAATTTTAATTAACAATTATTACCAAAACTAAAGAATTTTTAGCATCTTGGGAAGGCAAATATAAAGGAGAAGGGGGAGAAAAAATGAGTTCATATTTGCCAATTATATGTGGAATTTTAGCTTTAGTTTTTGCATTTGTTTTCAGTAATGAAATTACTAAAGAAAGTTCAGGAAATGATAGGATGAAAGAGATAGCTGGGTACATTCAGGAAGGAGCTATGGCGTTTTTAAAAAGAGAGTATAAATACTTATCTATTTTTATTGTTATAGTAGCTGTTGTTATAACATTAGCCATAGACTTTAAAACTGCAATTTGTTTTGTGTTTGGAGCAATATTTTCAATCTTTGCAGGATATTTTGGAATGAAAGTAGCTACTAAAGCCAATGTAAGAACTGCAGAGGCTGCTAGATCTGGTCAAAGTAAAGCCTTAAAAATAGCTTTTTCAGGTGGAGCAGTAATGGGGTTATCAGTAGTAGGATTAGGAGTTTTGGGACTTAGCATATTTTATTTGGCTTTTGGTAATGATATTAATTTTATAACTGGATTTGGACTTGGAGCAAGTTCCATAGCATTATTTGCTCGTGTAGGCGGAGGAATATATACTAAGGCAGCAGATGTAGGGGCAGATCTTGTTGGTAAAGTTGAGGCAGGAATACCTGAAGACGATCCAAGAAATCCAGCAGTTATAGCAGACAATGTTGGAGATAATGTTGGGGATGTTGCTGGTATGGGAGCTGATTTGTTTGAATCGTATGTAGGTTCAATAATCTCAGCTTTAACTTTGGGATATTTTCTATTTACAAATGATCAAACCAAAATAATGTTTCCTTTAACTTTAGCTTCAGTTGGTATTATTGCTTCAATAATAGGTATTATTTTTGCAAGAAGAAGTAAAGGTGATAATCCTCAAAAAGCACTTAATACAGGAACATATATTGGTGGAATAATTGTTATAGTGGCTTCATTTATGCTTAGTAATAAAATTTTTGGACATTATAAGGCTTTTGGGGCAATACTCGCTGGGTTGGTTGTTGGTACGTTAATAGGTAAAGTTACGGAAATATATACTGCTTCTGAATATAAATATGTAAAAAAGATAGCTAAGCAATCGGAAACAGGTTCAGCAACTACTATAATATCTGGGCTTGCTGTTGGAATGTATTCTACAATGACACCAATAATATTTATATCAATAGGAGTGTTGTTTTCTTTCTATATTATGGGGGGAGCAAGTGATATTTCTATGGGATTATACGGAATTTCGCTTGCGGCAGTAGGAATGCTTTCTACTACAGGAATAACAGTTGCTGTTGATGCCTATGGTCCTATTGCTGATAATGCAGGGGGTATAGCTGAAATGTCAGAACTTCCACCAAGTGTAAGAGAAATTACAGATAAATTGGATTCAGTAGGTAATACAACAGCTGCCATAGGAAAAGGATTTGCCATAGGGTCAGCAGCACTTACAGCTTTAGCTTTATTTGCTTCATATGCACAAAAAACACAGTTAAGTGCTATTAATTTATTAACGCCTGCTACACTTGTAGGTCTATTACTTGGAGCTATGCTTCCATTCTTATTTGGTTCTTTAACAATGGAGTCTGTTGGAAAAGCTGCTAATGAAATGATTGAAGAAGTTAGACGCCAATTTAGAGAAATGCCAGGAATAATGGAAGGTGAAGAAAAGCCTGATTATAAAAAATGTGTTGATATTTCAACAACAGCAGCATTAAAAGAAATGATTCTTCCAGGAATACTTGCAATTGTTGTACCAATAGGAATAGGTCTACTCCTTGGTGTAGAAGCTCTTGGAGGATTGATAGCTGGTGCAGTATCATCAGGAGTACTAATGGCAATAATGATGGCCAATTCAGGTGGAGCATGGGATAATGCAAAGAAGTATATTGAAAGTGGAGTGCATGGTGGAAAAGGCAGCAATGCCCACAAAGCAGCTGTTGTTGGAGATACAGTAGGAGACCCATTTAAGGATACATCTGGTCCTGCTATGAATATTTTAATCAAGCTCATGACAATAGTATCTTTAGTTTTTGCAGCAGTAATAGCAGAACATGGAGGAATTCTTTTGAACCTATTTAAATAAGAATGTTGCGATGCAACATTCTTATAGTAGCCGGTTGCCAGTAACCAGTAGCCAGAAAGAAAAAATAATTAAAGAATTTAAATTGATAAAAATAGACATAAAAAAGAGCAAAAATATAGAAAACATCTATGTTCTTGCTCTTTTCTTTATTTGAATTTAGGAAAACTTCCTTCACTGGTTACTGGTCACTAGCTACTGGTTACTAGAATAAAATTGCCGCGCAATTTTATTCTATATAGAAATGTTTGACTCTATTTCCTATATACTATACTATTGTAGTATAAATCAATGTTACCTATAAAATAAATTTCTGAATATTATACCTGAAATTAGTAAAAAATAAATAAAGATAGTTTATTATAAATAGGATAGAAAGATTGGAGGGAAAAATATGAATATTAGAGAAGTTATTTTAAATTTTATGCGAGAACAGGCCTATAAGCCTATGAACATACAAGAATTGGGGAGAGTGTTTGGCATATCTAAGCGTGATCTTGATGAGTTTAAGGATTCATTGAAAGATATGGAGAAAGATGGGCAAATAATAAAAACTCGCACTAAGCTCTACGGTATACCCGAAAAAATGGGACTTATCATAGGAAAACTTCAAGGTCATCAGAAAGGTTTCGGTTTTGTCATACCTGAAGAGGATAGACCAGACATATTTATAACATCTTCATTTATGAATGGTGCCATGAATGGTGATAGAGTTATAGCTAAAATTATTAAACAAGATAGCAGTGGGAAAAAGTGCGAAGGCGAAATCATAAGAATTCTTGAAAGAGCAAATAAAACTGTAATAGGAGTATACGAAGATAGCAAAAACTTTGGATTTGTAGTTTCTGAGGATAAAAGAATAAATCATGACATATTTATTCCAAAGGCTGATAAAAATGGGGCTAAAACTGGAGATATAGTAATAGTTGAGATAACTGAATGGCCGGGTAAGAGAAGAAATCCAGAAGGTAGAGTTAAAGAAATACTGGGTAAAAAAGGTGAAAAAGGAATAGATATTTTAACTATAATCAAGAAATTTAAGCTTCCTGAAGAGTTCCCGCCAAAGGTTCAGAAGTTTGCAGAAAAAATACCAAATGAAATTAGGGAAGAGGAATATGGAAAAAGAGAAGATTTAAGAGATTTAAGGATGGTAACTATTGATGGAGCAGATGCTAAAGATTTAGATGATGCTGTATCAATACAAAAGTTAGCCAATGGAAATTATTATTTAGGAGTGCATATTGCAGATGTAACTCATTATGTCAGAGAAAATAATCCTCTAGATAAAGAAGCTTTAAAGAGAGCTACCTCAGTTTATTTGATTGATAGAGTTATACCAATGCTTCCTAAGGAATTATCCAATGGAATTTGCAGTTTAAATCCTAGAGTAGACAGACTTGCAATGACTTGCTTTATGGAAATAAACAAAGAGGGAAAAGTTGTAGATTATAGAATAACAAAGAGTGTAATTAAAACTAATGAAAGAATGACATATACTGATGTTACAAAGATGTTAAGAGATGGAGATCAAGAGCTTATAGAAAAATATGACTATCTATATGAAGACTTCAAACTTATGGAAGAGTTATGTGGGATACTTTATAGAAAGAGAATAGGAAGAGGCGCAATTGATTTCGATTTTGAAGAATGTAAGATAATTTTAGATTATAATGGAAAACCAATTGATATAAAACCATATGAACGAGCTATCGCTAACAGAATTATTGAAGAATTCATGTTAGCTTGTAATGAAACTATAGCTGAACATATGTTTTGGACTAAACTACCTTTCGTATATAGAATTCACGAAGATCCAGATGAAGAAAAGCTTCAAAGATTTAAGGAGTTTGCATATAATTTAGGATATTTTGTAAAGATGGGCAAAGAGGTTCATCCAAAGGCTCTCCAAGAGATTGTTGAAGAAGTAAGAGGAAAGAAAGAAGAAACAGTAGTTAATACACTTCTTTTACGTTCTTTGCAGCAAGCTAGATATGCACCACAATGTTCAGGACATTTTGGTCTTGCAGCAAGATACTACTGTCATTTTACTTCTCCAATAAGAAGATATCCAGATTTAATTATTCACAGAATAATTAAAGAATCCTTAGATGGAACTATAGATGAAAGTAGAATAAAACAGCTTGAAAAAGCCGTTGACTATGCTTCAGTACAATCCTCCGATATGGAAAGAGTTGCTGTTGAGGCTGAAAGAGAAGTTGATGATTTGAAGAAAGCTGAATATATGAGTGAAAGAATAGGAGAAGAATATGAGGGAATAATTTCATCAGTTACTAATTTTGGAATGTTTGTTGAGCTTCCGAATACAGTAGAGGGCTTAGTTCATATAAGTACTTTGGATGATGATTATTATGTATATGATGACCAACACTTATGTTTAATAGGAGAGAGAACTAAGAATATTTATAGACTTGGAGATGAAGTAAGAATAAAGGTATCCAAGGTTGATATGGATGCTCATGAAGTTTATTTTGATGTTGTAAAACAGAAAATAGAAGAAGAAAATAATGACAATGCTACTCCAAAATTAGAGCAATTTGAAAAAGGAAATCAACAGACTGAAGTTGAAGAATTTCAATTATTATAATAAAGAATAAGCTATTTTTAGTAGCTTTACAATTATAGTATAATAAGTTATAATGTATGTGTAAAATTTAATAAAGTAAAAGATGCTGGGAGTGCCAAGTGGCTGAGACCGATTTATATCGGAATCCTTTGAACCTGAAATAATTAGTATTATCGTAGGAAAAGCAAATAATATTTTAATTTTGATTTTGATTAGAGTAAATTTAAGATATTTATATAAAAGCTTGCCTTCGGGTAAGCTTTTATTTTTTCTATTAATAAAAATAAGAGAGAAATGGTTAGGACAAAAGGCGTATATTTTAAATGGGGAGGACTAGAATTGTTATATCTTATAACAAATAGAAACATTGTGAAATATGGCAATTTATACAGTGTTGTACAGAAAGCTGTTGAAGGTGGCGTAGATGCTATTATTCTTAGGGAAAAAGATTTGTCTTTTGAAGAATTGATGTTAGCATCAGAGAAAATTAAAGACATTATAGCGGATAAAAATGTAAGGTTAATTATTAATGGAAACATAGAAGTGGCAAAGAAAATAAAAGCTGCAGGATTTCATATTGGATTTAAAAAATTCATGGAAGAAAAATATAAATTTGATGGGTTGCTAGGTGTATCAGTACATAGTTTGGAAGAAGCAGTATCAGCAGAGAAAAATGGAGCAAATTATATACTTGCAGGGCATGTATATGAAACAGATTGCAAAAAAGGATTAAAGCCTAGAGGTGTTGATTTTATTAAATCTATCGCATCAAGTGTAAATATACCTGTAATAGCTTTAGGCGGTATTGATGAAAAAAATATTAAGAATGTTATTGCTGCTGGTGCCCATGGAGCTGCAGTTATGTCTTATATTATGGCAGCTGAAGATCCATATATGGCTGCAAAGCTATTGAAAAATAGGCTGTGTCTTAAATGAATATAAAAACCAACATTCATTTAAAATGGAATTAAAAAAATAAAATAAGCTTAGTTTTGGAGTGAAGCAGCAAAAGTTATAATCAGAATATTGTGAGAAGTTTTTATAAGTGTATAAACATATTCACAAACATAAGAGGAGGGTAGAAAAATATGATAATTAATGGTAAAGAGATGAATTTTGATGAAGGAATAACTATGGAAGAACTTCTGAAAAAACTTAATTTAAATATGGACAAGGTAGTAGTAGAGGTTAACTTAGAAATAATTGCAAAGGAAAAATATTATGAATTTATACTTAACCAAGAAGACAAGGTTGAAATTATAAGCTTTGTAGGTGGGGGATGATTAAATGAATATATTTCTAAATGAAAAAAATGTAATCATGAAGGATAATGCTACAGCTTATCAAGCTAGAGATGTTTTTAAGAAAGATGCAGATGTTGTTATTTTGAATGGATTTATGATAAAAGAAGATTTTGTTTTAAAAGAGAATGATAAGCTGACTCTGATAAAAAAAGGAGAAGTTCCAAGTAAAGAAGAACTAGAAAATCTTTTAGTTGCACGACATACTCCAAGGGTTCATGAAAAAATAAAAAATGCTTGTGTAGGAATAGCGGGATTGGGTGGGCTTGGCTCAAATGCCGCAGTATCTCTTGCAAGGTTAGGTATAGGCAAACTTATATTAGTTGATTTTGATATAGTTGAACCCAGTAATCTAAACAGGCAGCAGTATTTGATAAAGCACCTTGGAATGAGTAAAACAGAGGCTATGAAGCAGCTTATTTCAGAAATAAATCCTTTTGTAGAAGTAGAAATCAAAAATGAATATATTACAGAAAAAAATGTGTTAAATATTTTTGGAGATGTGGATATTGTAGTTGAGGCTTTTGATAATCCTGAGGCTAAAGCTGTATTAGTTAATATGATTTTGAGCAAAAGAAGCGATAAAATCGTAGTAGCAGCTTCTGGAATGGCTGGTTATTTTTCGAATAATACTATAATAACTAAAAAAATTAATGATAATTTTTATTTAATTGGGGATGAAACTCATGAAGCTAAACCAGGATGTGGATTGATGGCACCAAGAGTTGCTATTGCAGCTAATCATCAAGCTAATACTGTTTTAAGATTAATCATGGGAGAAAAAAATATATAGGAGTGTGAATTATGGAAAATTTAAAAATCGGTGGAGTAGAACTTAAAAATAGATTGTTTACTGGAACAGGGAAGTTTCCAGATAAAAGAATGCTTACAGAGGTTATAGAGAAATCAGAATCTCAAGTAATAACTATGGCACTAAGAAGAGTTGATATAACTTCTAAAGAGGAAAATGTTCTAGATTACATACCTAAGGACAGAATTCTTCTTCCAAATACCTCTGGAGCTAGAAATGCTGAAGAAGCAGTTAGAATTGCAAGATTAGCTAAAGCTAGTGGGTGTGGAAACTGGATTAAAATTGAAGTAATATCTGATAATAAATACTTGCTTCCAGATAACTTGGAAACGATTAAAGCAACAGAAATTTTAGCTAAAGAAGGATTTATTGTTTTACCTTACATGAATCCGGATTTAATGGATGCTAAAAGATTAGTGGAAGCTGGTGCATCAGCAGTTATGCCTTTAGGAGCACCTATTGGAACTAATAGAGGTATAAGAACTAAAGAAATGGTTCAAATTTTAATTGATGAAATAAATCTTCCAATAGTTGTAGATGCAGGTATAGGTAAGCCATCTGAAGCTGCTGAAGCTATGGAAATGGGGGCAGCAGCAGTTTTAGTAAATACAGCAATAGCTACTGCAGGAGATCCTGTTAAAATGGCTGAAGCTTTTAATTTTGCAGTAAAAGCAGGAAGAATGGCTTATGTTGCAAAAACAGGAGCTGTAAGAAAATATGCTAGTGCATCTTCACCTTTAACAGGATTCCTAAATAAAGAAGGTGAATTATAAAAATGAGTGTATATGAAGAATGTTTAAAGTATAAGGAGTTTGATTTTGAAAGTTTTTTTGAAAGAATAACTGAAGACGATATATTTAGAATAATAAACAGCCGTAAATTAGATGAATATGATTTTTTAGCTTTGTTGTCTCCAACAGCTGAAAGATACCTTGAAGAAATAGCTCAAAAAGCATACGAGCTTACATTAAAGAATTTTGGAAAAGCTGTACTTCTTTATACACCAATGTATTTAGGAAATTATTGTGCAAATAAATGTGTTTATTGTGGATTTAATCATGATAATGATATAGTTAGAAAAAAACTTACAATGGAAGAAATAGAGGAAGAAGCTAAAAAGATTTATGATACAGGGTTAAGACATATTATTATTTTAACAGGTTCATCAAGAAAAGAAACACCAGTTTCTTATATAGTTGATTCTGTTAAGTTATTAAAGAAATATTTTGATTCCATAGCGATAGAAGTATATTCTCTTACAGAAGAAGAATATATCCAGGTGGTTGAAGCTGGAGTGGACAGCATGTCTATATATCAAGAAGTATATGACGAAGAAATATATGATAAAGTTCACCTTGCAGGACCTAAAAAGAATTATAAATTCAGATTGGATGCACCAGAGAGAGCTTGTAGAGCTAAAATGAGAAATGTATGTGTAGGTGCTCTTTTAGGATTAAATGATTGGAGGCGTGAATTTTTCCAAGTAGGACTTCATGCTAAATATCTCCAAGATAAATATTCTGATGTTGATGTAGCAGTAGCTCTTCCAAGAATAAGAGGACATGCAGGAACATTTACAGATGTTCATGAGGTAAGTGATAAAAATATTACTCAAATGATATTAGCCAGCAGATTATTTTTGCCAAGAGCAGGAATTACAATGACTACAAGAGAAAAAGCTGAATTTAAAAATAATCTTATACCATTAGGAGTTAATAAGATATCAGCAGGAGTAACTACTGAAGTAGGTGGACATACTTCAGATGAGCAAAGCGATCCTCAATTTGAAATAATAGATCCTAGAAGTGTAGAAGAAGTAAAACAAGACTTATTAAAAATAGGATACCAACCTGTTTTAAAAGATTGGATGAAGATTTAAGATATCTATATGAAGGAGCTTATGTGATTAAAAACTCCTTTACATTATTAGGTAGAGGAGTTTTATTTATGTTACAATGGCTCTATTTAAGCATGTATGCAATATTGTATATATGCTTTTACTTTTAATAAACAAAGGTGGATGATGTATATGAAAAAAGTATTGACTATTGCAGGGTCTGACAGCTGCGGTGGAGCGGGAATTCAGGCTGATATAAAAACAATGAGTGCATTAGGTGTTTATGGTATGAGTGTTATTACAGCAGTAACAGCTCAAAATACTCAAGGTGTAACCGCTGTACAAGAGATACAAAAAGAAATAGTAGAAGCACAGTTGAGAGCAATTTTTGATGACATACAAGTTGATGCTGTAAAGATTGGTATGGTTTCTAACTCTGAAATTATAAGAACTATAAGAGAAATATTAATAGAATATAAAATTAAAAATATTGTATTAGATCCAGTTATGATATCAAAAAGTGGTTATTATCTTTTAAAGCCTGAGGCAATAGATGAACTAAAAAAATTAATATCTATAGTGGATATAGTAACTCCAAATATTCCAGAGGCTGAAGAACTTACAGGTATGAAAATATTTTCAGAAGATGATATGAAAAAAGCTGCATTAAAAATTTTAGAATATAAACCTAAATATGTGCTGGTTAAAGGTGGGCACAGATGCAATGATGCAAAAGATGTTTTATATTATGATGGAGAATTTTTAACTATTGATGGAGATAGAATAAATACTAAAAATACTCATGGAACAGGATGTACACTATCTTCTGCTATTGCAAGCTATATTGCAAGGGGGCACAGGGTAGAAGAAGCTGTAAAGCTTTCAAAAGAATATATAAGCAAAGTAATAAAAAATTCTTTTTCTATAGGAAAAGGAGTTGGACCGGTTGGGCATTTTGTTGATTTATATAACAAAGCAGGAAGTTTATAAAAGTAGTAGCCAGTAACCAGTAACCAGTTACCAGTTACCAGTATAAAAAGAAAGAAGGAGAAATATAATGAATATAGATTATAGCTTATATCTAATTACGGATAGAAATATAATAAAGAACAGGAGTTTAAAAGAATGCGTAGAGGAAGCAATAAAGGGTGGAGTAACTATTGTACAAATTAGAGAAAAAGATGCCTCTACAAGAGAATTTTATAATGTTGCTAAGGAAATAAAAGAGGTAACAGATAAATATAATGTTCCACTAATAATAAATGATAGGATAGACATTGCTTTGGCTGTTGATGCAGCAGGAGTGCATTTAGGACAAAGTGATATGTCTATTGAAGTGGCAAGAAAAATTTTAGGAGAAGACAAAATTATAGGGATTTCAGCAGGAAACATAGAAGAGGCATTGGAAGCTGAAAAATTAGGAGCAGATTATTTAGGAATTGGAGCAATATTTTATACAGGAACAAAAAAAGATATAGATGAACCTATAGGATTAGAAGGTTTAAAAGAAATTACCAACAAAATAAAAATACCTTCAGTAGCTATAGGTGGTATAAATAAAGACAATACTGCAGAGATTATGGAAACAGGAGTAAATGGAATTTCTGTTATATCTGCTATTTTAGGTTATGAAGATACTAAAAAAGCATCAGAAGAAATTTTAAGCAAATTAAGTAAACCTAGAAATTAGGGGTTGTAAAACTCCTGATTTTCATATTGTTGACTTGATTATGCTAATAATGTATAATTAAGTATTACAATTGAGTATAATAAAGTAGGTGTTCATATGAGTAAAAATAAAAAAGGTGATAATACCCTTGCACAAAATAGAAAAGCCAGACATGATTATTTTATAGAGGAAGTTTTTGAAGCAGGTATAGCACTTGTAGGAACAGAAGTTAAATCTATAAGAGCAGGAAAAGCTAATTTAAAAGATAGCTATGCTCAAGTTAAAAATGGAGAGGTATTTGTATATAATATGCATGTAAGCCCTTATGAACAAGGAAATATATTTAATAAAGATCCTTTAAGAAATAGAAAATTACTTCTTCATAAAAAAGAAATAGATATTTTATTAGGTTATACAGGTCAGAAAGGATATACTTTAATTCCACTGTCACTATATTTAAAAAAAGGTAGAGTCAAGGTTGCATTAGGTGTGGCAAAAGGTAAACAAAACTATGATAAGAGACATACAATAGCTGAAAAAGCTGCAAAAAGAGATATAGACAGACAGTTAAAAGAAAGAAATAGATACTAAATATGTCACTTTACAAAAGAGAATATGTGTAGTAAAATTGATTATGCACTAAGGAACAATAAATGATAGATAATAAAACTAAATAGTGGAGAGCTTACGACATGATATATCAATGTTGATGCTAATACATTCCATGTAATTATTAAGATAAAGATTTAAACAGTTAGTACAATTGGTAGATATGTAGTTATTAATAACTAAAAACTATTAATTATTAACTGTTAAATATATACATGGGGGCGTATTTGGCTTTCGACGGGGGTATGTTGATCTGCGGAAGCGAGCCGAGGGTTTCCTGGACCCGCGTTAAAAAACTGGGAACTAAATGTAAACGCAGAAAATAATTTTGCAATAGCAGCCTAGTAGCTGCTCGTTCTACCCGAGAGTCCCACGACTTGGGATAGGGCGCCAACTAGTGGGGAACCGAGCCATCCAAAGCTTTGAGGATGGAACGGAATTTATGAAGCTACTAAAGTGAGAATCCTGTCAGTAGGAGTCTCATGGAGGGAATGTTAAATTACTGACTGCGCTCGGAGATGCTGTGGTGTGACTACTTTCGGACAGGGGTTCGACTCCCCTCGCCTCCACCATACATAAACTTAAATATTGATACAATAGAAAGTCACTGATTTTAGTGGCTTTTCGTGTTTTTTGAAATAAAAGTAAAGGTAAAATCAAAGTGAAAATAGGCTTTCAACAGGATAAAATTAACAAAAATGCACACCTGTGTGCAAAAGTGTACAAGGGGTGTGCACAATTTAGAAGAAATAAAAAACATGATAATATTAATATAATATATTTAAAAATTATGAATTTAATAAGGAGTGGTAAAAATAATGGCTGTTACAATTGGAAAAGTTAATGATAACTATATAATGGTAAGCTTTAATTATAGCTATGATAATGTTTCAGCAATAAAAACAATAGAAGGTAGCAGATGGAATGAAGCAAAGAAAGCATGGATAGTACCCAATACTAATAAAGCCATATATGCAATATCAGTAGCTTTTTGTGACGAAGATATTATATTTGATTCATCAATTGATTTGTTTGATTTATAGCTGTTAATTCTTAAAGATCTCGTATTCAAAATTATTGGAGCGATGAGATGGAACAAGGCTACAATGTACTATCTCAAATTAAAAAATTTAGAACAAGGAACAATAAATTAATTCCATATATTGAAATCCCAATAAATAAAGAAACAATAGAACAGATTACTATGAGTCCAACTTGTAATGACTTAAATGAAATAGGACTTAAGGAATTTCTGGAAAGTATAGAATTTGATATAGATGATATAGAAAAATCTGATATACCATATACAAAAAATTAATTACTGAAAGTATATCCTGCCGCTAAGGACACATCAGCTTTAAGAGGCGTCTTTTTTCAACGTTCAAGACATACATAAATATAATATTGATATAATAGAAAGTCCTCGATTTCAAGGGCTTTTCGTGTTTTTAAAAGAAGTTGAAGTTGGGATTTTTAAAGTTTTAAGATTGGAAGTTTGGGTTTTTATTATTTGAATGCACACCCCTGTAGATTTTGAAGTGAGGGGGGAGCATTTTTTATGGTGAGGGTGTGTACTTTCAGCAGTAACATTTGGTGCAACTGATAGTTGTCAAAATTGTTATTGTTGATTGATAGTAATAAATAACTTGATTTAGTATACTGGAATAGAGGTGATACAGATGAGTTTTCAACAAAAATTACAAATGCTAAGAAGAGAAAAAGGATTATCACAAGAGAATTTAGCAGAAAAAATCGGTATATCAAGACAGTCTATTGCAAAATGGGAAGGTGGAAAATCCTATCCAGATTTAGATAAGCTAATACAATTAAGTGATTTATTTAAAATTAGCATTGATAAGTTAGTAAGAGATAATGATAGTGGATGTTGTTTTGAAAATAAAAAAGTACATATAAATGAAATAGGTGGAGACATAATCGAATTTTTATGTAGAGCTAAAAAGAAGACTTATGCAGGAAAAGGAGAAGAAGCATCACCTTCAAGACCTAATTCTCATGATCTACATTATATTGAAGATAACTTAAAATATATAGATACATACATTGGTGGTAAAAGTTTTGCTGGGGCAGAGGCCTTATGGGAGAATGATGTACCAATTTGGTCAATGAATTATATTGGAAGAATTCTTGAGGATGTATTTAATGGAGATTTTCTAAAAGAGGCATTACTTCTTGTGCCAAAGGAACATCCATATCGTGGACCTTTGGTATATGAAAATGGTGAATATAAGTATCATTGCATTGTTAAAGGTGAATTTAAATGGTTCGAGGGATATGAGGAAATATTTTACAATGATAAAAAGGTGTATGAATGTATTTTTCATGGTGGCTGTATCAAATAAAAAAGTATAGGAGATAAAAATATGGTATTAAATAAAGATAAAATTACTAATATATGGAGGAAGAAAAAATTATTGAGTTTAGCTACATGTTTTGATGAGAAAGTAGATAATTCTGTAGTATGTTTTGCTTTTGATGAGGGACTAAATTTCTATTTTGAAAAGCTACATTTTATAAGTTATTCATAGTAGATAAAAAATAAATGTTGTATAATAATATTAATATATTTATTTTAATATTATTAGAAAAGGTGATTTTATGAGTAGGGAAGAAAAAAATAAAATAGATTATATGGTTGTATGTGTAGCTGAATTTGCAGATAAATTTTCAGTTACCTACAAAGATTCCTATAATTATTTGAAAAAATATAATGCTTTAAATTTTTTAATTGAAAATTATGAGATTGAGCATACTTTAAGCATTGAAGATGCAATAGAGGATATGATTTTAGTTTCAAAAAATAATGGGGGATATTTGATATGAAGTTGTATCATGGTTCCAATGTAATAATTTCAGATATTAATTTAGATAAATGTAGACCATATAAAGATTTTGGAAAAGGATTCTATTGTACAGCCATTGAAGAACAAGCTGAACTAATGGCAAAAAGAGTAGCTAAAATCTATGGAGGAACACCCCAGGTAACTGTATTTGATTTTGATGAAAATATAATTTCATCTAACAAATTAAATATAAAATCCTTTGAATCACCTACAAAAGAATGGGCTATTTGTGTATTAAACAATAGGGATAGAAATTTTAAAGAAATAAATAGTAAAAATTGCAATATAGATAATAAGTATGATATAGTTGCAGGACCAGTAGCAGATGATGATTTGGCATTATTGTTTAGAATCTTTACTAGAGGATTAATAGATATTAATGTATTAGTAAAAGAAATGAGCTATAAGAAATTTTCAAATCAATATTCATTTCATACCCAAAAAGCTATACAGTATCTAAAATTTTTTGGAGGTAAATAATAATGAATGTGATTAAAGAACTTATTGATGGTATAACTGAAGATTTAATAAAGTATTTGTGTGAAGAAGAAAATTATAAATTAGAAGATGCTATGGAAACAGTATATAATTCTATTGTTTTTGAAAAGTTAACTGATGCAGAAACAGGTATTTACAGAGAAAGTGCTAGTTATGTATATGAATTATTGAAAGATGAAATAGCGAGCGGAAAAATAATTCAGAAAGAAGAGTAGGTCTTGTTGATGTGCACCTTTTAGCAGAAACACTATACAATTTAGCGATAATAAAATCAATAATCTTATTGAGAAAGTGGCTAAATTGTATCAAAATTTAAGTTATTAGACATACATAGAAAACCATACTGAAATTTTAAGTATCGTTTTCATTTTAGAGTTATAAACTTTTTATAGAAAAGTTCTTTGTCTATCAACATTTCTACAGAATATTTACCGTTTCTAGGAGTTACCTTTTTATTAAGTTATATAAGGTTATTAATGGTTAACCAATAACAAGTAAAAGAGAGTTTAACTTTAATCTATAATAAAGAGTTTCTAGAATTTGAAGCATGGTATTTTAGGTATCTTAATTATTTACCGCTGGTACCATAATTTGATAATACTCTAGCACTAGGATCATCTACGTCACAGCCTTCCCACTCTTTGTTTGGCATCCAAAAATCTACTATCATTTCTGCTTGCCATGGATAGTATTTTTCAAATATTTCTCTGTATAGTAATGATTCCTTTGTGAATGGTTTAGAGTGATATTTATACTTTTCACAAAGTTTTTCAAATTCTTCATCGCTATAGAATGTTTCTGCATAGTCTTTTAAATAGTCTACCATAGAATGCCCTACAGCATCGCTAAATGCTGCTTTTTCACGGTATAAAATATTATGAGGAAGATAATCGCCTTCAAACGAATGTCTCAAAAGATATTTACCCATGTTGTATTTGTTTAATTTCTTTTCAGGGTCTATGGCCATAACATACTTTACAAAGTCTAAATCTCCAAATGGTACTCTTGCTTCTAAAGAATTTGAGCTAATACAACGATCTGCACGAAGTACATCGTACATATAAAGCTCTCGGACTCTCTTTTGTGATTCCTTTTGAAATTCTTCTGCATTTGGGGCAAAATCAGTATATTTATAGCCGAATAATTCATCGGAAATTTCACCGGTTAGAAGCACTCTGACATCAGAAATCTCATGTATTTTCTTACAGATCAAATACATTCCCATACTTGCTCTTATTGTGGTGATATCGTATGTTCCAAGAAGTTTAATAACCTCATCAAGTGATTCAAGCACTTCTTCTTTTGTCATATAAATAACGGTATGATCGCTATGAATGTAATCTGCAACTTCCTGTGCGTATTTTAAATCAATTGCATCTTCAGTCATACCTATGGCAAATGTTTTAATTGGTTTTTCAGGATACATTTTTTGAGCAACTGAACATACTAATGAGCTGTCTAAGCCACCACTTAACAAGAAACCTACAGGAGCATCAGCATCCATACGTTTTTCAACAGCAGCTACAAATTTATCATGAATTTCATTGCAAATAATTTCTAAGTCATCCTTGAAATAATCACCCTCTGTTGCTGTGATATCACAATAGCATGTAAATTTACCATCAGCATAATAATGTCCTGGTGGGAATGGCATAATCTTGTGTGTAAGACCAATTAAGTTTTTAGATTCACTTGCAAATATGATTTTACCTGATTGAGAATAGCCATAGAATAGGGGACGAATTCCAATTGGATCTCTTGCTGCGATGAAACTGTTCTTTTTTCCATCGTAGATAACAGTTGCGTATTCTGCATCTAATTTTGAAAACATATCTAGTCCATATTCATAATACATTGGAAGTAATATTTCACAATCACTATCAGAAATAAACTTATGTCCCTTTTTTATTAGTTCTTTTTTGATTTCACGGAAACCGTAAATTTCACCATTGCAGATGGATGCATCTGTATTTCTTGTGAATGGCTGCATTCCGCTAAAGCTTAAATCCATAATAGCAAGTCTTTGAAATCCCAAAATACCAGATGGTAAAGTGAGAATTTCTGTCATATCTGGTCCTCTTGATTCAGTTCTCTGCAATGCCTCTGCAAATTTTTCATGTTTCATATCTGTTCCTGTATAACACATAATTGTACACATATTAATATTCCTCCTTAGTTATAAAAAAAGCCTTTCATCCTATAAAAATAGGACGAAAGACTTATACTTCCGCGGTACCACCTAAATTAGCCTATAAAGCTCCCTTCAATCAGTACGGAATTAATCTATATAATATAGTAATTCGATACTGTCCAAGCTGTAACGGTTTGGCTCCGTCCAAGACTACTCTTAATAAATTTCGTTTGGAAGCTCCGGGATGTTCTTCATTATTTGCTTCGTATCAGTCTCTCACCACCACTGATTCGCTTTGACTACCTCATAATAACTACTCTTCCCATCATGGCTTTTATATTAAGTGTTTGAAATTTAACTTTGAATTTATTTCATTTTACTTTATAATTTATAATTCGTCAATGGAATTGTGAATTATTTATTGAAACGAAATTCATTTTTTGAAATATTGGACCAACAATATTTGATTTGCCATTATAAAAATGTTTAAAACTTTAAGCTCCTTTATTCAATCGACTTTGTAATAAAGGAGGAATTCTATCACCAATAAGTCCAGAACCAAGAACAAGGATATAATCAACTTGCTTTTTAAGCTTAAGAAATAAGTTCTTATAGTAGTTCTAATATTTCTATTGTATATTTTTCTCCGGGAGCATCAACTTCAACTATGTCTCCAACTTTTCTGCCTGATAATGCTTTTCCTAAATCTGATTCTATACTTATACACATATTTTCAGGGGATGAATCCATAGTAGTTACTAATGATACAATATCTTCATCCTCATCCTCTACAAATTTAATTCTAGCTTTACTATTAATTCCTAATATTGATTTATCAACATTGTTATCATCTATTACAGTTGCTGTTGAAATCATAGTTAATAAATATTGAATTCTATTATCATTTTCTCTATAGTTTCTACAAGCCTCTTTATATTCTGCATTTTCTGATCTATCGCCATGTGCAGCAGCCTCTAATTTTTCTTTTGCTATTTGCGCTCTTTTCACAGTCATTCTATAGTCTAATTCTTCTCTTAATTTTTTTATGTTTTCTTCTGTCAATATATTATTCATAAAAAACTGAAGCCTCCCTGAAATATATTATGTTAATATTATATAACATCTAGAAAAAAATAAAAGATACTTTAACTATAAGTGCAGTTAATATAGAGTAATTGTATTTATTTTATACGTCTTTTATGTAGTTAAAAGTATAGGAGTGTGTTAATATATTAAATAATAATTGTTACTGAGGGTGTTTTTCTTTTGTGTTTAGTTGGTAAAGGAATACTATATTTTAGTGTGAAAGATATTTATTTTTTATAAGAATTTTTCACTATCCAGTAAAAAATTAATTATTTTAGTTGGAGGGATATATGAGAGTTGTTGGTGTTTTCAGCCTGAAGGGAGATGAAATCCTTGGAAGGCAGATTTACGATGAATTAGGTAGGGTTTTACTTAATGTTGGAGTAAAATTAAAGCCTTATTATATTGAAAAAATTAAAGAAATGGGAATTAATTCAGTATACATTGATGATGACATATCAAAAAATGTGATTATTGAAGAAAGCATTTCTGAAAAGACAAGGCAAATGAGTAAATGTGCTGTTAAGGGAATGATTGAAAGCTATTGTCGTGAAGGAAAAACTGATAATAGTAGTGTTATGAATTCGGTAAATGCAGTCATTGAAGATGTACTATCAAATAAAAATGTTTTGATAAATGTTGCAGAAATAAGTGCAGGTGATAATAATATATATTCGCATTCTGTAAACGTTTGCGTGATGTCTACAATAATAGGAACTCATATGGGATACAGTATGTTGAAGCTTAAAGATATAGCTACGGGTGCATTACTTCATGATATAGGTAAGATAAAAATTATGAATGATAAGAAACTTTTAGCAGATTTTAAGACTAAGGAAGAATTAGATAAATATATTAGATTAATGCATCCAAAGGTTGGTTATGATTTTTTAGGGGAGCAGTATGTTTGGAATGCATACGTCAAGGTAGCTGCATTAATGCATCATGAAAGAAGTGATGGCAGTGGATATCCTTTGAAATTAAAAGGTGATGAAATAAACCAAATTGCAAAGATAGTGTCTATATGTGATGTATTTGATAATTTGATATCAGGTAGAAATTCTGAGAAAGGTAAAAGTGTGCAAGAGGTTATTGAATATCTTGTAGGTATGAGCAATATTTATTTTGATGCAGAAATGGTGAAAAAATTCACTATTAACATAGCTGCTTTTCCAACAGGTAGTGGAGTTATTCTAAGTTCAAATGAAAAGGGTTTAGTAGTAAAGCAAAACAGCTCAATGCCAATGAGACCTGTGGTAAAAGTTATATATGATAAAGATGGAAAATTACTTTTAGAACCTTATGAAATTGATTTATTAAAAGAATTAACTCTTTTTATTACAAAGACCTGTGAACTTTAAATTATGGGAGGATTTTATGAGTGGTGAAGGCAATTACACAAATGTTAGGTATTCCAATGATTG
Source organism: Clostridium sp. ZS2-4 (assembly GCF_026719745.1). Lineage (GTDB taxonomy): Bacteria > Bacillota > Clostridia > Clostridiales > Clostridiaceae > Clostridium_H. The sequence continues at coordinate 96,345 of NZ_JAPPRQ010000136.1, forward strand.
TCTGAAACTAATTAATGATACTTTTCAGAAATTTTTAGATGTAGACAGTATTAATTATCAGATTGAGCTAAAAAAATCATTGGAGAAAATCGGTTTATTTTTTGATTTGGATAGGATATATATATATTATTTTTCTAAAGACCCTACTTTTATGCAAATAGAATGTCAATGGAATAAGAAAGATATAAGTCCAAAAAGAGAAACGCAGGAGGAAGAAGTAGTTTATGCTCTTCCATGGTTGATTCGTGAGATTAAGAATAATGATTTTGTTGCAATAAATAATATGGAGGAATTTCCTTCTGAAGCTGTATTTGAAGCAGAAGTTTTTTTAAAGGAAGGAATAAAATCTTCTCTTATAGTTCCATTGAAAAGCAAAAACAAGTTAATTGGATTCGTAGGCTATGAAAGTTTATCCAAGCCTATGATATGGGAAGAAGCTCAAATCAAGATATTAAGAGATATTTCAAAGGCTTTTTCATATACAAGAGCAAGGATTGCAAAGGAAAAAGCATATGAATCAACACTTAATGGACAAGCAATGTTACTTAATAATTCTGAATCACAGATTTGGGCTTTAAGTAATGTTACTTCTTATGCAACTGTTAATGAAGCTCATGCAAGGTTTTTTGGCAAGAAGAAAAGTGATTTAGAATATCAGGACTTATATGACATATTTGATATAGATACTGCAAATAAGTTTTCTGCAAATAACTGGGAGTTGTTTCAAAAGAATGAGCCAGCAGAAAAAGAGCTTGAAATTAAGAATTGGAAAGGTGAAAACAGACTACTTAAAATTAAAAGTAAGCCTCAGAGAGATGAAACTGGCAATATTAAGTATCTTATTTGCACTGCTGAGGACATTACAGAGCAGAGGCTCGCTGAAAGGTCGCTTAACAAGGCAAAAGAACAGGCAGAAACAGCAAATATAGCGAAGAGCCAATTCCTTGCAAATATGTCTCACGAAATAAGAACACCAATGAATGGAATATTTGGATTTTTAGAATTATTACAATCAACTAATCTGTCTTTAGAACAAAAAGAATTTATACGTGAAGCAAAATCTGCTTCAGAGGTATTATTACATATAATTAATGATATATTGGATTTTTCAAAGATAGAAGCTAGAAAGCTAACCATGGAAAAAATTAGGTTTAATTTAAGAAATACTATTGAAGATGCGGTTTCACTTCTTGCACCTAAGGCGGCAGAAAAAGGTCTTGAACTTTATACTATGATCAAAGCAGGTGTTCCTGAAGCGGTTGTTGGCGATCCATCAAGACTTAGGCAGGTATTAAACAATCTTATAAGTAATGCAGTAAAATTTACCGAACAAGGTAACATTTCTATTACCGTTGATTGCTTAGAGGAAGAGAATGAAATAGCTGTACTTAGCTTTAAAGTGAAGGATACTGGAATTGGAATTCATAAGGATCATATTAATACAATCTTTCAATATTTTAGTCAGGCAGATGCTTCTACGACTAGAAAGTATGGTGGAACAGGACTTGGACTTGCGATATCTAATGAATTGGTCAAAATGATGGGCGGTGAAATTTGTGTTGAAAGTATACTAGGGGAAGGGGCTACATTCAAATTTGATGTAAGATTGAAGATTGCTAAAGGAGCTTCAGAACATAAATTTGCGTTTGCAAAGCTTCAAGATATGAATATTTTGATTGTTGATGGTAATATGAATAATAGGAAAATTGTTAGTTCATACCTTCAAGGAACTGGCTTGAAGGTATTTGAAGCTAAGGATGCTGCCAGTGCCATTACAACAATTCTTTCAAATGAAAATACAAAAAACAAAATAAGTGTTGCTATCATAGACTACCAAATGCAGGACATGAGTGGGTATGAACTTGCAACTACATTAAAAACAATACCTTTTGCAAAGGATACTAAACTGATACTTCTAACCTCAGTAACTCAAAAAGGAGATGCAAAGGCTGCAAAAGAATATGGGTTTTCATCATATTTGGGTAAACCTGTAAGAAGAGACGACTTACTTGGTTGTATTGCTATAGTATTGGGTTTGAAAAAAGAAGATGAAGAAGAACATCAAGTTATAACGAAGCATATAGTTAAAGAAGTTAATAATGCATTAAAACCTAGGATTTTATTGGTTGAGGACAATGAAATGAATCGTAAAATCGTTATAAGTATGCTAAAATCCCATGATATGACTTGTGATGTGGCGGTGGATGGTATGGAAGCATTAAAAGCAGTATCAGAAAAAGATTATGATGTTGTTTTTATGGATTGCCAGATGCCAGTAATGGATGGGTATGAATGTACATCTAAAATAAGGTTGCTTGAAGGGGAGAAAAAGCATACTACAATTATTGCAATGACTGCTAATGCTATGGAGGGGGATTGTGAAAAGTGTATTGATGCTGGAATGGACGACTATATGAGTAAGCCTATTAATTTTGATACTATGTTTAACATGATAGAAGCCAACATTAAAGAGAGAGAGCTTGTGACCGACTATAATAATATAATAGAGAATAATATTAATTACTTTGTTGAAACCACAGGACTTAAAAAAGATGATGCAAGAGAAATACTTGAAGAATATATAAAATGTCTACCTAATTTATTGGAAGATATTAATGATGCTATAGATAACAATGATTTTGAAAAATTAGTGGGGGTGACTCACGAGTTAAAAGGTTCGTCTGGAACTCTAAGAATAATTTCTATTCATGAATTAGCAATAAAGTTAGAGGAGGCAGCTTTGAAACAGGAAATAGATGAATGTGCTAGACTTTTGGCTAAAATAAAAGATTTGCTTCACTAGGGTGTATTTAAAAATCATAGATGTAAAGGAGTTTTTAATATGAAAAAGGTATTAATAGTTGACAATTCATCGTATATGAGAATGTTTGTAAAAAAAATTATTGAAAAAGGAGGTTTCCATAACATATTTGAGGCATCAGGTAAAGAGGATGCAATAGAGGTATTCAAGAATGAAAAGCCAGATATTGTAGTCTTAGACTTGAACATGTCTGAATTTACGATGGATGGTATTCATGTGTTAACTGATATAATGAAAATTAATCCTGAAACAGTTGTAATTATTATATCAGCAGTAGGACACGAAAATGTGAAAGATGAATGTATAGCACTAGGAGCTAAGAGTTATATTAGGAAACCTTTCGATACTGAAATTTTATTAAAGACATTAGAAGCGTACAAATAAGATTATACAAACCATAGTTTACATCATTTAAGTAGTTGTAAATTTTTCTTTTAGCATGGATATAATATGATTAGTAGTTTTATTTGGCATACTGATAACCTTACGTGTGTTTAATTGTGTGGTAACTTTTATATAACACGGAAATGGTCAGTATGCCATGTTTATTTTTTGGAACATTACTTATTTAGTTTTTTATTTTGCAGAAGTGTACATCAACATATTAATTTTGATGATGTCTTAAATGCATGCATACCTTTTTTAAATAATAACCCAAGTGAAGCTATTATAATGTGTATAAAACCAGAGCATACATCAGTAGGAAATACACGTACATTTGAAGAAACATTTGATTATTATAGAGCTAAAAATCCAGATAAATGGCTTTTAACTGATACAATTCCTACTTTAGGTAAAGCAAGAGGTAAAATAGTTCTTATGAGAAGATTTGATGCAGTAAATTTACCCAAAGGTATTGATTTAACAAAGTGGCAAGATAATACTACTTTTACCATAGAAAATGCTGCAAAAGTAAAAATTCAAGATCAATATAAAGTTCCTGATAATGATGAAAAATGGTGTAAAATTGAAGATATGTACAATGAAGCTAACCAAAACAGTGGGGATTGGTGGTATATCAATCACTGCAGCGGATATAGACCATTAGCGTTTGGTATACCAGATATATATGGTGTTGCAAAGGAGATAAATTCTAATATGGAAAAATTCTTTACTGCAAATACTTCAGGAAAATTTGGTATTACGGTTATGGACTTTGCTACTGAAAGCAGAGCTAAGGCAATTATCGCAACTAATAACTTAAATTAGTGTAATATGTCCTATATCATGTAAGTGTGATTATATGTAATAAAAGTATTTTAAAAAGTCAGTTAGAGTAGTGGAAAGTTACTTTAATTGACTTTTTTCTAGTGTATTTTTATAATTATAAAAAGTTAGTTGACTAGGCAGAATTTTTATTGAAGAAAAACGCCTTCATAGCAATATATACTTTTATTCATATTTTATAAAGATAAAAAATAAAATATAAAAAAATGAAATATAAAGTTCTACAAATATATGGAGGGTAAATAATAATGAAAAAAATATCAATGATAATTGTAATGCTAATAGTTACAATGATAATTTCATCAGGCTGCAGCAGCAAAGATGACAACACACTAGTTGTAGGTATGGAATTAGCTTACCCACCATTTGAAACAACAGATAAAGATGGGAAACCTTCTGGGATAAGCATTGACTTAGCTAATGAACTTGGTAAATACCTTGGTAGAACAGTTAAAATTGAAAATATTGCTTATTCAGGACTTATTCCATCACTAACTACTAAAAAAGTTGATATGGTATTATCTTCAATGACTATTACAGAAGAAAGGAAAAATACTGTAGATTTTTCTGAACCTTATTGTAAAGCATATTTAGCTTTGTTAATTAACAAAAATTCTGCTGTTAGTTCAATTAAAGATTTAAATCATAAAGGCAAGAAGGTAGCGGTGAAAAAGGGAACCACAGGTTATTTTTATGCCATGAAAAATTTAAAAAATGCAGAAATATTGGTATTTGACAAAGAGACAGCATGTGTATTAGAAGTAGCACAGGGAAGGGCTGATGCTTTTATATATGACCAAATGACTATATTTAAGAACTGGCAGCAATATGAAAGCAGTACAAAAGCACTGCTTGAACCTTTCAATGATTATGAATACTGGGGAATAGCATTAAGAAAAGGAGATTCTGAATTAAGAAATAATATAAATACATTTTTAAAAGAATACGAAGAGCAAAAAGGCTTTGAAAAATTATCAGATAAATATTTAGGTGACATAAAGAAAGAGTTTGATAAAAGAAAGATACCATTCTTTTTTGGCTCTAAATAGAGAGAAGGATAAATCATGAATAAAATAAAAAAAGTAATTAATCTTATGATAGTTATAGGAATATTTATATTGATAATAATATATTCAATTAATAAATTGGACTACACATTTGTGTGGAAAGGTGTCTTTGTGTATAAAAATAAACTGATAAAAGGGTTTGGGGTAACATTAATAATTAGTTTCTTTTCAATGATAGTGTCATTGATAATAGGAATAATTACAACACTATTCTTAAACTCAAAAATATTGGCACTTAACTATTTTGCAAAAGGATATATAGGAATTATAAGAGGAACACCTTTTTTAGTTCAGATTTATTTTTTATACTATATAATTGCTACAGCTTTTCAAATAAGTAATAAATATTTATTAGGTATAATTATATTATCAATATTTACAGGAGCTTATGTAACAGAAATAATAAGAGGGGGATTGGAAAGTATAGAGCAATCTCAACATATAACCTCAAAAGCTTTAGGGTTTACTACATTACAGAAGTATATCTATATAATTATTCCACAAGTAGTAAAAAGGATAATGCCTGCTTTAGCTGGTCAAATATCATCACTGGTAAAAGACTCATCATTATTATCAGTTATAGCAGTTAGTGAATTTACAATGAATGTATTAGAAGTTGATTCTATTAATTTTAGGACTTTTGAGAATCTAACAGTTTTAGGAGTGGGATATTTATTAATTACTATACCAATATCCATAATATCTAAAAAACTTGAAAGGGCATTTAGTTATGAGGATTGAATTGAATAATATATGTAAAGATTATAATAATAAAAAGGTACTTAAAGAAATAAACTTGAAGCTTGAAAATATACATTCATTAGGAATAATAGGACCTTCTGGCGGAGGAAAATCAACATTATTAAGATTAATAGCAGGGTTAGAAAATACAGACAGTGGTACCATTGAAATAAATAATACAACATTGAAAAATGAAGAAAATTATTTGAATGAATATAGAAAGACAGTAGGGGTAATATTTCAAGCATACAATCTTTTTCCACATTTAACAGCAAAAGAAAATGTCAAACTGCCATTAATAAAAGTACATGGCAAAAATAAAGAAATTGCAAATAAAATTACAGAAAAATTGTTTGAAAGGTTTTTGCTGAAGGAGCATATGAATAAAAAACCTAATCAATTGTCGGGAGGTCAGCAGCAGAGAGTTGCGATAATAAGAGCATTATCATCAGAACCACAAATATTACTATGCGATGAACCTACATCGGCACTTGATCCAGAACTTACAGAGGAAGTTCTAAGTGCTATTTATGAAGTGAAAGCAGAAGGAAAAGATTTGATTATGGTAACACATCATATGGAATTTGCTAAGAAAACATGTGATTATATGTTGTTTATTGCAGATGGAAAAATAATAGAGCATGGTAAAAGTGAAGAGTTTTTCAATAATCCTAAGACAGAAAGATTAATTAAGTTTTTAAATTTGATGTGATACAGATGCCATGAAATGAAAATATATATAACCTTGTTACGGTATTAGAGCAATCTAATACCGTTTTTGTCATATAAGTCACAGTAAAAATTTATATGGCGCAATCTTTGGTTATCAAGTAATATTATCCCTATTTTATTTTGGGCGGACTTAGCCCGTCATGTTTTTTTATATTTTCAAAAAATATTAACCTATAAAACTG
>NZ_JAPPRQ010000014.1 GCF_026719745.1 Clostridium sp. ZS2-4
TCTTTGTTGTATCTGATGTCTTGGCACAGCTGCTTCCATTTGTTCTTACACACCCTGTTACAATTGGTGATTCGCTTGTTTCATCTGGGAAATATAGTCTTGCACTTGTTCCTACTATAGGCATTGAATACATTGCATTTCCTGTTGGTGGGGCATATGGAAACCAGGTGGCTTCTGCATACTGATTTTTAGCATATCCAAATTCATTACGTAATAACTCTGTATTTGGTAACTCTATTGTAGTTCCATCTATTGCACTAAGCCTGTACCCATTCCAAAGTTCATATTCATTGCATTATTCATAAATAATTTGGTTTATCCTATTATTTAATTCAATAAATGCTTTAGGATTAATTTTTTGCCTGTTTTCTGAAAAAGCTTGTTTTGAAATACTATAATCTTTTTTCAAAAGTCCTTCAAAAAAATTATTTAGCTCAACCTATACAGTCTTATTAATCATATTTAGCATAAATAATATATTTTCTTTAAAACTCATTTTTACTGACCTCGTAAAATATGATGGACTAATTCTATTTGAGCACTTAAATAAATAGTCCTCAATCATTATTTTACTTCCCAATAGACATTTACTAAAGCTTTTTTTGAACTTCATCTTAATCACCCATAATCATTAGAGATACACAAAAATAATGTGTTCTTTCTGATTATTGGGATTATTTTCAAATGTCAAGTGTTTTTCAAAAATAAATATATTTTTCTCTATAAATTAATAATAACTAGAATGATTTAGAGTTATTTTTAAATCTTCCTAGTTATTTACATTTTAGCTTGATGACATTGCCCCGAGGGTCCTTACGAAAGACCAAAGGGCGTGAGCTTGCTAGACTCCATTTTCCACCAATCACCTATATTAGAACCATCACTAGTTAATATATTTCTAGCCTTTTGATCCCATAATTTTTCTCCATTAATAATTTGATTAGAATTACTTATAATATCATCTTTCATTAGTAATTTCTTATATTGTTGATATGCATATGAATCACTAGGGAGCTCTTTTCACTGCATTATTTAGATTATGCAGTGTCTTTACTGTTTTGAAAATCTATTTACTCATTGAATTTCTTCAACAGTATCCCACCATCATACTTAACTAATATTTTGTAGCAAGTTTAATACAATTTATGAAGCAAGATTTACTAATGCATTTTTCTCTTTTTCTAAAAATTTATCAAGCAACATAATCATACGTAAATTATTCTCATCTACCGAATACTTTGTTGGGTCATAGCCTCCTTTTGGTGGCATATATGGTATGAACTCTTCCATCTCAACAGGATATCCAACATCTGCATAAACTTCGGATACTTTGCTTAATAGTTCTTTATTATTGTTTATTGTTTTTCTTAAAATCCTAAGCAAACAGTATCTTAGCTTTCTTAACTCGTCATTCCAACTAAGTGTACCTTTATCTATCTCTTCAAAACCTAGCTTAATGGGCATTTTTAACAACAGTTCTTCTTTTGAAAATTCTCCTTCTCCCCAAGCTAATTCATTAATAAATTCATTGTCTATATAGGATTCATTAGATATTTCTTTAACAGAATAATCAACTAACGCCGAAGTATCAATAAAATCTAAATATAAAGCCACATATAGTGTCTTCCAATCATACTTAATCTCAGCATCCTCTAATTCATTAAATTTAAGTAACATTGTACATACCTCCTTACTTTCCAGGAACTTGATTAGGTTTACCTGTAATCTCTCCTCCTGGAATAAATCTTCTGTGAGTTACTCCTTCTGTAGGGTCTACTATCCATTCAAAAATTCCATCTTGGTCTACTGTAATTGTCTCAATCCTTTCAAACCCTTGAGTTTTATCATAAATTCGTTTATATTCATAAGATTTTTGTCCACCTTTTATTTGATACAATTCTCTTTGTATCTTGTCTCCTCCGATGAGCTCAAATTTTTGAGCATCCTTTGCATAATTATCTATTATATCATTGAATCCATGTTGTCCATCATATGGTTTTAATGCACTACCAGTTCTTGTATTATCCAACACAGGATGACTAATTGTTTTAGCTTCACCCGCACCCTTAGTAATCACTTTAGCCGTATCATCCACACTTGATCCTAATTCATTCTTAACCTTCTTAACTTCCTTTTCAAACCTACCTAAAGCCTCATAACCATTACCCAAATTACTACCAAGCACTACTGGCTTCGGTCCTTTTCTCATATTGTTTAATGCTATTTTAGCTATTCTAATATTCTCTGATATTTCAGCTGATATCTTATTAAATGCTTTTTTAACAAAGGGTGCTGCTTTCTTAATTAATTTTTCTGCTNATTAGGACAGTTTTAAAGTTTATTCCTTTGCCTTCTAATTTTTGTCTTAATATACTTTCAAATCCGTTGGTTATCCCTCCTAACAGCATTTTTCCACCTATGGCTTCACCTACTCCAAAAGGTCCAAATACTGCTCCGGAGACTGCTCCTATAAAGGATTCTCGGCATCCTGCTGCCATATAAGAAGATATATCACTTACTTCTTTTCGTCCTGCATCTGATATTGCTTGACTTAATACTGCCGCTGTTCCTGCTACTGCTGCCCCTATTGCGGTTGCTTTAGCAACTACTAATGCTGTCG
>NZ_JAPPRQ010000015.1 GCF_026719745.1 Clostridium sp. ZS2-4
TATGCCTATAGCTGGTATAACCATCTTAGACCTCATTCCTTCAATAAAGGATTAACTCCTTTTGAAGCTCGGTACAGCTCATAAAAATATTAGGCAAAAGTGTTACAATTTTACTTGACCAGAACAATTCCTAAATTAGATATAACTTATAATGGAAACAATATAGAAGTAGGTCAGGGACATTATAGATGGAAGTCTAGAGGTAAATTAAAAGAGTTTACAATTGATAGTTATGCAAGTGTAATAAGTAAATTGCTACCGGGAACGATAGTAGCACCTAATGGTCAGTTAAAATTAAATTTTGACTATGAGCCTGAAAGTATTACTTTAGGTGGTGGAGTTAAAACTTCTGAGCATGGAAAAGTGATAAAAGATAATATTATAAATATATCACAACATGGTACTGGATTATATTTTTTGGATTGTAAGTGGCAAGAAGGAACTGTAACTTATATTATTTTTGTTAATGTGCAGAAGTAAATAATTCAGTTTAATGTGGAAAAGTTGTTTTATAAAATGAAAGAATTTGCCTAATTTATGAGCTACAATTTTAATAAATAAGAGAGAGTAAAGAAAAATAGCAAACTTTATTTTTCAGATTGCTATTTTTCTAAATTAATTTATATAACTTAAATCAAATCATCTATGCCGTTAACTGTAGCCTGTTCATCTTCATCAATAGGAATAACTATGCATTTTTGACCATCAATCATTTGAGCTTTGATTTTATGTATTTTTTCAGGTTTTACTTGAAGTATAACATCATAGTTAGGATTATCATTCTCTGAATTAGTAGATGGAGCTTCCTCAAAATTATCTTCTATATTATCTTCTATATTATCTTCTAAAGGTATATTATCTTCATCATCAAGCTTTTTAGAATCTTCAGCTTCTTTATCCTCATCTACCTCTTTTGTTACTTGTTCAAGTTTATGTTGTAGAATTTCTACTTGTTTTTCAAGCCTTTCTTCCTTTTTTCTTTGATCACTAGCCTTAAGTATTTTCGAGTCAATTAGACTTTCTGCTAAAGGAAGATCCTCACCAAAGCTTTCTACATAAGATTCTTCGATTTTAGTAGTGACTTCTTCAGGAACTCCACTTTCTATTAAAAGTTCTTGTATATTTTTTTTTGTTAAAGTTATAGGTTCACTATCTGTATCATCATACATTTCATTGTACTCATCTATCATGGTATTTAGGTTTTCCTGTATTTCCATAAATACTTTATCGGCTTTTCTCTCATCAGTGCTAACAGAATCTTTGATTATTGCTTGGAAAGTTTCTTTTTGTATAGCAGCGGTTTGTCTTGAAGAACAGCCTAGAGCTTCTTCCATTAATTCAGGATGTGGGCTCTTTTTATTTTTAGTATAGTACATAACAGAATTAACATCTGAACTACGATCTATAAAAGCAGGGAATACAAAGCCATGAGTCGGAGCTTCCACTACCCAATCTCTAATGCGTGCCTTTATTTTCTTTTCTTCTTCAAAGTATCTAAGACCAGGATCTGAAAGTGAAACAGGACATATAGCACATAAAATATACTCATACACTTGTTCAGATTCATCTAATTTAGCATTGTCGGTTGTTTTAGTAATAACATCATAAGCATCATGAAAAACAAGTATTAAAAAATTACCGGCATAATCATAACTATCTATAATAGAGTCATAAAATTTTTCAAGCAAATCATCATCTTTTAATCCGCTTTTTTTTAGCTGCATAAGAAAAAGTTGTTTTTCATTTTCAAGATTTTCATTAAGTGGGAAATTCAGTTCTAAAATATTATTGCCAATACTTCCAGATAGGACTTTTTTAGCGATTTCTAAGTACTTAAAATACTCATCTTCATCTAAATTTAAAAAGGATTCTCTAAAATTTAAAAGTATATTTTTTTCACCATTAACATAGCAGCCGCACATTTTAGTGAAGCTACAATGATTTTTTTTAAAACGTTTTTTTAACTCAAGTATATCTTTTTTTCTCATATATAACCCCTCAATCTCGTCTTCATATATTTACATAGTATCATTATTAAGTATAGTATTTTTTTTTATATTAAATAAAGATTTATTGGGTAAACGGGAAGTAGATGATATGAAAACTATATGTAGAAAATCACATTTAATACTGCCGTGGAGAACCGTACCACAAGTAAATGAGGTCTGTTTAATATGATCAATATATAAACAGAATATATAAACAGAAGTTGGTATTCCTACTTCCGTTTATATATTTTTTTTAGGCAGCCATAGGACCATTATTTTTGATTAATTTAGTTATGGCATTCATGTTCATGGCATGAATCACCAGAATCAGAAATAGTGCCTTCAAGCCATTTGAGTGCAACAGTTTTAAGATCGCCTGAACACCCACGTATTACTTCAATTCCCGCGTTGTTTAACACACGTACGGCACCATCACCCATATTGCCTGCAAGCATAATTGATACACCCATATTTGATAAAGTTTGTGCTATGTTTGATTTACAACCACAGCCTTCTGGTGATGAAATGATTTCTTCAGAAATTATGTCCTTGTTATTGTTGTCAACTGTAAAAATAGTAAAGTATTCACAGTGACCAAAATGATTATCTATAAGATTTTGTCGAGATGGTAATGCAATTTTCATATAATTATTCCTCCTATAAAATAGTTAAAGTAGCATGTACACTTATGAAATTATTGGCATATGCTCTTTTATATAAAATAATATATAAGTATAATATACATGTCAAGAGTTAAACAAGTGGTTTGATTATTGTGAATCATGAACTTTGTGTATGCTTCAATTAGATTATATTACTCATACATAAGTAATTATATGGTATAATTAGAAATATATTACCGTTAAAAATAATTTAGTATGAGGTGACAAAATGAATAAAGTTGAATGGAGAAAACAATGTAAAGATTTATACTTACCCAAAAATAAACCTGCGAAGATTGATATTCCTGCTATGTGCTATTTTACAATAGAAGGCAGCGGAAATCCTAACAGCGAAAAGTTTAATGAAGCAATTGAGATATTGTATTCATTATCTTATGCAATAAGGATGATGCCTAAAAAAGGAATAACGCCAGAAGGGTATTATGAGTATACAGTATTTCCACTTGAGGGATTTTGGGATTTAGATGAAGAAGGTAGAACATTAGACTATCTTAGCAAGGATAATTTAGTTTATAAATTAATGATAAGACAACCTGAATTTGTAACAAATGAACTATTAGATTATGCAGTCAAAAGTGTAAAGTTAAAAAAGCCTAATCTATGCCTAGATAAGGTTAAATTTGAAATTATAGAGGAAGGATTATGTGTTCAAGCTATGCATTTAGGCAGTTATGATGATGAACCTCAAACATTTAATCTAATGCAGCAATTTTGTGTTGAAAATAATCTTGACAGGCTGGAAAAAACACACAAAGAAATATATATATCTGATGCAAGAAAAACTCCACCAGAGAAATTGAAGACAGTTTTGAGGTTCAAAGTTAGAGAAAAATCTAAAGAAAGTGCGTATTAACAAGCATATATGAAGAGAATTTTCCTTCATAATATTTTATAGATAAGATAAAAAATAACTCTAGGCATTAGGTGCTTGGGGTTATTTTATTGGTAAACATATATTTTTTTGTTATAATAAGGAGTATTATAACAAAATTTGATATAAAGTAATAGTACAACATATAAAGAAAGTTATGAAAATGCATGTTTAGAAGTTTGTATTATTTACGTTTACAGGGCGGAGGATTTAATTTTATGAAGGAAATTCTGATGAAAAAATTTAAACAAAGTAATTTAATAAAGGGAAGTTCAATATATTTTTTAGTAAATATGATACTGCAAGGAATATCCTTTATAACTTTAATAATATATCCTAGGTTATTAGGAACAACTGAAAATTATGGTGAAGTTTCTTTTATTGCCAGTATGTTATCAATAAGTACATGCATTATTAGCTTAGGATTATCAGCTACTGTTGTAAGAGCAAAATATGATTTTAAAAATAAATTTGATAGTTATTTATCATCTATTTTATTTTTAGCAACTATAAGTTTAATAGTAAGTTTAGTTATTGTTTTATTATTTAGAAATCAAATATCTAGATTAATAGGATTTGAATTAAATATAATACTAATATTAATATTACAAAGCTTCTTTTCTTTTGTAATAAATATTGCCATCATAAAATGTACAGTAACTTATGATTATAAAAAATTCATAGTTATATCACTTACTAATGCTGTTTTAAATATAGCTCTATGTTCATTACTTATTATAAGTTTAAAAGAAAATAAATACATGGGTAAAATTTATGGTGATTTTGTAATTACTAGTGTATATGGAACATTTATATTTATTTTTATTATGCTAAGAGGTAAAAAATTAGTTAATATTAAATATTGGAAATATGCACTAAGTATATCCCTTCCGCTTATTCCACATACATTATCAGCAATATTATTAGTTTCTTTGGATACTATTATGATGCATAAACTTATTGGGGCTAATGCTACAGGGATATATTCTTTTGCGTACAAAATAGGAATGATTATAACTATATTTTGGACAGCAATAAATAAAGCATGGGTTCCTGATTTTTTTGAGAATATGGACAAGAAAAATTATGATAGTATAAAAAGAAAATATAAATATTATATGGTTCTTTTTTCTATGGTAACATTTGTGTTAATTTTTATTTCGCCAGAGATATTTAAAATTATATCTATAAAAGCATATTCTGGAGGATTAAATTTAGTACCCATAATAATGTTTGCTTACTTTTTTGTATTTCTTTATAATTTTCCAGCTAATTTAGAATTTTATGAGAAAAAAACATATTTGATTTCCTGTGGAACTGTTTTAGCAGTTGTAATAAATGGTGTACTTAATTATTTCTTTATGCCTATATATGGTTATGTTACTGCTGCAATAACAACTTTAGTATCATACATTGTACTTTTTATATATCACTATATAGCAGCTAAACATATTTCAAAAGAAAAAATATTTGAAATTAAATATTTTATAATGAGTATAGTTTTTATGACAATCACTACATGTACATTTTATCTTTTAAAGGATAACTATTTTGCACGATATATAATTATTCTTTTGTTAGGAGTGATTCTCTATTATAAATTTAAAAGTAAGTTTAAGATATTATTATGTAATAATTCAAAATTTTAATTTTGATAATTGCAAATTTGGCGATATACTTTCTTTGGAGTTTCATCCAAAAAACTTTTGGTATATAATAGATATTTTCAAGGAACACATTATATAATGCAGCATCAAAGGAGGATCTAAATGAAGTTAATACAGGTGTTTTTGGGGTCAATGGTTCCCGTAGTAGAGCAAAAGGGAGCAATAATTCTTGGAATTAATACTTTTCATATTAGTCCCCACATAGTACTTTATGTAGTGTATTTTTTTATTATTAGGAATATAAAAGTATTATGAATAAAAAATTGAATTTTGGGTTTTGTATAAGATATTTGTAAGAAAGATATGTGGTTAGGTCAACTTTGTATAGTTTTACATAAATAAGTATAATTTTATTTTTACTTAAGACGTATCATAAAGAAACTGTGAAGTGCATATGAGAGGAAGGTAGTAGTTTATGAATGCTATGGTTTTGGTTTTATTGGGAGTGTTTTTTATTATAATAAGTTGTCTGTTAACACATTTTACTTCAAAAACAAGTAAATCAAAGATATTAAAATATATCCCTGTTTTAACTTCTTTACTGGGTGTTTTATATTTTGGGATTGGACCGCAAATTTTTAATTATGTTCATGGAGTTACTATTGGTATAACTTTTATGATTTTAGGAATATTTTGTGGAATTGCATTTGTTACTTCATTAATAACTCTTATATATCAATATAACAAAGAAAAACAAAAATGAAGATTAAAAATTAATACACAAGTTTCTTAAATGATGATATAGAAAGCTAATATTAAAGGAAATAATTAAGACGTAACAGCAAAATAAGGCGTAGGAATTATATTTAAGCCTATAGTAAGCAATTAGAAAAGAAGGTGAGTATAGTATGAACAAATTTTTCAAAATGTTTTTTAAATCATTATTATTAGGTATAGTTGTTAACTTTTTATTTGTATCTATTTTTTCTTTATATATAAATAGCGGTGACATTGTGGGTTTGATAAATGGTTTTTCCATAATATCTGTATTGTTTTTTTGTACTTTTTTAATAATAGATGAAATAAGAAAACTAAGAAATTAATATACTTAGGGAGAAAATAACATAAATTTTAAAAATAAAAACTCAATCAGAGAGGAATAAAAGCACTTGATATTTATATAGACAAAAATAGTAAAGGTAAAATTGATAAGTAATTATATTCTTTGTATATTACTCAATAGTAATATTGTATGAATCAAATCAGTTTAGTATAAACATGCTCTAAATAAATACATTCGTGTTTTAAAGATGTAATGTATTAAGATTAAATTGTAAAATAATACATATGCCAAGGAATACAATATATTTATCAAGAATAATGAAAGGATGGATTAACCATGTCATTAATTGAATTAATTAATAAATCAATTGACCCTTTTCTCATGCAGTTGGTAATTGTTCCATTTATAGTAATTGGATGTGGAATATTAGTATCAATATTTGTTAAAAAAATCTTTGTTGCACCAATAGTAACTTTAATTCTTAATATTTTATATGAAAGATGTTTTTTAGGAGTATATGATGTTAGTATTTCATCTTGGAATGTTATGTTTCCTATGGTTTCATTGATGATTTCTTCAATAGCAGTTCTAGTTTTTAAAACAAACAAAAAGCCTCCTATTACTTAATAGTATGGGATTTTATTTGTCTCAAACTCTTCTTAAAGAACGATATAAAAATCACATAATCAAGGAATTAGTTAAGTCATAATAGCAAAATTTTATGAAGCAACTAAAGGTTATTAATAATGGTCAATTATTCTATGAAAGTAGCAGTTTTGTCTGATATTCATGGTAATGGAATAGCATTAAATTATGCAATAGTTGAATGGAATTAAATGAGTAAATATGAGTTATTAAAAAAATGTAAAGCTTTATGAAATCTATCCATTGTTATATAATATTATTAAGATTGAAACTGTAAAGCAGCATATAAAATTGATAGGTGATTTAAGAGTAGGAGGGGAAATACTTGAGTAAAGGTTTGTTAGATCCAAAAGTAGATTTTGTATTTAAAAATATATTTGGTTCAGAAAAGAACCCTCAGATATTAATATCATTTTTAAATGCAACTTTAAAGCCGGATAAAAGTATAACAAAGGTAGAAATAAAAGGTAATGATATAGAAAAGCATTTTATAGAGGATAAATACTCAAGGTTAGATATCAAGGCAGTTACAAGTAATAATGAAATAATCAACATAGAAATACAACTTAAGAATGAACATAATATGATAAAAAGAAGTATGTATTATTTAAGTAAAATGTATGAAGAACAGTTAAGTGAAGGAGAAGATTACTCTAAGCTACAAAGAACCGTTTGTATAAATATATTAAACTTTAAATATTTAAAAACTAAAAAATTTCATACTGGTTATAGATTGAAAGAAATTCAAAGTAATGAAGAGTTGACGGATATTATTGAGATGCATTTTATTGAAATACCTAAATTAGAAGATGATAGTGATGAAAAAGATATGCTTGTAGCTTGGACGGAGTTTTTAAAAAATCCTGAAAGTGAAAAGGTTAGAAATCTTGAAATGAGTATATTAGAGATAAGAAAAGCAAAAGATGAACTTATAAAGATGAGTAATGATAGTAAACAAAGAGAAATTTATGAAATGAGAGCTAAGATACTTAAAGATAAGGTAAGTGCATTGAATAAAGCTAGAGAAGAAGGAATAAAAGAAGGAATAAAAGAAGGAATAAAAGAAGGAATAGTTAAAGCTGCAAAAAACTTATTAATTATGGGTATGGATGTAGAAATGGTATCGAAAGCTACAGGATTAAGTGTAGAAGAAGTTGAAAGTTTAAATTATTAGGAAATGTTTTTAAATAGCAGCGGAATAGATAGAATTCTTTTATAGATGAGATGTAAAATAACTCTAGGTATTAAGGCTTAGGGTTGTTTTTTATTGGTAAGCATGTATTATTTTGTTATAATAAGGGTTAATATAAGAGAAAGTGATATTACAGTATATAAAGAATATGCGTGGTATAGTACAAGCATTATAATAAAATTGTAGGGATTATAAATAAGTGAATAGAGGTGGAATAGTATTGAATAATTCGTTTGTATGTCAAATCAAAGTTTTAAAAATAGATGAATTAGAAAGAGCATTGGCACTTGTATACGATGTTTTTATGGAATTTGAAGCTCCTGACTATTCGGAACAAGGTATAAAAGCATTTGAAGATTTTATAGAGCTTAATTCAATTAAAAATATGATTGAGGATAATATTCTAAACTTTTGGGTGTGTTATGATAGAGAGGAAATTGTTGGCGTAATTTCCACGAAGGAAGTGAGTCATATTTGTATGCTATTTGTAGATAAAAACTATCATAGAAAAGGAATAGCTAGAAATTTATTTAAAACAATATTATCCAATATTGAAAATAATCATAAGATAAAAGAAATAACGGTTAATTCATCACCTTATGCAGTGGAATTTTATCACAAGTTAGGTTTTCAAGATACTAGTTCAGAACAGACTGTTGATGGCATAAGGTTTACTCCCATGAAATTGCAGATTAGAGAATGGGGTAAGTGTAACTTCTTGTATTAGAGTTATGTTACATTGTAAAGAAAGTGCATCACAAAGAAGATGAAATGAGTTATGACAAAATTGTATTATTTTACTAAGTCAAGAATGGTTATATTTCAAAAACTTAAAGGAGGTTGCTATGGAAAAAATTGCATTGATTTTCCAACAAAAGAATATGAGAGGCAAATCTTGGATTACAAAAATGAATTTGAAACAAATGGTGATAGTATGGATGGTACTGCTGGATTACAAAAAGCTAGCAGCTTTGAAGAGTGGTTTTCTATGCTTATAGATAATTCAAAGGAAGAAACTGCAAGAACTGGATTTGTTCCAGCATCCACATATTTAGCAATAAGGCTTTGTGATCAGAGGGTAATTGGTATGATAGACATCCGGCATAGGCTAAATGAGTATTTACTTCAATTCGGTGGACATATTGGATACAGTGTAAGAAAATCTGAACGTAGAAAAGGATATGCAAAAGAGATGCTTTGCTTGGCTTTGGAAAAATGCAAAGATATAAATATCGAAAAAGTCCTTGTTACTTGTGATAAGGAAAATATTGCATCAGCAAAAACAATTATCAACAACGGTGGTGTGTTGGAAAATGAAGTTTTAGAGGGGGAAGGAATTACGCAAAGATATTGGATCTCTTTGCACTAAAGATTATGCTCATAATCTTTAGTTAATTAGCACCCGATTTTCTTAAGTGACGATATAAAAAACTTAGAATTATCGAAGTAGTTAATACACAACATAAAGAAAGTGTGTCATAAAAGAAGTATAGTGATTATAACGAAATAGTAATTTATTGAGTACAAAATCAACTTTTTGCATAAGGTGGGAGTAATAAAATGAAAAAAACAACAAATATTTTAGTCTCGGTATTATTTTTTTGGTTTACACTTGATATTTTAGGTATGAAAATCGGAAATTTCTATCTTGTTGAATCGGCTATCAAGGATGAGCCAATAGATATTATATGGTGGGTAATTTTTGTAATCTGCTTTATTATATTTATCGTGAAAGATAAAGTAGGTAAATATGTACTATTATCTTTTGTTTCTTTTTGGTGCTTCATTCAATATTCAATGTATTTTAAATCTACAAAAAGAATAGAAAGTTACAATAGTTTTTTCAAAGAAACAAATCATATAATTTCGCCTTCAAATAATTTTTTAATAAAAGATACTTATCACATTTTTTTGGATTTATTTCTCTTTCTCGTGTTAATTAATTTAATTATTTTCATTATAAAATCAAAGAGAAGCCAAAACTAACATTAAACTTATATTACAATATTCTTAAATCAAGATGCAAAAGGTTAAAATTTAAGGGAGTAGTTAAGACATAACAGCAAAATATGATAAATATATTAAAAAGAAAGGGTGTTTTTGGTGTTAATAATATTTGGACTAATAGGGGTATCTCTTTTATTAAAAGGATTAAATCGAAATGAAAAAAATATTACTAATGAATATAATATGTTTTTTGCAAAATATGAAATTATAAATAAAAACAAAGTAGCATTGATACAAAAATATATTTATTCATTGTTAGGGATAATTTTTATTATAATAACTTTATTGAATACTCTTAATATTGTATCAGGCTATATGTACATAAATATAGCTATTGTAGTTTTAGAACTTATACATTTAGTGGTTGTAAGAAAATATTTGAAGAAAATTACTAAATAAATTAAAAAGAGGACATTCCAAGAGCGGACTGTCCTCTTTTTAATAGGGTGAATTTATTTCAAAGTTAAGAGGACAGGGATAACTTGGTTAAGAGTATTAAGGAACTATAAAGAAACATTTAAATATTATTGAAAAATATTAATAAATGTACTATAATAATTAAAAAAGGTATTTTAAAACTTATTATACAATAAAACACACTGCTTAATAAGAGAATATAAACAATATTGGGGGGAGACAAATGAAAAAAGGTAATAAAGGAATAGCATTGGTATTAGGTTCAGCAGCGTTATTATTTATTCTTAACTACTTTTTATTGTTGCCATTGAATTTAAAATTTTTAGGAACAACACTTATAGTAACAATATTTATAGTGATTAATTGTGTAGCTTTAAATATAGCTGCATTAATTTCTGAAAAAGACACAGGTGGTAAAAAAACAAAAATAGGTTTTATAATTTCAGGAATACTAGTAATAGCTATTATTGGATATGGAGTAATAAATTCATCTATGTTCAGAGCTGGTGAATATAGAAATTTAATTGGAAATGTTGAAGAAAAAGAATTTACAAAGGAAATACATGCAGTTGATTTAACACAACTTCCAATAGTTGATCAGGAGCTTGCACAAAATTTAGGAGATAAAAAGTTGGGAACCTATGTAGGGCTTGGAAGTCAAGTTACTCTTGGTGAGTTTACTAAGCAAAATGTGAATGGACAGCTTTACTGGGTGGCTCCTCTTCTTCACAGTGGATTCTTTAAATGGATGAATAATAAAGAAGGAACAACAGGATATATCATGGTAAGTGCTACTGATACAAAGGATGTAAAATTTGTTGATAAATTAAATGGTAAGCCCTTGAAAATAAAATATCAGCCAAATGCTTATTTTGGAACAGATTTAAAAAGACATGTATATATGAAGGCGGAAAGAACAGCAGGACTTACAGACTTTAGCTTTGAATTAGATGATAATGGAAAACCTTACTGGGTTATTACAAAGTACACAAATTCAATAGGATTTTCTGGCGAAAAGGTACTTGGAGTTATAGCGGTGGATGCTGAAAGCGGAGAAATTAAAGAATATGATATAAACAATATACCTTCATGGGTAGATAGAGTAGCACCAGATTTCTTTATAAGGGATAGAATTGACTGGTGGGGAGAACTTGTTCACGGATTCTTTAATTTCAGTAAAAAGGACATGCTTACTTCCACAGAAGGAATGAACATGGTGTACAATGAGGGTGAGTGTTATTACTACACTGGAATAACATCTGTTGGAGCAGACGAAGCTATAGTAGGATTCAATCTTACAAATACAAAAACAATGACTTCAACTTTCTATAAAGTTTCAGGTTCTACAGAAACAGCTGGAATGCAGTCAGCAGAAGGTAAAGTACAGAATCTTCAATATAAGGCTACCTTCCCTATATTGATAAATGTTGAAAACATTCCTACTTATTTTATGAGTTTAAAGGATAAGAAGGGATTAATAAAACAATATGCAATGGTAAGTGTAGAAGATTACAGTATAGTTGGAGTTGGAGAAACGATAAAAGATGCAAAATCAAATTATGTTAAAACCTTAAAAAATAAAGGTAATATAACATTAAAAGTTACGGGAGAAAAGAAAGAGCTTAAGGGAACAATAAGCAGAATAGGAGCATTTAATATAGAAGGCACAACCTATTACAACTTTATAATAAAAGAAAAACCTGATACTATATTTACGGCAGCAGCTGCTATTTCTTCACAACTTCCTTTGACCAGAGAAGGGGATGCTGTTACATTCTCTTATAACCAAACAGAGAGCAGCAGTAAAGATATACTTGAATTTACTAATATAAATATTAAGGGAACCAAATAGCTTGCAAATCAATTAAATATAACAGCAGCTTATTAATAATTGAAACTTTACAATAAAGATATAAAACCTTCTTAAGAATTTTTATTCCAAAATTCTTAAGAAGGTTTTTGATTTATTAGTACTCATTGTTTGCAATTATCAATTCTATATTTTTTTCTTTAAAGAAAGTTTCATAGGATTTAGGGGGAAGTTTATCTGTAATAAAAGTATCTATTTCTTCTAATTCGCAATATGTCATCAAGGATGAAACATCAAATTTAGAGTTATCAGCTAAAATGATTACTTTATCACTTTTCTCTACTACGGTTTTCTTTATTTGATATTCGATAGATGATGAATTAGTAACCCCTTTTGAAATAGAAACCCCAGTAGTAGCCATAAATGCTTTGCCAATATTGTAATTTGTTAAAAAGTTTACGGCTTCAATTCCTATGAGTGAATTGGTTTTCCTGAATAAAGATCCTCCAGGTGATAACACGTTAAGGTTAGGATACATAAGAGCAATTACTAACACGTTAAGATTATTAGTTATTATAGTTACATTTTTTTTATCTGCTAAAAAAGGTATCATATGCATAGTGGTTGTACCAGAATCAATGAAAATTATATCACCATCATCTATTAACTTACTGGCAGCTTCAGCAATAATCTGTTTTTCAGATTTATTTTTAATTTCTCTTTCTGTAAATGGAACAGTACTCTTTTTCTCTTTATTATTAATAGTAACTCCTCCATATACTTTTTTTATGATACCTTTCTCTTCAAGCTCGGAAATATCTCTTCTTATAGTATTTTTTGAAACATTAAAAACGGAACATAATGTATCTATTGAAACATTCTCATGTTTCACTATATAGTTTTCGATTTCTTGTATTCTATGAGTTTTCAATTTTTCTCCTCCCCCATTTTTAGTATATATATTACAATTATCAATACTCATTAACCTATGATCAATTTATGAAAAAACTTCAACGAAGTTTTAATATGCTGAATAGTACTTATTGCAACTTGTATATTAAATATTATATAAGAAAGTAGCTAAAAATACAAGGTAAACACAAAAGATATAACCAAAATATAACCATGACATAATCAAAATACAATCAAATGTTTACAAAAAATACAAAAAAGTAATTGACAAGCATTAATCAAAGGAGTAAAATTTAACCAAAGAGTGAAAGAAATACACAAAACTTGCTCAAAAAGTGATAATATTTTGATGAAGTTAATATATTATATGGGGGAGATGGCAAGTGGCATATAAATTTTTAGTTCCAAAGAATATAGTGTCTGGTAAAGGAGCTGTAGAAGAAGCTGGAACTTATATTAAAGAATTAGGTACAAAAGCTTTGATTGTAACTGATAAGGTTATGGTGGACATTGGTAATGTGTCAAAATTAACAAAGGTGCTAGAGAGTATTGGAATACAGTATGAAATTTATAGTGATGTTAATCGTGAACCAACAGACACAATAGTCGAGACGGGAATAAAATTATATAAAAGTAATGAATGTGATTTTTTAATTGCCATAGGTGGAGGAAGTCCAATTGATGCAATGAAAGCAATCGGTGCAATGATTACAAATACAGGTCAAATTACTGATTATATGGGTAAGATTATTAAGAATCCTACACCACCACTTGTTGCAATACCTACTACTGCAGGGACTGGTTCAGAAGCAACACAGTTTACAATAATATCAGATACAAAAAATAATGTGAAAATGTTATTAATAGGACCTAGCTTAATACCTACATTAGCAGTAGTTGATCCAGAGTTAACAATGACATCACCAGCAAATATAACTGCTGCAACAGGTATTGATGCATTAACTCATGCAGTTGAAGCGTATACTTCAAGAAAAGCTCAACCATTATCAGATACATTTGCACTATCAGCTATAAAACGTATTTTTGCAAATTTGAGACAAGCTTCTGCAGATGGTAAGAATTTTGAAGCTAGAAATCAAATGTCTCTTGGTGCATTAGAAGCTGGAATAGCTTTCAATAATTCATCAGTTACCATAGTTCATGGAATGAGCAGACCAATAGGAGCATTATTTCATGTGCCTCATGGAATGTCAAATGCAGTTCTTATAGGAGAATGTTTGGAGTTTGCAATAGAAGGAGCACCAGAACGATTTGCTGATATTGCAAAAGCAATTGGTATTTATAAAAATGGTATGACAGACATGGAAGCTTCAAAAGAACTAGTAGCAGAAATTAAAAAATTATGTAAGGATATTCATATTCCAACATTACAAGAGTATGGAATAGATGAAGAAGAATTTTTTAATAGTATAGATAAGATGGCAGAAGATGCGTTGGCTAGTGGTAGTCCAGCTAATACTATAAGACAACCTAACAAACAAGATGTTATTAATATTTATAAAAGAATATGGAGTTAAGAGCATTTAGTGGAGGGTGGTTTTAGGAAGGAGAAAAAATCATGGCACTAGTAAAAATGAAAGAGCTATTGGAAAAAGCGGATAAATCAGATTATGGTATAGGTGCATTTAGTGTTGCAAATATGGAAATGATCATGGGAGCAATTAGAGCTGGGGAGGAATTAAATTTCCCATTGATACTGCAAATTGCAGAGGTTCGTTTAAAACATTCTCCTCTTGATTTGATTGGACCTGTAATGATTGAAGCTGCTAAAAAATCAAAGGTACCAGTAGCTGTTCACTTGGATCATGGAATAAATATTGAGACTATTAAGCAAGCACTAGACTTAGGATTTACTTCAGTAATGTTTGATGGCTCTCATTTACCACTAGATGAAAATATAAAGAAAACAAAGGAAGTAATAGAATTAGCTAAAAAATATGATGCTACTGTAGAAGCTGAAATAGGTAGAGTTGGTGGAAGTGAAGATGGAGCAGAAGACATTAATATGTTGATTACAAGGGTAGAAGATGCTGTGCGTTTTTATGAAGAAACTAAAGTTGATGCTTTAGCAGTAGCAATTGGAAATGCACATGGAGTTTATAAAGAAGCACCAAATCTACAGTTTGAAAGGCTTAAAGAAATTAATGATGCAGTAGAAATTCCACTGGTACTTCATGGAGGTTCTGGTATAATAGTATATGAATTCAAGAAATGTATAAAATATGGAATTAAAAAGATAAATGTTGCTACAGCTACATTTAATAATGTAGTCAAAAGAGTGGATGAATTGTTTAAAAATTCCGAATCGGTAGATTATTTTACTTATCATAATAAGGTGATTGAGGCAGCTTATGAAAATGTGAAAAATCATATTAATATTTTTAAAAGCTGTGAGTAATTATAAATGACTAAGGAGGCAATTGGGATGAACAATATTAAGTTTGATAATACAAGAAAAATGGATATAATTCCTATTGGAAGAGCAGCTATAGATTTTAACCCAAATGAAATTCACAGACCATTGGAAGAAAGTAGAACATTTACAAAATATGTAGGAGGATCTCCTGCCAATATAGCTGTAGGAATGGCCAGATTAGGAAAAAAAGTAGGTTTTATCGGTAAAGTTTCTGATGATCAATTTGGAAATTTTGTGACACAATATTTTGAAAAAGAAGGTATAGATACTTCTAATATTGCTGTAGCTAAAAATGGAGAATCCTTAGGATTAACATTTACTGAAATTTTGAGCCCTACTGAAAGTAGCATATTGATGTATAGAAATTGTATAGCAGATTTACAGTTGTCTCCTGAAGAAATAAATGAAGATTACATAAAGAATGCAAAAGCAATAGTTGTATCAGGTACAGCATTATCTGCAAGTCCTTCAAGGGAAGCATGCTTTAAGGCAATAGAGTATGCTAGAAAGCATGGTACAGTAGTAATCTTTGATGTAGACTACAGAAGCTATACATGGAAATCAGAAGATGAAATTGCTATCTACTATTCATTGGCAGGCAGAATGAGTGACATAGTGATGGGATCAAGAGAAGAGTTTGACTTAATGGAAAAATTGATAAAACCAGAAGGAAGCAGTGACAGAGAAACAGCAGACAGATGGATAGAATATGGAAACAAGATAGTTGTTATAAAGCATGGTAAAGAAGGATCAACAGCATATACAGAGGATGGACAATCATACAGAATCAAACCATTCCCAGTAAAATTATTAAAATCCTTCGGCGGTGGAGATGCTTATGCATCAGCATTCATCTATGGCTTAATGGAAGGATGGGATGTAATGGATGCATTAGAATTTGGAAGTGCTTCAGCAGCTATGCTAGTTGCAAGTCACAGCTGTTCAGAGGATATGCCTTCAGCAGAGTCGGTAAAGGAATTTATTAAGCAGAAGAAAGAAGAATATGGTGAAATGATAGCTAGAGCATAAAAGATTGTTTATGGAAAGAAGGTAATTAAGGGTGATTGATAGATTAGAGCAACTTAAGGAAGGGTACAATACCTTAACAGAAATGAATGGCAAACACAGTGATATGTTAATGGATATTGGTATATATAAAATGAAAATATCACAGGAACAAGTTTGTATTGATAATGAAAAAGAAAGTGCTTTTCTATTGTTAGATGGTAAAGTGATAATTGAGTGGAATGGCAACAAGCAAGAGGTTGAAAGAAACTCAGTTTTTGATGAAGACCCTTGGTGTCTGCATGTTCCTAAGAATATGCAAGTAAA
The DNA here is from genome assembly GCF_026719745.1 of Clostridium sp. ZS2-4. Classification (GTDB taxonomy): domain Bacteria; phylum Bacillota; class Clostridia; order Clostridiales; family Clostridiaceae; genus Clostridium_H. Next base: position 16,965 of record NZ_JAPPRQ010000015.1, read on the forward strand.
AATTACTGCACTTTCAGAAGCAGAAGTGCTTCTTCAAAAGACAGATAATGAAAAAGATTTTGATTGTAAATTATATTCACCACAGGAGTGCAGAAGCGATATATTTGGAGAAGGAGTATGGAAAGATGCTGCCAGAAGAGTAGTTCGTACAGTTTTTGATTATTCAAATGCACCTCATTCAAATATGGTAATGGGAGAAGTTATTACCTTCCCAGGAAGATGGTCAAGTTATATACCACATCACCATCCACAACCGGAAGTTTACTACTATAAATTTAATAAGCCACAAGGTTTTGGATGCTCAATAATAGGTGACGATGTTTACAAGATTTCAGATAACAGTATTTCTACAATTCCAGGAGGATTAGTTCACCCACAAGCTGCGGCTCCAGGTTATGCAATGTACTATTGCTGGATGATAAGACATTTAGACAATAATCCATGGATAGATAGAATTAATGCAGAAGAACATAAATGGTTATTAGATCCAGAAATAAAAATTTGGCCAGATAAATAGGAAAATGGAGGTATTTGGAGTTGAAAACTATTAGAATGACTACTGCTCAAGCTTTAGTTAAGTTTCTTAACCAACAATATGTTGAAGTTGATGGAAAACAAGAAAGATTTGTTAAAGGTATCTTCACTATATTCGGTCATGGTAATGTTCTAGGATTAGGACAGGCTTTAGAAGAAGAAGCAGGAGAATTAGAAGTTTACCAAGGACGTAATGAGCAGGGAATGGCTCAAGCTGCAATTGGTTTTGCAAAGCAAAAACATAGAAAACAAATTTGTGCATGTACTTCATCAGTTGGTCCAGGAGCTGCAAACATGGTAACGGCAGCTGCAACAGCTACTGCCAATAATATACCAGTTTTGCTATTGCCAGGAGATACATTTGCAACAAGACAACCTGACCCAGTATTGCAGCAAATAGAACAAATACAAGATTTATCAATAACGACTAATGATGCTTTCAGAGCAGTTAGCAAGTATTGGGATAGAGTTAACAGACCTGAGCAGCTTATGACGGCAATGATAAATGCTATGAGAGTATTAACTGATCAAGCTAATACTGGTGCTGTAACAATTGCGCTTCCTCAAGATGTACAAGGAGAAGCATATGATTTTCCAGAGTACTTCTTTAGAAAACGTATTCACAGAATAGAAAGAAGACCTGCAGCAGTAGAAGCTATAAGGGATGCAGTTGAATTAATAAAGAGTAAAAAGAAACCATTAATTATCTGTGGTGGGGGAGTAAGATACTCAGAAGCAGCAGAAGCATTAAAGAAATTTACTGAAAAATTCAACATACCATTTGGCGAAACACAGGCTGGAAAGAGTGCAGTAGAATGGGACTATCCATTAAATTTAGGGGGAGTAGGAGTTACGGGTAACTTAGCTGCAAACCTAATAGCTAAAGATGCAGATTTAGTAATTGGAGTAGGTACAAGATTCACTGACTTTACAACAGCTTCAAAAGGATTATTCCAAAATCCAGATGTAGATTTCTTAACAATAAATGTATCTGAATTCCATGCAGGTAAATTGGATGCTGTAAAGGTTGTAGCTGATGCTAAGGCTGCATTAGAAGCTATACAAGAAGAATTGGAAAAGGAAGAATATAAATCAGCGTACATCAATGAAATAAAAGAAGCTAAGGATAAATGGTTAGCTGAATTAGATAGATTATCAAAGATAGAATATAAAGAAGATGGCTTTACTCCTGAAATAGCAGGACATCTTGATGAAGTTTTAGGTGAATTCTATAAAGACACAGGCTCTTGCTTAACTCAAACAAAAGTACTTGGAGAATTGAATAAGCTTATAGATGAGGATTCAATAGTTGTAGGAGCTGCAGGAAGTTTACCAGGAGACCTTCAAAGAGTATGGTGTCCAAAGAAACCAAACACATATCACATGGAATATGGTTATTCTTGCATGGGATATGAAATTGGAGCAGCATTGGGTACTAAAATAGCTGAACCTGATAAAGAAGTATACACTATGCTAGGAGATGGAAGTTATTTAATGCTTCACTCTGAATTAGTAACAAGTATACAAGAAAGAAAAAAAATAAATGTAGTATTATTTGATAACTCTGGTTTCGGATGCATAAACAACCTTCAAATGGGCAACGGTATGGGCAGCTTCGGAACAGAATTCAGATATAGAAATCCAGAAACAGGAAAGTTAAATGGAGATTTGATGCACTTGGATTTTGCTATGAGTGCAGCAGGTTATGGAGTAAAAACTTATACAGTAAAAACAATGGAAGAATTAAGAGCAGCTGTAGAAGATGCTAAAAAACAAACTGTTTCAACTTTAATTGATATAAAAGTATTACCTAAAACAATGACAAATGGATATGAATCATGGTGGCATGTTGGAGTAGCAGAAGTTTCAAAAAGTGAAAAAATACAAGCTGCATATAAAGACAATCAGGAAAATTTAAACAAAGCTAGAAAATATTAATAAAGAATTGCCAAATCTGTTTAAAATTTACCATAAGGGTTAAGAAAAACAGAGTAAATATAAACTATATTTTAATAGTAAAGGAGTATAAGATTATGTTAAAAGTTGGTATTATTGGTGCAGGAAGAATAGGAAAGGTTCATACTGAAAGTATAACTAAATATGTTCCAAATGCTGAAGTTAAAGCTATTGCTGATCCATTTATGAATGATGCAACTACAGAATGGGCTAAATCAATGGGAGTTAAAGAAATATATAAGGACTATAAAGAAATATTAAAAGATGAAGAAATTGAAGCAGTACTAGTTTGTTCTTCAACAAATACTCACTCACAAATATCAATAGAAGCTCTTCAAGCTGGAAAACATGTTTTCTGTGAGAAACCAGTTGACCATAATCTTGAAAGAATCAAAAAAGTTTTGGATGAAGTTAAAGAATCAGGTAAGAAATTTCAAGTTGGATTTAATAGAAGATTTGACCACAACTTCAGAGCTATTAAAGAAGCTGTTCAAGCTGGAAAAATTGGAGAGCCACATATAATCAGAGTTACTTCAAGAGATCCAGAAGCTCCTCCAGCAGAATACGTAAAGGTTTCAGGAGGAATATTCTTAGATATGACAATTCATGATTTTGATATGGTTAGATATCTTTCAGGAAGCGAAGTAGAAGAAGTATATGCTGCAGGAACTGTTCTTGTTGACCCTGCAATAGGAGAAGCTGGAGATATAGATACTGCAATAATAACTTTAAAATTTGCCAATGGAGCTTTAGGAGTAATAGATAACAGTAGACGTGCAGCTTACGGATATGACCAAAGAGCAGAAGTATTTGGATCAAAAGGATCAGTAGCTACTGCTAACGATGCTTCTTCAACAGCTGTATTAAGCACTGAGGAAGGAATTGTTTCAGAAAAACCTTTATATTTCTTCTTAGAAAGATATATGCAATCATTTGCTGAAGAAGTAAGACAATTTGTTGATGCAATTGTAAATGATACTGAAGTTCCTGTAAATGCTAATGATGGTTTACAACCAGTATTGATCGGATTAGCTGCTAAGAAATCATTAGAAGAAGGAAGACCAGTAAAACTTTCTGAATTTAAATTCTAAATTAAATTTAAATCTTAATACAATCTTTCCATTAAGTTTGTATATGGAAAGATTGTAACAAGGTAGTAATAGCTTAAAAAATTTGTGAATGTAGAAGGGGAGATAAAATATGTTTAATAAAGATACTGTTAAATTAGGAATAGCACCTATCGCATGGACAAACGACGATATGCCTGAATTAGGAAGTGAAAATACTTTTGAGCAGTGTGTAAGTGAAATGGCTCTAGCAGGATTTACAGGTTCAGAAGTAGGTAATAAATATCCAAGAGACACTAAAGTTTTAAAGAAAGCTTTAGAACTTAGAGGAATGAAAATAGCTAGTGCTTGGTTCAGTGCTTTCTTAACAACTAAACCTCTTCAAGAAACAGTAGATGCTTTTATTCAGCACAGAGATTTCTTACATGAAATGGGAGCAAAAGTTGTAGTTATATCAGAACAAGGTCACAGTATTCAAGGAATGATGGATACTCCAATCTTTGATAAAAAACCAGTATTTACTGATGAAGAATGGAGCAAATTAGCTGAAGGATTAAATAAATTAGGTGAATTGGCACAAGAAAAAGATATGAAGGTTGTTTACCATCACCATATGGGAACAGGTGTACAAACTACTGCAGAAATAGATAAGCTTATGGAAATGACAAACCCTGATTTAGTATATTTACTATTTGATACAGGACATCTAGTGTTCTCTGGAGAAGATCACTTAGCAGTATTAAAGAAATATGTAAATAGAATTAAGCATGTACATTTAAAAGATATTAGATCAGAAATAGTTGAAGGGGTAAAAGAACAAAAAATGAGCTTCTTACAAGCTGTTAAAGCTGGTGCATTCACAGTTCCAGGAGATGGATGCATAGATTTTGAACCAGTGTTCAAAGTTTTAGCTGAAAACAACTATGAAGGATATCTTTTAGTTGAAGCTGAGCAGGACCCAGTAAAAGCTAATCCACTTGAATACGCTATAAAAGCAAGAAAATATATCAGAGAAAAAGCAGGTATTTAATTATATAAAAATGATAGCAGAATATTGAAAGATAAACGTCAAATCTTTTTAAAATAAGGATTTGACGTTTATTTTTTATGAAACTATAATAGAATTTGTTTTTTGGGAATTAAACAAACTAATTATGTTATAATACTATTAGGTCAATTGACCTAATAGTATTATAACATAATTAGCTATAAGCTAATAAACTGGAGGTTTATATGAAAAAGATACCTTATGGGATATCAAATTTTGAAAGGTTAATAGAAGAAAACTATCTTTATGTGGATAAAACTAAATACATAGAAATATTAGAAAATTATGCACCATATCAATTTTTCATACGTCCAAGAAGGTTTGGGAAAAGTCTTTTTATATCAATGATGGAAAATTATTATGATGTAAATAAAAAAGATAAATTTGAAAAGCTCTTTGGAAATGTTTACATAGGTGAAAATCCTACAGAGGAAAAAAATAAATATTTAGTTCTGTCATTAAGCTTCTCAGGTATTACTACAAATATAAATAAGGAAATTTTTGTAGAGGAATTTAATTATGAAGTTGTAAGTAAAGTAAGACATTTCATAAAAAAGTATAATCCTATATTAAACACTAATGAGATGCCTAAAGATATAGATACTGCTAACAAGGCTCTTAAATATATAATTCAATTAAGTGAAAGTGTAGGAGAAAAGATATTAGTTTTAATAGATGAATATGATAATTTTGCAAATGATTTAATCAATGCAAATAAGGATTTATATTATGAACTAATAGCAGGAGAAGGTTATGTAAGAACTTTTTATAAAACTATTAAAGAAGGAACTATGACTTCTATATCAAAAATTTTCATGACAGGAGTAAGTCCAATAATGCTTGATGACTTAACCAGTGGGTTCAATATAACAGAAAATTTAACTATGAACCCTAGTTTAAATGAAGTATTAGGGTTTACTGAAGAAGAAGTTATGTATATGCTAAGGGAATATAAAGTTCATGAATTTACAAATATAAATGAAGTGATTTCAGATATGAGAAGATATTATAATGGATATCTTTTTAGTAGAAAAGGTAAAAATAGAATTTATAATTCGGATATGACATTGTATTTTATAAAACACTTAATTAATAATTATGAATATCCTTATGAAATGATAGACAATAATGTAAAAACTGATTACGGAAGAGTAAATAAAATTGCACTGAATTTTGAAGATGAAAAAGCCATAGAAGATATAATAAAGGAAGAAACTCTAGTATCAAGAATAGTAGATAGATTTAACCTTGAAACTATGTTTAATAATAAAGAAAATTTCATATCTCTTCTCTATTATTTAGGAATGCTTACAATAAAGCAATCCTTAGGCTATGAAACAGAGCTTTGCATTCCAAACCACGTTATAAAGGAAATATTTTGGGATCAATTTTTAGAAAAATTGAGAGCTGATATAAAAATAGATAACAGGGAGATAATGGACAGTATATCTAAAATGCAAAAGCAGGGTGAGATAGAAGATTTTATAGAGTGTCTTAAAGATATACTTGAAAAACTATCCAACAGAGACCTTCAGAATTTTGATGAAAAATATATTAAGGTTATAATGCTGACCCTTTTAAATATGAATAAAATGTATGTTGCAGACAGTGAAAGAGAGGTACAAAAAGGATATATAGATATACTTCTTACAAAGGCTGTTCAGTATAGAGAATATGTAGATTATGAATGGATAATAGAACTTAAGTATTTAAAAGAAAGCGAAAGAAATAAACTTGATGAAGTAAAGCAGCAAGGATTAAAGCAGCTTAACGGTTATGAACAGAGCTATCAAATGGAACGGGGTTTTGATGGACAAAAGGTGAAGAAAGCTTTAGTTATTTGTATTGGCAAGAAAGATATATATGTAGAGAATTTGTAGAATAAACCTTCTTAAGAATTTTAAAATGAAAATTCTTAAGAAGGTTTTTGATTCTTCAATTCTAGTTATCAATCTTCATTTAGAATATCAATAAACTTGTCCACAAGTATTGGATCAAATTGTATTCCAGCACATCTTTTAAGCTCTGCTACAGCAGTTTCCTTTTTTAATGCTTTTCTGTAAGGGCGATCATTGGTCATTGCATCATAAGCATCTACAATAGAAAGTATTCTGCATTGAATAGGTATATCATCGCCTTTTAAACCAACGGGGTATCCTTCACCATTCCACCATTCGTGATGTTTGAAAATCCAATCAGAAATGTGCATAAGGTCTGGGGAAGATTTAGCAATACGATATCCTATTTCTGTATGTTTTTTCATTTCAGAAGCTTCTTCTTCATTAAGCTTGCCAGGTTTGAAAAGTATAGCATCTGAAATACCTACTTTCCCTATATCATGGAATTGTGCCAGCAAAGACATATCGTTAATTTCAGCATCAGACATGCCTACTGATTCAGCCAATTTACTTGCAAGCTCTTGTAAACGCTCACCGTGTCCTTCAGTAATAAAATCACGTGCTTCCAGCATTTTCATCAATACCTGAACAATTTCGCTTTTGGTACTCTGATGATTATGAAGCTTTTCACGATACATATAATTATCAGCTTCTTTAAACATTTCATTTAAATTTTTATAGTCTTTTTTGTATATTTCATAACCAAAAGAAATACTAAAAGGAACTAGGTTATTACTGCTATTTACATGTTCAATATTTTTATTTATATTTGTTTTTATTTTTTTTATTTCTTCTTGTGAAGTATTATTCATTAAAATACCAAATTCGTCTCCACCTATTCTTGCAATTACATCTTGTTTCCTAAAGCAAGAACGCAGTATATTCGCAACAGTACATAGATATTCATCTCCTACAGAATGACCAAGAGTGTCATTAACCAATTTAAGACCGTCAAGATCACATATAACCATTGCAAAATTGGATAAATCTTCTGTTTCATTTTCATATATTTTTAGTTTGTTTTCAAAATAATTTCTATTGTTAAGACCAGTTAAATTATCATGCATACTCATTTCGTATATACGATTGGCTGTGTTTTTACCTTCAGTTATATCTCTAACTATCACCATTATGCTATTTGCATCACATTGTACAAAACGTGCTTCAAAATGATGAATTTCATCATGTAAATTCAGTGAATATTCTTCAATTTGAGTTTCACCAGTTTTAAATAGATTAGCTATGCTTTTCATAAATTTACCAGTTAATTCCATTGCAAATATATCACTAAGAGATTTTCCAATAAATTCTTTAGGGGAAACATAAAACTCTTTAACATTTTCATGGTGATAATCAAGAAATATTCCATCAGGACTAATTACAAAAACCATATCAGGAAGTGCTTTAAATAATGCCTTAATTCTATTTTCACTATTCTTTAGTTGGTCAATAAGCTTTGTCAACTGAGAGGTTTTTTGTTTAACCTTTTTATTAAGCATTCTATTTAAAATAACAAGCAAAAGTATTACACTAATAATGATAATTGATACAATTATCATATAATTCATAAATTCAGCACTTATAGGAGGAGTGCCTAACCATTTTTCATCAATTTGCTTATATTCTGAAGATGAAATTAATGAAAAACCATTTTCAATAATATTTAATAGGTTAGTATTTCCTTTTCTGACTGCTCTATGAAACTCTCCATTATATAATGGGGCAGAGTAGTTGAAATTGTCTTTTATATTTGTTTTGTATATATAGTAAAGGGCAGAAGGTTTATCCATAATAAAAGTAACTATTTCATGGTTTTTAGCAGCATCAATTATAGCTTTATAACTGTCAAATTCTTTAAAATCAGTAATGCCTTTTTCTTTAAGAAAATGTACACTATAATCACCTTTTTTAACAGCCACAGAAAAACCTTTTAGGGTTTCAACACCATTTATTCCTGAAATATTTTTATTAAAGAAAACAGGTACTTGTGTTTCTGCATATGGTTTTGAAAAATCATATATTTGTGCTCGCTTTTCATTAGGAAAAATTCTATCTATTACATCAAATTGACCTCTTTCCATAAGCTTTTGAGCTTTATCCCAATTCATTGCATGAATTTCAACTTTTATGCCTGTTTTCATTTCAAAAAGTTTCCATTGATCTATTGTGATACCTTGCAGGTGTCCACTGCTGTCTTTAAATACATAAGGTGGGCAATCATCATCCATAACTACTTTTATTGTATTAATTTTTTTATAGGAATCTGATTCAAAATTGTAATTAAAGGAACAATTAATAAGTAATGAGAGTATCAATATACATAAAAATAAAGATTTTCTAATAAAAGCATTCATAACATTTCCTCATTTCATTGATATCATAAAAAGTATTTACCTTAATTTTACACTAAAAAAAGATAAATTTCTACAAAAAATGATTCTAAGTAGTTATAAATTTCTAAAATAGCAAGATAGTTGGTGGAATGTTGAGATTTGAAAAATAATAATATAGAAAGTATATTAGTGAAAAAAGTAGTAAAGTAATACATTAAAGTTAAAAAAAGATTAAATGGTTTTTATATGAAAAATATGTTTATTTTTAACTAAAAATGTGATAAAATCTCAGTGTCGGTATTCAGTATGAAACTGAACTTTTACCAAAAAATTTATATTAAAAGACTTACATCCATTAATTGGAGTAAGAACGGAGGGATTATCATGTCAGAAAAAGTTTTATCAGGATCAAAAATCAAAACAAGACAAATCACTGTAATAGGTATGCTGTTTGCAATAACTATTGTACTTGGTGCTACAGGGTTAGGATTCATTCCTATTGGACCACTAAAATTGACAATAATGCATATACCTATAATTATAGCGTCAATACTTGAAGGTCCTATAGTTGGTGCTATAAATGGACTGCTATTTGGTATTTTCAGTATGATACAAGCTATTAATACTCCAACACCAGTTTCATTTATATTTTTAAATCCTATAGTAGCAGTACTTCCAAGAATACTTATAGGAGTAACGCCATACTATACTTATAAACTAATGAAGACAAAACTGGAAAAAGTAAATTTAGGATTTTCTATTTTGGTTGGTTCTTTTACGAATACTATTGGAGTAATGGGATTAATATATATTTTATATATAGATGAATATGCTAAAGCACTGCATATGTCTCACAGCTTAGCAGTTAAAACTATAGTAGGCTATATTTTAAATGGTTTTGTATCTGGGTCGGCAGCAGTTTTAATATCAATGCCAATAATCTTGGCAGTAAGAAAAATTAGAAAATAATCCTACAGAAAGTAACAAGCTGAGAATATTATGGAAATTTAAGAATATAGGAATTTAGGAATAAACCTTCTTAAGAATTTTGAAATAAAAATTCTTGGGAAGGTTTTTTTATAAAAATATATAAAAGTAACTTTTTTTATCAAAGCCACCTCTGGCTTTTTTTACTATAATGTTCCACGACATACTGTTTTTTAGAGCATCCATTTTATATTATTTGATATCTATTTCCTACTGGATTAACCTCTATATTCTAAGTAACTGATTGAAAATAAAAGAATATTATATTATAAGGTTGAACTTTAGATAAATAAATTCAAAAGCGTGGGGGTCAACTGAAATGACAATTAAAATAAAAAAGAAAAATTATACAAAAGATGATAATTCAATAGGAAAAATATCTGAAGAAAAGAAGAATCAGGTTTATGAGATACTAAAAAGTATTCCAAGTACTTTTATTTATAATGAAGGTCAGGTAGATTCAAAAGTTAAGTACTATATAAAGGGCAGCAGCTGTGGAATTTACTTTACTCAAGAAGAAGTAGTATTAACCTTCCTTCATGGAAAATCACAAAAAGACAAAATGAATTCTGAAGAAATGATTTGTACGGCATTTCATTTGCAGTTTGCAGGAGCTAACTCTGATGTGAGAATTGAAGGAGAGAATAAGTGCAAAGGAACAGTTAATTACTTTAAAGGAAATGACTCTTCAAAATGGCATACACAAATAGCTACTTATGAAAAGATAATATACAAAGAATTATGGTCAGGTGTAGACTTAGTGTTTTACGGCATGAATGGGGAACTAAAATATGATTTCATTTTACAACCAGGAGCATCTGTAGAAGATATTGGATTTATTTATAAAGGTTGTGATGAAATAGATATAGATGAAAAAGGAAATCTTATAATTGGAAATAAATTTGGCGTGATAATAGATGAGAAACCTATAAGTTATCAGCAGATTGATAATAAAAAAATAATGGTGGAGAGTAACTTTGTCTTAAAGAAAAAAGAAAATAACAAAAGTGTTTATGGATTTAAAATAAGTGATAATTATAATCCAGATTATTCTGTTATTATAGATCCGCAAATACTTTATTCCAGCTATCTAGGAGGAAGTGGTGATGATTATGGTTATGGTATAGCAGTAGATAATGCAGGAAATGTGTATGTAACGGGAAGAACTTATTCATCAGATTTTCCAACAGACAATGGCTTTGATACAATGTTAAAAGGAAGTACAGATGCATTTGTAACAAAGATAGATGGAATACCATCTATAGTATACTCCAGTTATCTAGGAGGAAGTGGTAGTGATTATGGTTATAGGATAGCTGTAGATAATGGAGGAAACGTGTATGTAACGGGAGCAACTTATTCATTAGATTTTCCTACAGATAACGGCTTTGATACACATTACAATGGAAATGGAGATGTATTTGTAACAAAGATAGATTCAGTACCATCTATAGTATACTCCAGTTATTTAGGCGGAAGTGGTGTTGATTGGGGGAATAGTATAGTAGTAGATAATGTAGGAAATGTGTATGTAACTGGATATACTAGTTCAGTAGATTTTCCAACAGATAACGGTTTTGATACAAATTTAAGCGGAAATGGAGATGTATTTGTAACAAAGATAGATGTAACACCATCTATAGTATACTCCAGCTATTTAGGCGGAAGTAGTTGGGATTATGGATGGGGTATAGCAGTAGATAATGAAGGAAATGTGTATGTAACGGGACATACTTATTCAACAGATTTTCCAACAGATAATGGTTTTGATACAACATTAAAAGGAAGTAGAGATGTATTTGTAACAAAGATAGATTCAACACCATCTATAGTATATTCCAGCTATCTGGGAGGAAGTAGTAGTGATTATGGTTATGGTATAGCAGTAGATAATGAAGGAAATGTGTATGTAACGGGATTCACTTATTCATCAGATTTTCCAACAAATAATGGCTTTGATACAAATTTAAGTGGAAGTGTAGATGCATTTGTAACAAAGATAGATGGAACACCATCTATAGTATACTCCAGCTATCTAGGAGGAAGTGATAGGGATTATGGAAGGGGTATAGCAGTAGATAATGGAGGGAATGTGTATGTAACGGGATATACTGAGTCATCAGATTTCCCAATAGATAATGGTTTTGGTACAACCTTAAAAGGAAGTGTAGATGCATTTGTAACAAAGATAGATTCAACACCATCTATAGTATATTCCAGTTATCTGGGAGGAAGCAGTAGTGATGAAGGCTGGGGTATAGCAGTAGATGATGCAGGAAATGTGTATGTAACGGGAGAGACTTCATCTAAAGATTTTACTATTTATAATGCCTTTGATACTGATTCAAGTAGAGATGAGGTATTTGTTACTAAGATAGGAGAAGGAATAATTGAAATAAATAATGTAACCATTACTGGTATGGTAGTTAATGGAACTTTAATTAAGTAAAATTTTGGGGGGTTAACTGAAATGACAATTAAAATAAAAAAGAAAAATTATACAAAAGATGATAATTCCCTAGGTAAAATATCTGAAGAAAAGAAGAATCAGGTTTATGAGATACTAAAAAGTATTCCAAGTACTTTTATTTATAATGAAGGTCAGGTAGATTCAAAAGTTAAGTACTATATAAAGGGTGGCAGCTGTGCAATTTACTTTACTCAAGAAGAAGTAGTGTTAACTTTCCTTCATGAAAAATTACCCAAAGACAAAATGAACTCTGAAGAAATGATTTGTACGGTCTTTCATTTACAGTTTGCAGGAGCTAACTCTGATGTGAGAATTGAAGGAGAGAATAAGTGTAAAGGAACAGTAAATTACTTTAAAGGAAATGACTCTTCAAAATGGCATACACAAATAGCTACTTATGAAAAGATAGTATACCAAGAATTATGGTCAGGTGTAGACTTAGTATTTTACGGTATGAATGGGGAACTAAAATATGATTTTATTTTACAACCAGGAGCATCTGTAGAAGATATTGGATTTATTTATAAAGGTTGTGATGAAATATCTATAGATGAAAAAGGAAATCTTATAATTGAAAATGAATTTGGTGTGATAATAGATGAGAAACCTATAAGTTATCAGCAGATTGATAATAAAAAAATAATGGTGGAGAGTAACTTTGTCTTAAAGAAAAAAGAAAATAACAAAAGTGTTTATGGATTTAAAATAAGTGATAATTATAATCCAGATTATTCTGTTATTATAGATCCGCAAATACTTTATTCCAGCTATCTAGGAGGAAGTGGTGATGATTATGGTTATGGTATAGCAGTAGATAATGCAGGAAATGTGTATGTAACGGGAAGAACTTATTCATCAGATTTTCCAACAGACAATGGCTTTGATACAATGTTAAAAGGAAGTACAGATGCATTTGTAACAAAGATAGATGGAATACCATCTATAGTATATTCTAGCTATCTGGGAGGAAATGGTAGTGATTATGGTTATAGTATAGCTGTAGATAATGGAGGAAACGTGTATGTAACGGGAACAACTTATTCATCAGATTTTCCAACAGATAATGGGTTTGATACAACCTTAAAAGGAAGTGTAGATGCATTTGTAACAAAGATAGATGGAGCACCATCTATAGTATACTCCAGCTATTTAGGCGGAAGTGGTGATGATTGGGGAAATAGTATAGCCGTAGATAATCTAGGCCATGTGTATGTAACGGGATATACTAGTTCAGTAGATTTTCCTACAGATAATGGCTTTGATACACATTACAATGGAAATGGAGATGTATTTGTAACAAAGATAGATGGAGTACCGTCTATAGTATATTCCAGCTATTTAGGAGGAAGTAGTTGGGATTATGGAATGGGTATAGCAGTAGATAATGTAGGCAATGTGTATGTAACGGGAATAACTAGTTCATCAGATTTTCCAACAGATAATGGTTTTGATACAACCCTAAAAGGAAGTAGAGATGCATTTGTAACAAAGATAGATGGAGCACCATCTATAGTGTATTCCAGCTATTTAGGAGGAAGTAGTATTGATTATGCTTATGGTATAGCAGTAGATAATGCAGGAAATGTGTATGTAACAGGAGAAACTGATTCAGCAGATTTTCCAATAGATAACGGCTTTGATACAACATTAAAAGGAGGTGTAGATGCATTTGTAACAAAGATAGATGGAACACCATCTATAGTATATTCCAGCTATCTAGGAGGAAGTGATAGGGATTATGGAATTGGTATAGCAGTAGATAATGGAGGAAATGTGTATGTAACGGGATATACCCAGTCAACAGATTTTCCAACAGATAATGGCTTTGATACAACCTTAAAAGGAAGTAGAGATGCATTTGTAACAAAGATAGATTCAATACCATCTATAGTATATTCCAGCTATTTAGGAGGAAGTGATATTGATTCTGGTAATAGTATAGCAGTAGATAATGGAGGAAATGTGTATGTAACGGGAGATACTGCGTCATCAGATTTCATAATATATGATGCTTTTGATACAGAATTAAGTGGATATTATGGTGCATTTGTAACAAAGATAGGAGAAGGAATAATTAAAATAAATAATGTAACCATTACTGGTATGGTAGTTAAGTAAAATTTTATTGAAATAAGTTATAAAGAGCAGATGCGGATGGTGTATCTGCTCTTTATGCATTAATCGCTGTATTCTAAGTAACTGATTGAAAATAAAAGAATATTATATTATAAGGTTGAGCTTTAGATAAATAAATTCAAAAGTGTGGGGGTTAACTGAAATGACAATTAGAATAAAAAAGAAGTATTATACAAAAGATGATAATTCCCTAGGTAAAATATCTGAAGAAAAGAAGAATCAGGTTTATGAGATACTAAAAAGTATTCCAAGTACTTTTATTTATAATGAAGGTCAGGTAGATTCAAAAGTTAAGTACTATATAAAGGGCAGCAGCTGTGCAATTTACTTTACTCAAGAAGAAGTAGTGTTAACTTTCCTTCATGAAAAATTACCAAAAGACAAAATGAACTCTGAAGAAATGATTTGTACGGTCTTTCATTTACAGTTTGCAGGAGCTAACTCTGATGTGAGAATTGAAGGAGAGAATAAGTGCAAAGGAACAGTTAATTACTTTAAAGGAAATGACTCTTCAAAATGGCATACACAAATAGCTACTTATGAAAAGATAATATACAAAGAATTATGGTCAGGTGTAGACTTAGTGTTTTACGGCATGAATGGGGAACTAAAATATGATTTCATTTTACAACCAGGAGCATCTGTAGAAGATATTGGATTTATTTATAAAGGTTGTGATGAAATATCTATAGATGAAAAAGGAAATCTTATAATTGAAAATGAATTTGGTGTGATAATAGATGAAAAGCCTATAAGTTATCAGCAGATTGATGATAAAAAAATAATGGTGGAGAGTAACTTTGTTTTAAAGAAAAAAGAAAATAACAAAAGTGTTTATGGATTTAAAATAAGTGATAATTATAATCCAAATTATCCTGTTATTATAGATCCGCAAATACTTTATTCCAGCTATCTAGGAGGAAGTGGTGATGATTATGGTTATGGTATAGCAGTAGATAATGCAGGAAACGTGTATGTAACGGGATTCACTTATTCATCAGATTTTCCAACAGATAATGGCTTTGATACAAATTTAAGTGGAAGTGTAGATGTATTTGTAACAAAGATAGATGGAGCAGCATCTATAGTATATTCTAGTTATCTAGGAGGAAGTGGTAGTGATAGAGGTTATGGTATAGCAGTAGATAATGCAGGGAATGTGTATGTAACGGGAGACACTAGTTCAACAGATTTTCCAACAGATAATGGTTTTGATACAACCTTAAGTGGAGGTTTGGATGCATTTGTAACAAAGATAGATGGAGCACCATCTATAGTATACTCCAGTTATCTAGGAGGAAGTAGTTATGATTCTGGTTATGGTATAGCAGTAGATAATGCAGGAAATGTGTATGTAACGGGAGACACTAGTTCAACAGATTTTCCAACAGATAATGGTTTTGATACAGCATTAAAAGGAAGTAGCGATGTATTTGTAACAAAGATAGATGGAGCACCATCTATAGTATACTCCAGTTATCTAGGAGGAAGTGATTATGACTATGGTTATGGTATAGCAGTAGATAATGTAGGAAATGTGTATGTAACGGGAGACACTAGTTCAACAGATTTTCCAACAGATAACGGCTTTGATACAACCTTAAAAGGAAGTGTAGATGCATTTGTAACAAAGATAGATGGAACACCATCTATAGTATACTCCAGCTATTTGGGAGGAAGTAGTAATGATCATGGAATGGGTATAGCAGTAGATAATGTAGGAAATGTGTATGTAACGGGATATACTGGATCAACAGATTTTCCAACAGATAATGGTTTTGATACAACCTTAAAAGGAAGTAGCGATGCATTTGTAACAAAGATAGATGGAACACCATCTATAGTATACTCCAGCTATTTGGGTGGAAGTAGTACTGATTATGGAATGGGTATAGCAGTAGATAATGCAGAAAATGTGTATGTAACGGGATATACTGGGTCAATAGATTTTCCAACAGATAATGGTTTTGATACAACATTAAAAGGATATAGAGATGTATTTGTAACAAAAATAGATGGAGCACCATCTATAGTATACTCCAGCTATCTAGGAGGAAGTAATACTGACTATGGTAGGAGTATAGCAGTAGATAATGCAGGAAATGTGTATGTAACGGGAGAGACTGTATCTAAAGATTTTACTATTTATAATGCCTTTGATACTGATTTAAGTAGAGAGGATGCATTTGTTACTAAGATAGGAGAAGGCATGCTTGAAATAAATAATGTAACGATTACTGGTATGGTAGTTAAGGGAAAATTAATTAAGTAAAATTTTATTTAAATAATTATAAAGAGCAGATACCTAGCTGTATCTGCTCCTTATAATTAACAGGAAACAATCTATATTTTAGTGTTAACTTATTTCCCCTTCAATAGTGAGAATATATTTAACCTGTTTTGTGATTTCACAATGAGTACAAGTAGGTATATCTCCTAGAGAAAAACTAGTGATTTGTTCAGTAGCAGTATGTGGCGAAATTGGCATAGAAGTTACTGCAGAATATATTCGATTATTAGGGGCAATATTATCACGGTATATACTGAATCTTAAAGATAATGAATAAAAATAACAATTAACTTTCCATCCTACTGATACATTCAAAGAAACCAAATTACGAATATCACTAACTGTTAATGGAATTTCAGCTATTTGTACTGAGGAATGAAAGGGAATATCTAAATTGGGCTGTAAAGCTACTACTTTAAAGTCTTTAATTGTTTCTTCTGTTAAAAAAGTTAATGGCTTAGCCATTTTAAATTCCTTCTTTCAGTAAATAGGATATTTGTTTTTGTCTACATATTATTTTATGAATAGAAATATGTTTTGTTACTGAGGTCAGGAATGTAGTTATGATATAATACAAACAGATTAAAATTTTGCAGTTATGTATAATAAAATCAGTGACAAATTAATAAATTTTTTATAAATTGGTTTTTAAACAATGAATATTGATAATTGCAATATATATTAAAAAGGAAGGGTATGGTGTAATTGAAAAAATACTATCCTATAATGTTAGATATAGAAAATAAAAATTGTTTAGTTATAGGAGGCGGAAGAATTGCCTATAGAAAAACTTTATCTCTTTTAGAATGTGGCGGGAAGGTTAAAGTATTAAGCAAAAATATATCAGATGAATTTAAAATTTTAATAAATAAAGGTGAAATAGAGTATATAGAAGATAACTACAGCATAAAGTACATAGATAATGTATATATTGTATATGCAGCAACGGATAATAGAAGTATGAACAAAACAATATATGAGGACTGCAACAGAAATAATATTTTGGTAAATGTTGTAGATGAGCCCGATATATGTAACTTTATAGTTCCAGCTAAAGTTCAAAGAGGAGATTTAACAGTAGCTGTATCTACTAATGGCAAAAGTCCTATGCTGTCTAGAAGGATAAGAGAGGAACTAGAAAAAGTTTTTAATTCAAATTATGAAGATTTTTTAGATATTATGGGTGATATGAGAAGTAATGTTTTACGGGAGATAAAAGATGGAAAAAAAAGAAGAGAATTTTTTAAGGAAGTAGTATATTCTGATTTTATCGAAAGACTAACTTATGAAAACAAAGAAGAGGTTCAACAAGAGATATATGGAATTTTTGAAAAATATAAAAATCAAGATTAGGATATATAATTAAATTGTTTTTGTAAAAATGATTTACAACTATTATTATGTTTTATGGAGGTAATAATTTTGAATTTAAAGATAGCTACTAGAAAAAGCAATCTGGCTCAAGGTCAGACAGAGCTTGTCATGAATATTATAAAAGAAAAGTTTGATATAGAAAGTGAGAAGCTTCTTATTGAAACTGAAGGGGATAAAAAACTTGATGTTACATTAGATAAAATAGGAGGAAAGGGGCTTTTTGTAAAGGATATAGAAATTGCTTTAGCTGAAGGAAGAGCAGATGCGGCAGTTCACAGTATGAAAGATGTTCCTTATGAGATAAATGATATTTTTGAAATAGCGGCTATATTAAGTAGAGAGGATGTAAGAGATACCTTTGTTTCAAGTGAGGGAATGAGTTTTTTTGAACTTCCTAAGGGTGCTAAAGTAGGGACAAGCAGTAATAGAAGGGCTGCTCAAATAAAACTTATAAGACCGGATATTGAAACTGTTCCTATTAGGGGAAATGTAGAAACAAGGATAGCTAAGATGAAAACAGAAAGACTTGATGGAATTGTACTTGCGGCGGCGGGACTTAAAAGATTGAAATTGGAACATGTTATAACAAATTATTTTGATCCTGCTGAATTTCTACCAGCAGTTGGACAAGGAGCTCTTGGCATTGAGATAGTATCAAACAGTATTAATGGAGAAATATTCAGGAAATTAGATGACTTGGATGTGAGAATTTGTGTGGAAGCTGAGAGAAGCTTTATGAAAAAAATGAATGGAGGATGCCATACAGCTATTGGAGCTTATAGTTTTGTAGAAGGAGAAACAATGTATATGATAGGAACTTATCAATTAGGTGATAGACTAGTTAAAAAAGAAGTTCATGGAAATAAATCTGATTATATTAGATTAGGAGAAGAATTAGGGGCAAAAATAATTAAGGGGTAAATTGGTATAGGTTATTAATTGGAATAACCATAAAAAGGAGGAGAAAATGGCAAAAGTATATCTTATAGGAGCAGGTCCTGGAGATGAAGAACTTATGACAATAAAGGCAGTAACAGCACTTGAAGAGTGTACTGCAGTTTTATATGACAGACTTGCTGGTAATAATATTTTAAAGTATATAAATGAGAAATGTAAGGTTTTTTATTGTGGGAAAGAGCCTGGATGTCATTACAAAACTCAGGAAGAAATAAATGATATGCTTGTTTCTCTTGCAAAAGAAGGACATATAGTTGGAAGAATTAAAGGTGGAGACCCTTATGTTTTTGGAAGAGGAGGAGAAGAAGCCTTAAGGCTGTGCGAAGAGAAGATAGAATTTGAAGTTATACCTGGAATCACATCTGCTATATCCGTATTAAATTATGCAGGTATACCAGCTACACATAGAGGAATTTCTCAAAGTTTTCATGTTTTTACTGGGAAAAGTGCAGAAAAGTTGAATATAAATTGGGAGGCAGTATCAAAGCTTGAAGGTACTCTAATCTTTTTAATGGGGCTTAAAAACCTGGAAAGTATTACAAATAATTTAATCTTGATGGGAAAAGATAAGAATACCCCTTGTGCAGTTATTAGGAAAGGAACAACCTCAAAGCAAAAAAAAGTAATTGGTTCTTTAGAAGATATTACTTTTAAAGTAAAAGAAGCAGGTTTTACCTCACCGTGCATAATAGTTGTAGGAAAGGTTGTAACTTTAAGCGATAGTTTAGGTTGGTATGAGAAAAAGCCTCTATTTGGATGGAACATATGTGTTACTCGTTCAAAGGAGCAGTCAAAAGTATTAAGCAAAAGACTGCTTAAACTTGGGGCAGAGGTTACGGAAATAAATTCTATAAAGATTGAAGAGACCAGCAGTAATCTGGACAACTATATACATAAATTGCAGAGCTATGATTTTATTGTGTTTACTAGTGTGAACAGTGTGAATATATTTTTTAGTTATCTTCAGCAAAAAGAGTTTGATGTGAGAAAGATAAAAGCTAAGTTGGCAGCCATAGGACCAGCTACAGCAAGAAGTATAAAAGATAGAGGAGTAATACCGGAAATTATTGCTGAAGAGTTTGTATCAGAGGATTTGTTTGAAAAACTAAAGTGCCATGTTAAAACAGGAGATGAAATTCTTATTCCTTGTTCTAAGGATTCCAGAAAATATCTAATCAAAAACATGATTAATTTGGGATGTACTGTTGATGAAGCACATATATATTATCCTGATGCAGGTGACATAGTAAATGCTAATTCTTTTGAGAATGTAGATATTGTATTATTCACAAGTCCATCGACTGTAAGAAATATGATTAAAATGGTTGGACTTGAAAAGATAAAAGAAAAAATCTGTATTGCAATAGGACCTGTTACAGAGAAAGAACTCACAAAAAATGATATAAAGAGCTTTGTTTGTGATGATCATTCTAATGAAGGTCTTGTAAATAAGGTGATTGATATAAGTGCTGAAAGGTAGGAATAAAAGTATGTTTAGTAGAAATAGAAGATTAAGAGAAAGTAAAGCAATAAGAGATTTAGTAAGGGAGACTGTACTCACTCCAAAGGATTTTATCTATCCTGTTTTTGTAGTGGAAGGTGAAAATATAAAAGAAGAAATTCAATCTTTACCACAAAATTATCATTATTCCATAGATAGATTAACAGAGGTTATAAATGAAGTTAAAGCTGCTGGAATAAGAGGAGTTTTGGTTTTTGGTGTACCAAGTCATAAGGATGAAATAGGTTCCAGTGCATTTGATGCAAATGGGATAGTTCAGCAAGCTGTAAGGAAGATAAAGGAGATTGCTCCTGAGTTATGGGTAGTTACAGATGTATGCATGTGTCAGTATACAAGTCATGGTCACTGCGGAATAATAGAAGGAAGAAAAGTAGATAATGACAAAAGTATAGAATATTTGGCAAAGATTGCTTTATCTCATGCTGAAGCAGGAGCAGACATGGTAGCACCTTCTGATATGATGGATGGAAGAGTAATGGCTATAAGAGAAATTCTGGATAGAGAAGGATATACTCAAGTTTCCATAATGTCCTATAGTGCAAAATATTGTTCAGCTTTTTATGGACCTTTCAGAGAAGCTGCCAATTCTGCACCGCAATTTGGTGATAGAAAGACTTATCAAATGGATGTGGCAAATATAAGAGAAGCTATGAGAGAAATAGAAGATGATTTGGCAGAAGGTGCAGATATTGTAATGGTTAAACCTGCTCTTTCTTATCTTGATGTTGTAAGATGGGCAAGAGATAGATATGATGTACCAATAGCTGCTTATAGTGTTAGTGGTGAATATTCAATGGTAAAAGCAGCAGCTAAAATGGGGCTTATAGATGAAAAGGCAGTAGCCATGGAAATGCTTTTGTCAATGAAGAGAGCAGGTGCGGATATAATAATTACTTATTATGCATTAGATGCTGCTGGGTGGCTTAAATAGGAATAACCAAAAGAAGTTACCTTAAAATCGAGAACGTAGATAGATTTGTGTAAATTCAAATCTATCTACGTTCTTATATCTTAGTATTATCTTGTAAGAATAGGGTTAACCCAATCAGCATGATCAGAACTGATATTATCTCCACCATTTTCCACAACCAGCTTAAGCTGCTTTACATCATTTAAATTAACATTAATTTCTTTGCCTTCGTCACTGCCTTTAACAATTCCACTGTCATATAGAAGATTATCATCTCCATAAATCTTAAATACAACTGAGCCCGCATTTTCTGTTTCGTCATCAATACCAGCTAAACATTCAAAAGTTTTGTATTTACCATTTAAATCATAAACTATTTCGCTGTTTGCATGAGTTCCTATTCCCTTATCATATGTTTTACCATTAATTTTTATAGGGTTATTATCTATGCTTTTATTTTTATTGATTGTTCCCCAGTCAGCAGCAGCACTTATCCAGTTTAAGTCCAAAAGACTTGTTTTCTCATTGTTACCTTGTGAGTATGATATTAGTTTTGTATCCACCCAGTCAGCGTGGTCACAACTTATACCATCACCAGCATCGTCAACAATAAGCTTAAGTTCATTAATTCCTTTTATACTCACATCAACCGTATCTGCATTATCTTTTCCGGTAAGTTTTGAGGACTCATATAGAAGCTTTCCATCCCCTAATACTTTAAAGATTACTGAACCGTTCGACCCAATTTCACTATCAATACCTGCAAGTGAAGTGAATCTGTCATAATTTCCTTTTAGTTCATAAATAATTTCACTATTTGCATGAGTTCCTATACCTTTTTCATATTTCTTACCATTAATCTTTAAAGGATTGTTATCGATGCTTTTGTTTAGTTTTACATCGCCCCAACCTGATTTAGCTGATTTCCATGGAAGATTAGCAATATCAACTTCTTTAGTTGTTTTGTCATGGTCGGAGGTTTCTGAATTAAGATAAAGCTTTGCATCTGCCCAGTCAGCGTGGTCTGAACCTACACCATCTCCACCGTCTGTTACCACAAGTTTAAGTTCAGTTACATCCTTAACATCAATATCTATTTTCTCTGTTCTTTGTGAGTTATCTTTAGAAGCTTTTAAGACACCTGTTTCGTAAATCAATTTTCCATCACCGTATATGTGAAATTGAACTGAACCACAGTCTGCCTGTGCATCATCTACTCCAACAACTGCACTAAAAATAGAATATTTCTTATCTATGTTATAGATTATTTCACTTTTAGCGTGTGTTCCAAGACCTTTTTTATATTCTGTTCCAGAAAGCTTTAAAGTGTTACCCATAACACTCTTGTCTTTTCTTACACCGTCAAAGCCTGAAGTTGCAGATTGCCATTTCATATTACTTAAATAAGAATATTTGTTAGATGGAACCTCAACTTTTAAAGGTGCAGTTTTAGCAGTTGAGCCATCGGATAGTTTTTTAACTTCAAACTCTAATGTAACTGTTTCATAATCATCTGGAGGAATAATTGAACCATCCAACTTTATAACAGAAGTATTAGATGAATTTACAATATTTATTTCAAATCCTTCAGGGACGTCAGGCAATACTAATTTATTTTGTCCTATTTCAGGAGCTTTAATGGATTTTATATTTTTAGCAGCTAAAACTGCTGTATTAGCTGTCTTTGATGGTACTGTCGTTGTTATGTATTTTGTTATTGCTTTGGAACCATCTGATAGTTTTGTTATTTCAAATACTAATCCAATTAGTTCTTCTTCATCAGGAGAAGTAATGCTTCCATTTAAGCTTACTAAAGCTGGGTTGCTTGTATCATAAATTTTTATAGTAAAGCCGTCTGGAACTTCAGGCAATACTAAATTCTCCGAGTTTTTAATTAACTCTGGCAGAGAGTTTATTGCAGAAGCAACAGATTCTACAGTTTCATCTTGTGGACTTCTTCCTTTGTGAAGCATTGCATTTCCCCATACTGCATAGTCATTTCCAGAGCCATCTCCTGCATCCGTAACTACTAGTTCAAGTTGATTTTTACCAGTAACATCTATATCTATTGATTTAGAAGGGATATTATTGCCGCTTATAATTCCACTATTATAGACTTCCTTTCCATCTGCCAGTACTTTAAATTCTACTGAACCAAGGCCTTTTGAAGCATCATCCAGACCAATATCTGCTGTAAATCTTGAAAATTGATTATTTAAATCGTATATAATTGTATTGCCAGAGCTTTCAGCACGTACACCAATTCCTTTGCTATATGCAATTCTATTTATCATAAGCATACCATTACTATTATTGGAAGCACTTATATCTTTTTGGGCTTGACCATTCACAGATTTCCAGTTGATATCACTTAGGTACTCATAGCCTAACCCATTTGCTGAACTGTTTGAAGTTTCAATTGTGGCAGTATCACCAGCATTAAGAGTAACTGTAACATAGCTTATAATTTGCCCGTTAAGTTTCTTAGTTTGTGCAGTTTTAAGCTCTCCATTTACATTAAGTTTTTCATATAATCCATAGAATTGAGCTTCCCATGTTATTTGATCACCTGAATTATTTGTCATAGTTGACTTCCTTGTTCCATCATGTCTTAACTTTAAGCTATTGTTTCCAACAGGAATATTGTCTATTTGTACCCAAGGAACTTCACTTGTAAGTCGTGGTATTGTAGCTACTCTATGGTTTGGAGAATCAGCCTGTAATCCCATCATTCCACATACTGTATTTGATATACATGTAAATGCAACTTCAGGATAGATATTTCTAGATTTCATGCTTTGTTTAAGATAGTGCCAGCCAGCAGCATTTCTACCATATTTATAAAATACTTCAGGCAGATATGTTTTTGCCTCAGTACCTAGCTGCTTATCATATTCTGATTTTAAAATAAAATCAAGATACTTTTCATTTCTAGGACCCATATCTGTAATTTCCTTCATAGGCATAAAGAAACTTCCTTCATGTCCCCAGTTATCCCTATAAGTTCCGTCTTTTCTAAATCCTCTTATATATCTCTGAGTATCTTTTGAATACCACTCTTTATTAAACTTATCTCTTAAATTATTAGCCTTTTGAAGATATTTAGAAGCATTTGCCGTATCTCCTCTAGCCTCAAGAACCTTTGAGTAAGCTAATAAAGCTTGGTATTGGCAGCCTGCAGAGTCACCTGCTTCTATAAATTTGTCTGAATTATCTTCCCAGAGAGTAGCTAACTGTTTTGTCTCATCAGCTATTCCATTATTATTTATATCTTGATTTTCCATAAATTTCGTATGAAGGTTTGTGTGATATTGGAATATATCAGGGTCATCAACCCATTTTCTATCACCAGTCCATAGGTACTGTTCATACAGCTTTTCTCCTAATTCAAGAGGAGCGGGCAGTTCGCGCCAATCAGCATCCATATAATATGGGTCACCAAAAAAGTCGTATGACCATTTTGGCCAGTAGGGATTTGAAGTATTTTCATTGGCACCTTTTGCAAAAAGTTTTAGCATTGACCAGTTAGCATTGTCGAGACCCAGCAGATGCCCGGCTAAAGCTTGATGGCAAATATCTCTTGTGCAGAAACATTCTCTTCCATCATTCCACTCCCATTGAGGCTTATTTAAAGACTCAGGATTATGAGCATATGTACCCCAGTAGCTTTCAACTGTTGGCTTTGGATTACTACCAACAACAGATGGATCATATGTTTTTAACAGTTGGTCTGTTTTCCATATTGAACCAGGATTTGTTTCTTTGAAAGGATAATGTTCTGTTACTCTTGGGTCTTTATCGTGAAATACCCAAGGATTATCTGCTTGCGATGCATTTGCAGGAACTACTAAACTTAGAGTTCTATCCTTAGCCCATTGAAATGAGTCTTGCAGGAATTGGTTACCAGAAGTTAGTTCTATTTTTCTTTGGGCTGTATACTTTTCAATTGTACTATCTGCGGCATGCTTTTCTATTTTATTTTCATAAGCATAAGTTTGTAGCGGCAAAGCTGTAATAGAACTAGCTAGTACGAGAATAAGTAAAATTTTAGACTTTTTTAACATATTATTGCCTCCTATTCAAATAAAGTTTAAATAATATTTTAAATTTTTTAACAAACAAAAAACAGCACAGTTATATCAGCCTCTATAAATAAAATTTATAAGACAGATATAATTGTGCTGGTCTATTGTAAGCTAAGTTTAATAAACTCTCTATTAATCTGACCAAGTATTTTTGTTTTTTTATTATTTTTTAATGGTAAAAATTAAAAAATAACATCAACATTATATCATAATAATTAAAATAATAAATAATTTTTTAAAAAAAATATTTAAAATAATTCAAAAACAGGTTAAAATACACATAAGACAAAATATGTAACAAATCACCATATACAACCATATTTTAATACAAATACACAAATACACAAATATATTCAAAATAGTACTATAATTGACAAAAAATATTAATCGCTGTATAATTTAAACACAATATACCCCAAAAGTGGAAATGAAATATAACTTAAGCAATATATACAAAAATAATTAAAGCAGCTGATAAAGTAATAAAAACTATAAACAACAAAACAGTATAGAAACTACAGGGGGAAAAGGTAGCATGGATGTTAATAATACAATGAAAAACTTAAAAGTATTATTTGTGGAAGACGAAGAAATAACTAAAGTTATGATTAAGAAAATGCTTAAGGAGAAATTTGGAGAAGTGTTTGTAGCTAAAAATGGAGAACAAGGGTTAGAACTTTTTCAAATTTATAGACCTCAGATAGTAATAACTGATTTGAAAATGCCTGTTTTAGATGGCATTACTATGATTAAAAAAATAAGAGAAATTGATAAGGAATGTGGAATTATTATTAATACTGAGGTTGGAGATGTGAATTATATATTGGAGAGTATAGATATCGGAATTGATAAATACTTAATAAAGCCTATTAGTAAAGAAGAATTGTTCAGAGGTATAGAAATAGTTATTGAAAAAATCTCTTCCAGAAAAGGCATTGAAAATCAGCTTAAAATTAAGCTGGAGTTTAGCAAAGAAGAAAAAGTTCAAATTGAGAATAAGATTAAGGCTAAAATTTCAGGTTTTTTCAAAACTAATATAGGCAAAGGCCCTCAGGATACTAAAATTTTCATAAAAGAAAATGTGATTATAATTAAAATATATGATATATTAACCAACATGGAAAAATCTTTACTTCAGGTTGAGAAAAATCATACTCTAGTTGAATATAATAGAAGGATTTTTTATAAGAGTAAGTATAAAGAATTAGAAAATATAGTTGAAACAATATTGAATAGGAAAGTAAAGCTTTCTAAAATTAAGGCGAATATTTTAAATAATATTGATGAGATAACCTATAAAATTTATTAAAAGAGGTAAAAAAGTACTAATATTACTAAAGTATTAGTTTCAACTATGAGTTTAGAATTGAAGTTTTAAGGAGTAAGGAGTATGGATATAGGTTTTTACATAACCAATATAACTTATGCTTTGTTGGGAATCTTGAATTTAATGTTAATTTGGAGAATTGCAGAATTTTTTACAATTTACTTGAAAAATATTACAATTTGTGATTTGAAAAAAAGAACTAATATTTTATTTTTGCTGCATATATTTTTTGCATTGTATTTAAGTATATTTGCAGAATATTATATATTTAAAAAATATAATGAAATTACTGCAAGTATGATAAATACAAAACATATGATTCTACATATAATTGGAATAATTTTATATACAAGTATTTTTCAAAAGATAAATAAATATATGTGTTATAAAATGAAAAATTCTATGCAAGTTAAGAAAACAACACTAATGAAAGATGAGTATTATATAGATGAAAAAACCCTTAGAAATATAGTGCTTTTGAGCAATGAGGGAGATAAGTGTACGTTTTCTTATGACATAGATAAAGAAGAAATTTCCGCTAATAGTAAAGTAGAGTCAATTATAGGATATAGTAAAGATGAATTAAAAGATATAAAACTAACTAATATAGTTAGTAAAATTCAAATAGGTAGGTTAAAAAAATTTTGCAGTCAGAAAAAGCATTCTTACAGTATCAATACAATAATTGATGTAAGAAGAAAAGATGGACAAATTATCATTGTATCAATTATAGGTGCAATAATAATAAATAAAGAGAAAAGGATATTAAAGGCTGCTGTTAGAAATGTAACGGAAAAAATAGGTGTAGAAATAGATGTATTAAAAATAAATATTTTATTAAAAGAAATAGTTCAAAATTTAGAAGGATATAGCTTGTTTGTAGTAGATAAGACATATAGATATTTATTAATAAATGAATCCTATAAAAATTTAGGGAAAGAAATACTTGGTATAGATATAAGTTTAGGAATGAACCATTTAGATATATTAGATATGAATAAAGAAAAAATTCTACTATATGGATTAAAAGATTTGAGTATAAAAAATTTAGAAAAGGCTCTTTCAGGAAATTCATCTAAAGATATTATAGAGATATCAAAAATAACAGGTAAAAAAGAATACTGGGATGTACATTATATTTGTTTAAGGGAGAATGACGAAATAATAGGAGCAGGAGTACTTATTGTTGATATAACAGAAAAACAAAATAGAAGAAAAGAAATAATTGAAGCAAATAAAAAAGCAACTGCAGCCAACAGAGCTAAGTCACAGTTTTTAGCAAATATGAGTCATGAAATAAGAACTCCCATGAATGGAATAATTGGTTTAATAGATCTTATGTTAAAGACAGAATTAAATGAAGAGCAAGTAAAAATGATGAATACAGCTAAAGATGCAGCCAGTATTTTACTTGATATTATAAATGATATATTAGATTTTTCAAAAATTGAGTCAGGAAAGTTTAAAATTATATATAAGCCTTTTAATTTTTATCAATTAATTAATGAGATTAAGAATGTTTTTTTTGTAAAAAAGAATCAAAAAAATATTCATATAGAATATGATATTGATAAAGGTATTAATACATATTTAATAGGGGACAAATTAAGGTTAAAGCAAATCCTAATAAACTTAATAGGAAATGCATTTAAATTTACTGAGAAAGGCAAAATTATAGTTAGAGTTCAAAGAGAATATATGGAATTTAACCTGAGTGATGAAATTTTATTAAAATTTGAAGTAATCGATACAGGTATAGGAATTCCAGAAGAACAAATTGATAATATTTTTGAAAGTTTTACTCAAGTAGAAGAAACACACGAAAAGAAGTACTCAGGAACAGGATTAGGTCTTGCAATTACTAAGCAATTAGTAGAAGCAATGGGAGGAAAAATAACTGTAAATACTAAATTGAATGTAGGAAGTACTTTTAGTTTTTTTATATTATTTAAAGAGATAAAGAATTATATGTCCCAGGAAATTATGGAAAAACAAAATGATGAATATATTCTTGAAGACTATTATAAATATACTAAAGATAAAAATATAAAAATTTTAGTTGCAGAAGATAATCAAATAAACCAAATATTAATGGAAAAATTAATCAATATTAATAGATGGTCATGTAAAATTGTACAAAATGGAAAAGAAGCAATTGAAATATTAGAAAAAGAAGATTTTGATATAATATTAATGGACATCTCCATGCCAGTTATGAATGGAATTGAAGCTGCGAAAATAATAAAAAACAATAAGAAGTGGAAAAATATACCTATAATAGCTTTAACAGCACATGCCTTAATAGAGGATAAAGAAAAATTTCTAGGTCTAGGCATGAGTGATTATTTATCAAAACCTGTTGATAGTAAAAAGTTATATTTTTCAATACTAAAAAATTTAAATTTACTAAATGATTTAAAGAATTTCAAAGCTGTAGATATAGAAAAAAAACAAGACTATAGCAAAATTGATAAACTTCAAAAGCTTCAAAGATTTGAAAATATTTTAGATGGAGATAAAAAACTGGTTTTAGAATTATCAGAGAAATTAATACATATGTTTTCAGAAGAGCAAATGAAAGAGCTTGCTGATATGGCTAACTTAAATAGTTTTAAGGAATTAAAAGAAAGGACTCATAAGTTAAAAGGAGCTGTTTTAAATTTTGAATTAACTAGTATATATAAACGTTTAAATGAAATAGATGTATGTATAGAGTCAGCAAAACCAGAAAAAGTTAATGAGTTTACAAGAAAAATATTATATGAAATAAAAGAATTTGAAGAAATGCTTATGTTGTACAAATGTGATAAGTAGAATAAATGCAATATATTTTGAAGCTTAACTTACCTGGTAGTTATAAAGTTTATATGGTATTAGTATAAAATGATACTCTGGAATAGGAATTAATATCTAAAATTATAGTATAGTAAAGGAATAGGGTTACATGAATATTGAAATTGTATTTATAGCATTGATGGGATTAGTTATAGGTTCATTTTTAAACGTATGTATATATCGTATACCTCGAAATGAGTATATTATTTTTCCAGAACCTCGCTGTACTAATTGCAGCACAAAATTAAAGCCTTGGGATCTTATACCTGTCTTAAGTTATTTATTATTGAAAGGCCGTTGTCGTTATTGCGGAAATAAAATTAGCTTTATGTATCCAATAGTAGAGATATTGACAACAATAGTGTTTGAAATTTTGTATTTTAAATATGATATAGGTATTATATTTTTTATTTATGCGTTTATGACTTCTATTTTAATAGTAATGGCTTTTATAGAGAGTGAACATATGATAATTCCCAATAGTATAGTTGTCATAGGTGTATTAGCAGGTGGTTGTGTAGTTATATATAATGCTTTTTATCCACTAGGTATTTATTTGGATGAGTATTGGTGGGATCCACTGCTTGGAGCCGCCATTGGATCAGGATTTTTATTTATAGCATCTTTTTTTGGTGCATTAATAAGCAAAACAAATGAAGCAATAGGAATGGGTGATGTTAGAATTATGGCACCTGTTGGATTATTCTTAGGGTGGACAAAAACCATTGTTATATTATATTTATCAATCATATCTGCAGTAGTTATAAGTATAATTTTAATTTTAATAGGGGTTAATACCAGAAAAGATAAGATAGTATTTGGGCCATTTATATCAATAAGTACATATATTACTATTTTATATGGACAAGAAATAATAAGTTGGTGGTTTAGAATTACTGCAAACTAGATAAATGCTTATACAAAATATTAACATATGATCCGATATATAATTTTAAAAATAAAAAATAACATTTACATAAAAAATAAGATAAAATGTATATAATATTTATTATTAGGAAATAAATTAATTTAAAATTTAATATATTATGTGGTGTGATTAATAGATAATAATAGTTTAGCTAGAGATAGACCAGCATATTAACACTGGAGGTACTTGAAATACAGGTACTTTTACAGAGTTTTTGTGCTGGTCTTTTATTTAAATATAATTCAAAAATATTTTATTTACTTAAGGAGGAAAAAATGAAAAAAAACAAACAACCGTATGCTGTTTACAGCTGCAAGAAAAAAGATTCATTAAATAAGTTAGTGGCGTCTGTATGTCTTACAACTTTATTAACAGTTAACTCTGCTACCGTATCTTTAGGTATGCAAGTTCCTAAAAAAAATTCACCTGTAGATGTGAAAAGTTATGCATTAAATTCAATTTCAACAAAAGCATCTAATGGAACTTCCAAAACAACACAAGACTTGAAAAATGTTGTACATGTAAAAGATTTGAAGAATTTGAATGCTAATCCTGAACCGCCTATACAACCAGAAGAATTTAATGCTTTAACATCTACTCAAGTAGCATCACTAGGAAATATGGATGATGAAAAAGAAATTGATAAGCTTGTTCATTATTCTATAAGTGAGCTTAGTAGGTTAAATTATGATGATCTTATTAATTATTTAGTAAAGCTTGATAAATATAAGTTTAATGCTAATTGGAGAATTAGAAATAAGTATATTGGTAAAGTGGCTGAGTTTGGCGAATATAAACAAGAGGTTTTTGATTTTTATAAGGATGAAAAACGTGTTCAAGCTCTTAGAGATGCCATTTGTGAAAGAGGAGCACAATATACTGATACAGATACAAAAGGTTTACCAACTATTATTGAAGTATTAAGAACAGGATACTATGTTGGATTCTATAATAAAGAAGTTGATTATTTTAATAAGCAGGAAGTAAAAGATAGATGTTTACCTGCAATAACAGCTGTTCAGAACAATCAGTATTTTACATTAAAAAGTAATGAACAAGCTTCTGTAATTAAGGCAATTGGAAGATTAATAGATTCAACATCTTGTAATGCAGATGTAGTTAATAAATGTGTACCTATTTTAAAAGAATATTATGATAATAGAGATGTCTATATAGGTAATAATGAACACAAAGAAAAAGAGTTTGCTGTTTATAACCTTATGGCTGGGGTAAACCATTCTATTGGTTTAGCTTTATTTAACAAAAATCAAAATCGTACTGATTCAAAAGAAATTCAACCTAAAGACACTGAATGGTATGGAAAAATTGATGAATTTATTGATTATTTAGGTAAGTTTGGTCTCATGGGAGATTTTAGTGAGCAAAGTGCAAGTTTAATAAATAATGGAATATGGATTACAGGAAAATTATCACCATATCACTCTGATCCTTCAAAGTGTAATTATGTATTAACTGAAGCTTTAAAAATGTATCCTAATACAACTGAAGCATATTTACAAGCTATATCTAGTATAGATGAACAGTTTGGCGGAGTAGATTATTATGGCAATAAAATAGATATGAAAGAGATTAAAGATAAGCTAAAAAGTAAATTGCTTCCTAAAAAATACTCTTTTGATAACGGAAAATTTGTTGTTATTGCTGGAGATAGAGTTACAGAAGAAAAAATAAAAAGGCTTTACTGGGCATCCAAAGAAGTACAATCTCAATTCTTTAGATCTTATGGAAGAGATGGAGCACTTGACCAAGGGCACCCGGATGATGTACTGACAGCTATTATTTATAATTCTCCGAAAGAATATAAAATGAATTTATTTTTAAATGGAATTCCTACGGATAATGGTGGCATGTATATAGAAAATGAAGGTACTTTCTATACTTGGGAAAGAACACCTAATGAAAGTATATATACTTTGGAAGAGCTTTTCCGTCATGAATTTACTCACTATTTACAGAGCAGATATGCAGTACCAGGTTTTTGGGGGCAAGGCATTTATCAAGGTGGAAGAATGACATGGTTTGAAGAAGGTGGTGCAGAATTAACAGCCGGTTCCACTCGTACTTCAAGTATTGTAGATAGAAAAACTATGGTAGGTAAGTTGCCGGAAGACCCTTCAAAAAGATTTAAAATATCACAGATTGTTCATGCAACATCTGTTACTAATGATTTATATACCTATGGATATGTATTTAGAAGCTATCTATACCATAATCGTTTAGATATATTTAACAAACTGGCTGAGTATATAAAAAATAATGATTCAAAAGGTTTTGACAAGTATGTTGATACATTAGCTAATGATGCAAATCTTAATAGAGAATATGAAAAATATATGCAGAAGCTATATGAAAACTATCATAGTTATACATTACCTTTAGTATCTGATGATTATTTAGTTAAACATCCATACAAAAATCCACAGGAAGTATATTCAGATATCACTTCTGTTGCAGCGCTTTCAAATGTTAAAGTGGAAGAAAATAGATCTGAGTTCTTCAATACTTTCACTCTAAGAGGAACTTATACAGGTAATTACTATCAAGGTAAAGAGCTTGATTGGAAGAACATGAACGAAAAAGCCAATGGTTTCCTAAAAACATTAGAAAAGTATCCATGGAGCGGTTATAAAACTTTAACATGTTATTTTACTAATTATAGACTAGATTCCAACTATCATTTCCAATATGATGTTGTTTTCAATGGAGTGTTGATTAAGGACCTTAATAACAAAGTACCTACAGCAAAAATATCTGGAGAATGTAAAGGTATTACAGGAAAAGTAGTGAAATTCAGTAGTAAGGATTCTGTTGATGAAGATGGTTCAATAGTATCTTATTTATGGGATTTTGGTGATGGAACAACAAGTACGGAAGCTAATCCAGAACATGTATATTCTAAAGGTGGCAACTATACTGTGAAGCTTACAGTAAAAGATAGTGACGCAGCAACTAGTTCAACAAGTACTACTGCGGTGTTAACTGACTATCTTCTTACAGAAAGTGAACCTAATGATCGTGACGATGATTATAAAGATGCAAATGGACCAATATTTAATGATATTGATGTTACAGCTAAGCTTGATGAACAAGATTCTACAGATCATTTCTATTTTGATGTTTTATCAGATGGAGAGGTGAATATAACAATTAATAACAAAGGTGATGACAATATTCATTGGTATGTAAATAAAGAATCTGATTTGAAAAAACCTTATGCTGATGCAAAAACTCATGGTTCACAATTAAAAGGTTCTTTTACAGTGCAACCAGGCAGATACTATTTAACTGTATATCACTATCCAGATAAAAAAGAAAATTATTCAGAACATGAATATACAATTAATGTTAATGGACCTATTCAAACTGCTGAGAAAATTAATACTATAGTAAGTTTAGAACAATTACAAGATTTGGAATTGAAGGTTGGGGAACAATATACTCTTCCAGCAACTATAAAGGCAACCATGAATGATGGAAGTGTACAAGATATGGCTGTTACATGGAATGACACAGTAGACGCAAGTAAAGTTGGTGAATATAGCTTAGAAGGAACCATTGAAGGAACAGATTTAAAAGCGGTTCTAAAAGTAATTGTGAATAAACTAAATAATGGAAATGCGACTAAAGATTATATAAATGCAGAGAGTGAACCAAATAACTCCTTTGATAAGGCAAATGGAGCAATAGTTTCTGATGTAAGTGTGTCAGGTAATTTAAATAAAGATGATAATATAGATATGTTCTATTTTGATGTTAAATCAGAAGGGGATATAGATATTACAGTAAAAAACAATGGTAATTCAAAAATGAACTGGCTTCTTTACAGGGAATCAGATCATGATAATCATGTTGCATATGCTCAAGAGGGTACTGATGAATTAAAAGGAAAATATCATGCAAAACCAGGCAGATACTACTTGAAAGCATATATGTATGAGGGCGATACAGCTTCATATACTGTTGATGTAAGTGGAGATATTGGAACTGCTGATACTAGCTCAAATGAAAACTTTATAAAAGTAGAGAGTGAACCAAACAACTCTTTTGAAAAGGCAAATGGAGCTATAGTTTCTGATGTAAGAGTGTCAGGTAATTTAAATAAAGATGATAATAAGGATATATTCTATTTTGATGTTAAATCAGAAGGAGATATAGATATTACAGTAAAAAACAATAGCAATTCAAAAATGAACTGGCTTCTTTACAGTGAATCAGATCATGATAATCATGTTGCATATGCTCAAGAGGGTACTGATGAATTAAAAGGAAAATATCATGCAAAACCAGGCAGATACTACTTGAAAGCATATATGTATGAGGGTGATGCAGCTTCATATACTGTTGATGTAAAGGGAGACTTAAATAAAAATTAAATAGTATGAGGAGGAGAAAATGAATAAGCTATTTTTAACAAAAGGCATATCAGTAGTATTGTTTATTATTGCTATTTTTTTCTACAGTGGACAAGTTGCTGTGGCAGCTCCACAAAGTTTTATGCCCGTAAAACTAACTCAACCCAATGGGGATGTAATAGAATGCTTTGTAAGTGGAGATGAAATTTTTAATTATTACCATGATGGTGAGGGAAAATTAATAATTAAAAATCCAGACACAGGATATTACACATATGCAAAATTTGAGAAAGATGATTTTAAACCTACAGATAATATCGTTACATCACAAGAAGTGAAAAAAATAAATAGTAAATATGTACCGGGAAATAATCCGGAGAGTATATTGCCTGTAAAACAAATTAATATTGCAAAAGAAAAACATCTACATGACAAATTAAGAAATGAAATCACCGAATTAGTCATGACAAAATGCAGTGATAAGGATTTAGAAGAACTTAAACAGGTAGTAGAGTCTTTTTTAGAAGAAAAAGATACTGATATACATGTAAAAATGAAAAAAGTGTACAAGCTAAAATTGAACAAGTAGGAGGAAGAAAATGAATAAATCAAAAATTAAGAAAATCATAGTAGGAACATTAGTTAATTTAAGTATTTTTTTAGGTACAGGAATAGGAGCACAGGCAGCACCTTTAAGTTATGCTCCTGTAAAATTAGTTCAACCTAATGGAGATGTAATTAATTGTTATGCCAGTGGAGATGAATTTTTTAATTACTATCACGATGCAGAGGGTAAAATAATAATAAAAGACCCAAAAACAGGTTACTATACCTATGCAAAATATGTAGATGATAAAATAGAACCAACTAAATACAATGTTACTTCATATGATATGAAAAGAGTAAATAGTAAAGCTTTAAATGAGAATGAGTTAAAAAAACCAGATATTAAGATACCAACAGAAGAAATAGAGAAGGCTAAAGAAGAAATGTTTCCACAGCAATTACAGCCTAAGCTTAAAAACTTATCTCAGAGAAGTGGAAAGATAAATAACATTGTTATATTTATAAAATTTAGTGACCAAGAGGATTTTCAAAACTTTAATTCATATGATGAAAAATTCAACAGCACTAGACGAGGGGTATATTCATTAAGAAACTACTATAGAGAAGCGTCATATAACAAGCTTGATATAGAGACTACTTTTTACCCAAGACCACAAGGAAATACAGTATTAACATATACTGATACTCATCCAAGATCATATTATGCTAATCCTGGATTTGAAAAAACGCAAAGAGAACAAACTTTAGTTAAAAATGCTATTGATTATGTTAAGGATCAAATACCAAAAGATTTAGATTTGGATTTTGATAATGATGGTAAGGTAGATAATATATGCTTTGTAGTAAAAGGACAGAACGAAGGATGGTCCTCACTGCTATGGCCGCATATGTGGTGCTTATACACACAACACGAAGAGATTAATGGAAAAAGAGTGTGGAATTATAATTTCCAATTGGAGAGTATGATGGATGTTTCAACCTTATGTCATGAAATGTTTCATACTTTAGGAGCACCAGATTTATATAGTTATACTAATAGAAATATCGCTCCAGTAGGTGCATGGGATATAATGGCATCAACTGGACGTACTCCTCAGCAGATGGATGCACATATGAAATATAAATATGGTAAGTGGATTAATGATATACCTGAAATCAAAAAAAGTGGAAGGTATACACTAAAACCTGTTACTTCCTCAGATAATAATAGCTATATGATAAAACTTCCTGGAAAATCAGATGAGTATTTTATGGTTGAATTTAGAAATAAAGGAGATTTTTATGATGCATCAATACCAGATACAGGTTTGATTATATATAGAGTAAATACTAGATATAATGGAGTTAATAATGGAGGAGATGAAGTATATGTTTATAGAAAAGATGGATGGTTATGGAATGCAAATTTAAGTGACAAAGCAGGAAGAGATAGTTTGGGAGGAACAGAAAATCCAATATTCTATTCAGATGGTACAGATAGTGGCTTAAAAATTGAAAATGTTGTAGTATCAGGGGATGATGTTTCTTTTGATGTTAGACTTCCAGGTGAACAGATTAAGGAACTTCCATTTAAAGGAGATATTGAGACAATAAGAGATGGACAAGCTATGAAAGATGCTCAAGAAATTAAGGGTTGGTATGTATATGGAAAAGATATATCAAGAGTAGAAATATTTGTAGATGATATCTTTGTAGGAGCAGCTAAGCAAAGTTCAAGAGAAGATTTAACTGAACAATTAAAAGACTATTCTCTTGATAATGCAAATTATTCATATATGTTAGATACAAAAAGATTTGCAAATGGAAATCATACTCTAACAGTAAGAGCAGTAGGCGTAGATGAAAAGGTAGATGAAGTAAGAAGAAGTATCATAATAGATAATAAAACAACTGGAGATGACGAAATAACTGCAGATGATAATCAAGTATATCTTTCTGACTTAAACTGGCAATCAGCAAATGCAGGTTGGGGACAAATTGGAAAAGATATAAGTATTAATAAAAATGCAATAACACTTGATGGTAAGAAATATGAGAAAGGAATAGGAACTCATGCTGATAGTGAAATTATTTACACATTAGATGGTAAATACTCAAGATTCATATCAGATGTAGGAATAGATGATGAAGTTGGTTTAAATGGTTCAGTAGTATTTAAGGTATTTGGTGATGGAAATCTTCTTTATGAAAGTCCAAAGGTAACAGGAAATGATAAGGCTCAGCACGTAGATATTGATGTAAAAGATATTAATGAACTTAAGCTTATCGTTTCTGGAGAAAGTGATGGTATAGACTATGACCATGCAGATTGGGCTGAAGCTAGAGTATTGAAACCTTCTAAAACAAACGGTACTTTGACTGCTGAAAAAGAATCAAATGATACTTTTGAAAATGCAAATCATATATCTATGAATAATAAATTATCAGCTAGTTTTAGCAAAACTGATGATAGAGATGTCTATTACTTTGATGTAACATCACCTGGCAAGATAGATATTAAAGTTAATAATGATGGAAAATCAGGACTAAACTGGCTTTTATACCATGAATCAAATCTTGATAAGTATGTTACTTATGCACAAGACAATAAAGGAGAATTAACAGGTTCATATCAAGCGGAACCAGGAAGATATTATTTATATGTTTACAAGTATTCTGGAGATAATTCTTCATATACTGTTAATGTAAGTAATGACGCTGAATAAATTATAGTTATAAAAAGGATTATTAGTGAAAATATAAAAACTTAATGAAACAAGACAACAGGCACTAGAGTGTTTGTAGACTAAAACTTCTTAAGAATTTTAGAATAAAAATTCTTAAGAAGTTTTTTTAGTAGGTGAGAAGCGGTATCTTTTTTAGTTTTTTAAATTGTGTGAAAAATAATCATTATTTGTAATTTTATGCTAATATAAGATATAAACTTTCAATATAAATGGGGTAACTTATTATGAGCAATGAAAAAATTCTTATAGTAGATGATGATAAAGAAATCATTAAT
This sequence comes from Clostridium sp. ZS2-4, assembly GCF_026719745.1. Lineage (GTDB taxonomy): Bacteria > Bacillota > Clostridia > Clostridiales > Clostridiaceae > Clostridium_H. The sequence continues at coordinate 55,563 of NZ_JAPPRQ010000015.1, forward strand.
TTAATTGATTTCAACTTAAAAAATGAAGGGTACGATATTTTAAAAGCATATGATGGAAATGAAGCCCTTCATTTAGTAGAAAATAATGATATTCAGTTAATACTTCTTGATGTAATGATGCCTGAAATTGACGGCATGGAAGTTTGCAGAAGAGTACGAATGACAAAAAACATTCCAATCATAATATTGAGTGCTAAATCTTCTGAAATAGATAAAGTTATAGGGCTAACTGCTGGTGCAGATGATTATGTAATAAAACCTTTTAGTACTGTGGAGCTTATTGCAAGAGTAAAAGCACAGCTGCGAAGATATATTTATCTAAACAATAGTGATAAAGAAAACTCAGAGGAATATTTAATAAACATTAGTGGACTACAAATCAATAAAGAAACTCTTAAAGTCAAAGTATATGGAAAAGAAGTTAACTTAACAAAAACTGAATACGAAATTGTATTACTTATGGCTGAAAATCCAAGCAGAGTTTTTCCTATGGAAGAAATATTTGAAAGGGTATGGAAGGAAAAATATTTTCAAGGAAATAATACAATAATGGTTCATATTGCTAGAATTAGAGAAAAAATAGAAGAAAACCCTAGAGAACCTAAAATTATAAAAACTGTTTGGGGAGTTGGATATAAAATTGAAAATTAGTTTATTTAAAGGAATTCAATTTAAAATATTAAAATCTTTTGTACTTAGTATTTTAGTATCAGTTATTTTAACTATTTTTTTATTATTTGAATTTTTAAAAGTAGAGTATAACGTTGATTATTCTAATTGGGGTGAATGGTCTAATAAACATGTGAATCAAAATGCATATATTCTAATTGCATTCTTTCTTATTTTTGTTTTAATAACAACTGTATTTTTTTATATATTCACAAGAAAAATGATTTATCAGATGAATGATATAAATAAAAATATTACGTTAATTTCAGAAGGAAATTTTAATATTACTATTCCAGTAACTACAAATGATGAAATTGGTCAAATAGCAAACAATATCAATATTATGTCTCGTAAATTAGAGGATTTAATTAAAAAACAGCGAGAAAATGAAAAAGTTAAAAATGATATGATAAGCAATATTTCTCACGACCTAAGAACTCCTTTAACATCAGTAATAGGTTATGTGGAACTTATGAAAAAATTAGAATATAAAGATAGCGAAGTATACAATAATTGTATAGATATTATATTAAAAAAATGTGATGAATTGAGAAACTTAATAGAAGATTTACTTGAATATACAAGTATTAATTTTAAAGGAATTAACCTAAAAAAAGAATCTATAAGTATAAAAGATGTAGTAGAACAGGTGATAGTTGGTTTTATACCAACTCTTGAAAAGGCTGAAATGTCTTTTAACATTAAGTCACCTGATGAAAAAATATTTATTAATGGAGATATAAGCTTAATAGTAAGACTCTTTGAAAATATAATAAATAACAGTATTTTTTATGGAAAGAAAGGGAAAAAGATTAATATTAAAATTATGCTGATAGATAACATGGTTTCTGTAAAAATAATAAATTATGGAAATAAAATACCAATAGAAGATCAATCTTATATTTTTGAAAGGTTTTATAGAAGTGAAAAGTCAAGAAATACTAATACTGGAGGCAAAGGTATGGGACTTGCCATAGCTAAAAGTATTGTTGAAGTCCATAAAGGAAATATTAAGGTAACTAGTAATGATGCTGAGACAAGCTTTGAAGTATTATTACCAGCTTGTATATAAAATTGTAAGGTTTTCGTAAGAATTTATTAAATGTTTTGTAAGATGTTTTTTCTAAACTTATCTTAAAGTTAAGTTTAGGAGGGTTATCCATGAAACATATTAATAAATTCTTATTTTTTTTAATTTCTGTTTTTGTATTTATAAATTTTTTAAAATCTTGTACTGTATCTGCTAAGGAAGTGAATAGTTCAGAGTTAAAAGTATTCTTAAAAAAAACAATAAAAGAAAACTTTGAAAAATATAAGCTTCCAAGTTTAAGTATAGTAGTTGTTAAAGATGGACAAGTGATTTATGAAAATGCCTTAGGATATGCGGACATTGAAAATAAAATCAAAGCTGATGCACATATTACTGTTTACAGAATAGGCTCTATATCAAAGCTTTTTACAGAAACTGCAATTATGCATCTTTATGAACAGGGGAAAATTGATCTGAAAGAAGATGCAAATAAGTATTTAAAAGATATCAAAATTCAAAATAAATTCATCAAAAAAGTAACTGTGGAAAATTTACTTACACATACTTCAGGGATAGATGAAGCCACAACTCCATATGGTGCAGCAAAAACTGATAAAGATATGATAAATTTATCTCAATTTTTAAAAAAGCATCCTCCAGTTGTTGTAACAGAACCAGGAAAAATATGTTTATACAGTAACATAGGTATAGATTTATTAGGAAATATTATAGAAAATGTATCTGGAATAAAATATGAAGAATATATACAAAAAAATATTTTCAATGTTTTAGATATGAAAAATAGTAAGGTAGCATTACCCATAAATAATATGGCGAAAAACTATGATTCATTAGCTTCAAGTGAGTATTATTACTACAATGATAATCCAGCTGGTGGAATAAATTCAACACCAGCAGATATGGGGAAATTTATGATAGCACATCTGCAAAATGGAGTATATAAAAATCAAAAAATGTTAAAGGAAGAGACAGCAAAATTAATGCATGAGCATCACTTTGCAAATAATAATAACTTAATAGGAATTGGCTATGGATTTTGGGAAAAAAATTTCAATGGAAGAAGAATTATAGGTCATGAGGGAGCATTTGCAATAGGATATTTTGGTGACATGTTGCTTTATCCAGAAGAAAACCTTGGAATGTACATAGTATCAAATAATTTAACGGTAGCAGCTCATGCTATACTAAATATAGAAAATTCTTTTTTTAATAAGTTTTATCCCGATAATACTACTAAAGCTTATAGTAATAGTACAATGAACTCTGATGATGCTGCTAAATATATAGGTACTTATAGATCTTACCATGACAGTGCGAAAAGTAATTTTTCCAAATTCATGAGCTTTTTGGGAGCAATTGATGAAAATGAGGATGTACAAATTGACTATGATAGAAACAAGAGTACACTGATTTATCATGGAATAAGTCATTTGAAGCAAAAGGAAGATGTGGCTTTGATAAAGACTTCAAACAATCTTTTCAGAAGAGCTGATAATAATGATTTAGTTGCCTTCAGAGAAGAGAAGGGCAAAGTTAAATATGTTTTTTTAAATAATGCACCTTATGATAGCTTTGAAAGGGTAGAGTTTAAAGACAATTATAAATTGAACTTAGCAGTATTTATAATTGTAGCAGTATTTTTCATATTTCAGGTACTAAAGAATTTATTTTTATTATTAAAAAATTTGTGTAAGAGGAAAGTTTTTTATAATCATCAAGAAATTGAGTTTTTTACAATTGGCAGCAGTAAAACATTTAAATTAATGATTTTTACTATAAGCTTGATAAATATAATAGCATTAGCTGGAGTACTATACTGGATAATATCCTTTGATATGTATTATAGTGTAACTTGGTATATGAAAGTTTCTTCAATTCTTTTAATAGTTTCAACAATTTTAGCAGTAGGAAGTGGTATTATATTTGTATTAAGCATTAAGAAAGAAAAAAACAAACTTTCCTATAAAATTTTCGGTTCTTTTAGCTTGCTTAATATATACGCTTTCGTATTATTTTTATATAATTTAAACCTACTTGGGTTTAAATACTAATTCACATTAACATACTTAGGAGAAAAAATTATGAGTGATGAACATTTTGAAAAAAATCTTAACATAAAAACATCAGGAGATCAAAAGGGAGTTTATGACTCCTTTCATTATAATAAATATGAATCAACTTTTTATGATGCTTTAGAAACCTTGTTTAAAGATTATAAGTTAAAGGAAAATGATAGTATAGTTGACTTTGGGTATGGAAAAGAAAGACTTGATTTTTATTTTTAGGATAGAAAATAAATGAAAACATATAGGAATTCAAATAAAAAGTTGAAAAATATCGATAAATAATAAATTATAACTAAATATACTATTAAATGTAAATTGAAGAAATTAATAATATGATATAAAATTAAACTGTAATAGGTCTAATTTTAATATATTGGTGAATTGATAGAGAATAAGTGTTTATTTGGCTAAAGATGTATCAATATAAAGAAATTGAATGTGAAATGTGATATATATAAAATAAATAATATTATTGGTATGATAAATAGAGAATAGAATCTATTCTGCTAAATATAAGCCAATGTAATTAGTTTTTAATGCATTATATAATTTATAAGCAATTTAAACTGATTACGTTGGCTTTTTATTTATGTATAGCACTTAAAAAGAATTAAGGAAAGTAAGGAGATGAGAGAACTAACATATTTAAAAAGGATGATTTTAAGGTTATAAAAAATGAAAGCATAGATTTAGAAATAGTTTTACACAATAAAATATTAAAAAATTATTCCAAAGATGATTATAATTTAAGGATTTGTGAAAATTACGAACAAAAAATTAGAATACTTTAAAATTATAAATTTACAAAAGAAAAATTAATGATACAAAAGAAGGGAGCGTTTAATATGAAATTTAGATTAAAATTAAAAAGAGGGGATATTTTTAATAGTGTTGGATCTAAAATACTTATACAGATACTCGTACTTATTATTGTAAGTTGCAGTATTATAGGAATAATATCTTATAAAAGTGCATCAAGCGCATTAACAGAAAGTATAAAAAAGCAGCTTGAATCCAGAACAAAATATGCAGCAAAAAATTTATCAAAAGAGGTACAGGATAAATTAGATAGAATGGATATTATTGTAAATTGGGAAGAAATAAAATCTATGAATTTAAATGAACAAAAGTACCAACTAGGAGAAGAAGCTGAAAAGTGGGGATTTAAAAGGTTTCAAATTGCAGATTTGAATGGAAATGTATATAACATGGATGATGATTCTGTCGTAAATATTTCTGATACTGCTTATTACCATAAAATAATTGAAGGAAATAGGTTTATTACAGATGTTGTATCTAGTAAATTTGATAATAGCCCTGTTATAAATTTATGTGTTCCTATTAAGGATGAAGGGGGAAAATTAAAAGGTGCTTTAATGGGAAGTATAGATATAAAATATATAAATGATATGGTAATGGATATGAAATCGGGAGAAGGGGAACTTATATTTATACTTGACAAAAATGGAAATTATATAGCGAATAATGATATAAACTTAGTTTTAAATAAAACTAATGACATAAAAGATTCAGAAAATAATACTGAATTAAAACCATTTGTAGAATTAGAAAAGAAAATGATTGCTGGAGAAAGTGGATTTGGGACATATTCTTATAAAGGAATAGAGAAATTTATGGCATATACACCTATACCTAATACAGAGTGGTTTATAGGTTTAGCCAGTGATAAGACAAGACTATTTAGCAAGGTATATATGCTGGAAAAAGTTCAAATACTTGTAACTGTTATTTTCATTATTTTAGGAATGATAGTAGGAAAATTTATTTCTAAAAATATAAAGGACCCTCTTATTAAAATGAAAGAACATGCTGAGCAAATAGCAGGAGGTAATTTGTCTTATAAGAATAGTATAAAAAGAAAAGATGAATTTGGACAAACAGCTGAAGCTTTGAATAATGCATGTATTGTTTTGAATGAAACTATAAGCAGTGTAAAAGATGAAAGCTATACTATATTAGAAAGTAGTGATGAAATAAAACAAATGTTTGAAAAAGTAAATCAACAAGTTCAGCAGGTAACTGCATTTACAGAAGAAATTTCTGAAAGTATGCAGCAGTCTTCAGCAGGGGTTGAAGAAGCAGCTTCTATGACAGTAGCTATAAAAGAAGATGTAAGCAGTACAGCAGAAAAAGCTAAGGAAGGATTGGATTTAGCTTTAAATATACAGAAAAAAGCAGAAAATATTAATGAAGATGCATCAAGGGCAATGGAACATGTAGAAGGGATATATGAGGATTCTAAAGAAAAATTAGAGAAAGCTATACAAGATGCAAAGGTTGTTGAAAATATATCAGAAATGGCTGATAGTATTCTTGAAATTTCACAAAAAACAAATTTACTAGCTCTTAATGCTGCTATTGAAGCAGCAAGAGCAGGAGAGCAGGGAAGGGGATTCGCAGTTGTAGCAGAAGAAGTCAGAAAATTAGCAGAACAATCTTCACAGGCAGTTGAGGGAATTCAAGTTAATGTAAAAAAAGTATTAAATGCAGTAAATGAACTTTCTAATTCTTCAGAATTTGTATTAAAACTTTTAGAAAAAGATGTACTGAAAGATTATGAAAAACTTATAGATGTTAGCGTTCAATATAAACAGGATGGTACTATTGTTAAGAATATTATAGAAAATTTTGCACAAATATCTGAAAATATAGCAATTTCTATGGATCAGATGGCTAAGGGAATGGAAGATATAGCATCTTCAGTAACAGAAGTAGCAAACGCTTCTGAAGAAATTGCTGAAAATGTAAGTGAGGTTAATGAAAATCATAGTTTAATATTAGATGATGCTAGAAAAAATGTAACAAGTGCAGAACAGCTATCAGAAGTTATTAAAAAATTTAATATCGAATAGTAAATTTAGAAAAGAAACTTCTTAAGAATTTAGAATAAAAATTCTTAAGAAGGTTTTGCTATTTGGGTTATATTATATGGCAGTATTGCTAGAACTCCTAAGATAATGAAAAATTATTCAACTTATGTAAAAAACAATCATTATTTGTAATTCTATGATAAAATATATTTATATACAATATCGGAAAATTAAGGAGAGTTGTGTGGTTTTATGGAAACTATCGAAAAATTGAATTTAATAAAAAATTTTAAGTTAATAACTAATATTTATGATGGAAATTATAAGTGTTGTTGTGGAAAGTCATTAAGCCTTTTAGATTTAGAATATGGTGATGTAGGGGAAAGCTTAAAGTGTAGTTGTGGAGAGCATTATTTATTAGCTAATGATGATGAAATAAAGGTTCTTGAGGAATACAGCTATTCTTATGGAGAAGTCTTCATAATCACTAAAGACGTATTTTTTGTTCAGGTAGATTTAGATAATAAATGTATTATAGATAAGAATATTAAAAGATTTACAGAACAACTATTTTTTGATTTAAGGGTAAATAATGGTAATAAAACCTTGGATTTCTACTATTTTAATTGTACTACAAATAAAATTACTACTAAAAATAAAAGCTTTTTCAATAGCTTTGGTGTAATTCAATTTCAAAGGTTTATAGATAGCTTAAAGGAGATATGTATAAAGCATAATATTAAGCCTAATTATGGTGAGCTATTTCAGGAGTTTTGTAAGTTTGAAAACATGTTTAATTATGAAGAGTTTTTTAGAACGTTATTTACAGAATATTTTGTAGAGCTTTTTGTTAAATCAGGTTTAAGCTATTTAATAAATACAAATCCTGTTTTTAGTAGGGATATTATAAAACGTTCTTTAGATATTAATTGTAGTGCAACTAATATTAGTGAAGCTTTAAGAATACCTAAAAAAGTTATTAAGCTTATAGCTGATAAAAAATATTCTGTATCAAAGATATCTATGATTCAAGATTTTTTGTGTGATAGAAATTTTTCAGAGTTTAAAGTACTTATTATGGATGAGGAGTCTATTTTTATTGTTGAGGATTTAGGTAGACTTAGAAGTTTACTTAATAATGGATATAGTTCAGAAAATCTAATCAGGTATGTAAAAGCTATTTGTAAAGAGGAACGGCTAAGTATAAGTACAGTACTTATGTTTCTAGATGATGCTTTTAGAATGAGCAGGGATTTAGAGGTTGATTTTAGACCGTATAGTAAAAATCTAAAGGCTAGACATGACAGACTGCAGGAACAATATATGATAGTAAAAAAGGACATTGATGCTAAGTGTCTTAAAGAAGTTGCTGAAAGTTTAAAAATAAAGCAGGTTGGTGATACATATTTTGCGAAGGTTTTGGCTACAATAGAGGATTTTAGATATGAAGGAGAAGGACAAAGAAATTGTGTTTTAAGTTATATATCAAGGGTAGCAAAGTCTGAAATTGCAATAATTGCTATAAGAAAGAGAGAGAATTTGGAGAAAACCTTTGTAACAGTGGAATTAAAAAGAGATAGAATAGTACAAGCTAAAGGCTTTGCTAATAGCAGTATAGATTCAGAAACTTCAGCTTACTTAGGTGAATTAGCTTTGAAAAATAATTGGCGTATTGCAAGTAATATATAAATAAAAATTATGTGATTATTGTCAAAAATAATTAAACAGTCATCGCTGTTAAAAGATTGATAGTGAAATATGGAAAGACTTGAGGTTAAAACTCATTCGACATTTATATATGAGCTTTTGAATCCACAAGGAAGTCATAATCAAGAAAAAGTATTTTTAAAGTTATTTGTTGAAAAAGTATTAAAAATTAAAGACGTAGATTATAAAAACATTATAGTTACTTGTTATTTAAGAAAAATAACGTATGGTATATAATATTAGTAAGAACTGTACGGGATAAGAAAAATAAATTAGTTAGATTATAACAAAGAGGTGAAGTTATGTTAAAAGGATTGTTAGACCCTAAAATAGATTTTGTATTTAAAAATATATTTGGTTCAGATAAGCATCCTAAAATATTGATATCCTTTTTAAATGCAACTTTAAAACCAAAGTATCAAATAACCAAAGTTAAAATAAAGAATACAGACTTAGAAAAACATTTTTTGGATGATAAGTTTTCAAGATTAGATGTAAAAGCAGAAACAAGTAATAATGAAATTAAAAATGAATTAGTAAGATTAAGTAATGATGAAGAACAAAGAATGTTATATGAAATGAGAGCAAAAATATTAAAGGATAAAATAAGTGCATTAAATAAAGCAAAGGATGAAGGAAGAGAAGAAGGGCGAAGAAAAGAAAAAAAGGAAATTGCAAGGAAGTTGATAGATATTTTAGATGATGAAACTATTTCAAAAAAGTGGGAATTTCAATAGAAAAAGTAAAAGAATTAAGAAAAAGTATGTAAATTATCTTCGCGTACCTATCAAACAGGAGTGAAATATTAAAGATTAAGAATGTAATAGAAGTATAGATTTTATAGAAGCCACTATGTGAAGTGCACCCCAAATGTTAGACAAATATAACATTTAGAGGTGTACTTTTTTATAACCTTTTATTTAGAAGATATTCTTAATCAAATTTATGTCAAAAATAATCATTATATGAATTTTTATGCTAAAATATAAATGTGTACAGAATAAGGCAATTATGGTAATGATGCAAATAAAGTTAGCTATATTTTAGGTAGTTTATATATATTTATACAGAAAAGTTTATGGGGGAGTTAGTATGAATTTAAACGTGGAACAAAAAAAGCTAATACAAGCGAAACCAACAGGGCACAATCTAATAAAAGGGGTAGCAGGTTCAGGTAAAACTACAGTAGCAGTTCATAGAATTCCTTTTTTATTGAAGCATTATTGTTTTGAAAAAAATGATTCCATACTCATGGTTACATTTAATAAAACATTGATAAATTATATAACTCACTTATATAAAAAGGTAGAAAATACTGAACAAGTTTCTTTTGGTGATTTTTTAACTTCAAAAGAAAATAAGGTAGATATAAAAACCATTGATAAAATAATATATAGCTGTTTTCAAAAATTCAAGAAAGAAACTAATTATCAGTATAATATAACAACGGATAATAAAATAATTGCTCCTACCTTAAAACAAAGTGCCTTTCAATTAAGAAAAAAGTATCCTGAAGAAGATATATTAGATGAAAGAAATTTGCAATTCTTAAAGGATGAAATAGATTGGATTAAGTCATGCAACTACATGGAACTTGAAGAATATCAGAATATAGATAGAATAGGTAGAACTAATCAATTAAATCCACAGGGACCTCAAAAGCTAAGAAAAAACTCAGATAAGAGAAGAATAATATTTGAACTAATGCAGCTTTATAGTGAGAAGCTAAAAAAACAAGGATATATTGATTTTAAGGACATGTCTTTATTAGCACTTGATTATGCAAAAAATCATTCAATTAATAAATATACTCATATATTAATAGATGAAAGTCAGGACTTAACAAGAGTACAAATAGAAGTCTTAAAAGCTATGTACCAACAAAAGGAATATTCAAGTATAGCTTTCATTGCAGATACAGCTCAAAATATATATCCTCACAGTTGGCTAGTAAAGGGAAGAAGCTTTGCCAGCATGGGATTTGATATGAAAGGGAAAAGTAATATTTTAGCTAAGAATTATAGAACAACTACACAAGTAGCTGAATGTGCTTACAGTTTAATCGAAAAAGATCCTAATATAGTAGAAGATGAAAATTATGTAAAAGCTTCATTAATAGATAGACAGGGAAGTTATCCAGTATATAGATTTTTCAGTACCCAAGGAGAAGAAGCGGCATATGTAATAAGAGAAATAAAAGAAAACTTATTAGAAAAATATGCTTTGAAAGATATAACTATAATTGCAAAAAATAAAATAATATTAGATTACATGAGTTCAAAATTGGAGGAAGCAAACCTTAATTGTGTAAAAATAAACAAGATGGATGGAGATTTTGATACAGATTCTATAAAGTTTGTAACACTGCATTCAATAAAAGGATTAGAATTCAAAGTAGTGTTTATTGTTGGGTTAAATGAAGGGGTTATACCTTATTTATCTTACAAGGATGAAGCAGAAAAAGAATATCAAGAGTCAATTGAAAGAAAGCTTTTATATGTAGGGATGACAAGAGCTAATGAATTATTATATATGACAAGCAGTAAAGCGCCTTCAAAGTTTATAAAAGATATAAATGGTAAATTTCTAAAAATAAAAGCAAAGAGTGAAATGCACATATGTAAAAACATTCATATAGATAGTTATATATTTAAAGAAAAAGTAGCTGATATATACTCAAAGGAAGAAAAAATAAGACAGTGGATTTTAAAGCAGCTTATCGAAACATATAAATATCCTTTAAGTTTGATAGATATAGAATACAGAATAAACAGTTTCTCAAAAACTGGATTTGTAGATGCAGTAGTTAATATTTATAAAAATAATACTAAAGTTCCGTATATTTTTGTAGAAACAAAAGCCTTTAATCAAGGAACTAATGATGCTTTAGAACAGCTGAAAAGTTATATGAGCAACTCAAAGGACTGCCAATATGGAATAGCAACTGATGGTAGTGAAATTAAAATTATAAATAAGGATTTTGAAGAAATAGATGACATTCCAATGTTTGATACAACTATGCTGCCAATAAGTTTAAAAGAATATGAATATGTTGATTTGAAACATAATAGAAAAATAAAAATAATTAAGGATTCATCACTGCCAAAGGACTTAACGATAAAGGATGAAAATGACAGCATAAATTATAGTGAAGCTGACTTGAGAGCAGTAGCTGTATATGGAAATATAGCAGCAGGCTATCCAATTTATATGAATGAAGAAATAGAAGGAAAATTAAGTTTACCACAGGAATGGTTCAATTCTTCAGAGGAGTATTTTGTGTTAAAGGTAAAAGGTGACAGTATGATAGATACAGGCATAAATAATGGAGATTATGTATTGATAAAAGCCCAAAATACAGCTGAAAATAGAGATATAGTAGCCGCAGCAGATGGAGAAAGTGCTACATTAAAAAGATTTACCCAAATGGGAGACACTGTGATTCTTATGCCAGAAAATAAAAACTATGAGCCTATAATGCTGAAAAGTGATGAAGTAAGAATAATGGGAATTGCTGTGGGGGTTATGAAGGAAAGTCAATAATATTGATAAATTTACTTTGAGAAAAGTAGAGGGAGTTTTAAAGAATGCAAAGAGTAGGAGAGAACTTATGGGATTGCTAAATAAAGTATTAAATTTTATTAATAATAGCAGTAATCAAAGCTTAAATGAGATTAAATTAGAAAAAGCTAAATTCGCAAAAGATTTTTCAATGGATAACAAGCAGCTAAAAGATTTAGAGCTATTATCATCGAAATTGAAAGAAGGAGAAAAAAAGGAAAAAGTAAGTAGAGATATATACTATCATAAACAAGGATTGTATGGTGAGAATAAGGTATATTTTGAATTGAAGAATAGCTTTTTACCTGTGCTATGTCTGCATGACATACGACTTCAATATGAAGATTATGTTGCACAATTAGATTTTGTTGTAATATCCAGCAGATATATTTGTGTATTAAAGTCTAAAAAGTTAAATGGAAATATAAAAATTGATTCAAATGGAGATTTTATAAGAAGGTTTAATGATGGCAATGAGAAGGGAATGTATAGTCCAATTTCTCAAAATAGAAGACATATAAACATATTAAAATATGTATTATCAAAAGAACTAAATATAGATATACCTTTTGAATCCTTAGTTGTACTTGCAAATGAAAGAACTGTAGTTGATCAAAGCCAAGCACCAGAAGAAATTAAAAAGTGTATAGTTAAACATGATGGAGTTATATCAAAACTTGAAAAACTTCAAAAAGAAAATCAGGTGATTTTAACTTTAGAAAATATGAATAATATTGCTGAATTGCTAATTAAATTAAACAAACCAAAAGCATACAATAATTTAGCAAAATTCTTTATAACAGAAAAGGACTTTATAAATTCTACAGATATAAATCAATTTGAAGTAAATAGTAGTGAAAATATTTTAGAAGAAGATGAAAATAAGCTATTTGAAAAATTGAGACTATATAGAAATAAAAAAGGGAGAGAAGAAGGATACAAACCTATAAGTTATCATTGTGTTTTTCCAAATTCAGTAATAGAACAAATTATTGAGAATATGCCAGACACAATAGAAGAACTTTATGATATAAAAGGTCTAGGGAAAGTTAAGATTGGGAAATATGGAGAAGATATTATTAACATAATAAAAGGCAAATCAAAACAAGACTATTCTAAAAATAAAATAGATTTGGTAGAAAAAACAGTTAGTGAGATTGCAGCAGTTAAGGTTAAGGATGCATCAAAGACTAGAGAACAGCTAATAGAGAATTTAAAGAAATATAGATTGGAAAAATCCAGGGAGTTAAACATAAAAGCCTATTTCATATTTAACAATGCAGAAATGGAAGACTTGTTAGATAAAATGCCTAAAAATAAATTAGAATTGCTTAAAGTAAGAGGATTTGGAGAAAAGAAAGTGGAAGAGTATGGGGATGAAATAATGGAAATTTTGAAATTATATAATTATATGAGGAGAGATTAAAATGAACTTTAAGATAATCAATGTAATAGTTAATGTAATAGTTTTTATACTTATAGCAGCATGCTTAAAGAAATTTAATGAGTATATTAAAGAGAAACCAGAAGAAGAAACAAATATTCCAAATATAGTTGCTACATTAGGAGTATTAGGTACATTTGTAGGTATTTCTTTAGGATTATTAGCTTTTAACCCAAGTAATATAGAAGCAAGTATACCAAATCTGCTTGAGGGAATGAAAACAGCTTTTATAACATCTGTTGTTGGAATGACAGCATCTATTGTTATGAAGTATAAGCAAGAAAAAAAGAATTTATCAAAGCAAGAAGAAACTATCAATTATGAAGATGATACAGAAGTAGTAAAAGCTATGATTGGTGAACTAAAAACGTTAAATTCTACATTAATAACGAATCAGCAACAAATGGTAGATAGATTTAAAATAATGGATGAAAATTCCAATAGGAAACAAGAAGAACTTCTAAAAGAACTTAAATTATTTAACAGTGATGTAAATAGAAAACAAGAGGAATTGATTAAAGAGTTTAAATCTTTTGCTGAAACTATAGCAGAGCAAAACTCAAAATCTTTAATAGAAGCTTTAAATGATGTTATTAAAGATTTTAATAATAAAATTACAGAACAATTTGGTGAAAATTTCAAACAATTAAATGAAGCTGTAGGAGCATTATTAATATGGCAGGAAAATTATAAAAATCATATTGAAGCTTCAGAGAAACAATTGGAAAAAACAATTGAATCAATAACTAAAACAGAAGAATCTACAACAGCTATTGCGGATAAAGCAAATGTATTAATTAGTATAAGTGAAAAATTAGAACCAACATTAATAGGAATAGATAATAATCAAAAGAACATACAGACTAATATGGAAGCATTAGCTGAAATTGCTAGTGATGCTAAAGAAGCTATCCCTTCAATTAATGCTTATTTAGATACAATGTTTAATAAAATACAAAGTAATTTTAATAATAGTACAAGCGTTATTGAAGGTTATACAGAAAATTATCTTGGAAATTTCAATGAAGTTGTAGAAGGACTAAGAACTATTGTTCCAGATATTAATACTAGTATGGTAGAAACCTCTAAGAGCTTCAAGTCAATTCTAACAACATTTAAAGAAGAAATTAGCAAGACATTGGATTTTAATATGAAATCTATGCAGGCACAGGTTCAAACATTGGAAAATGCAACTAACAGTATAACAGGAAATCTAGATAATGCTTTTTCTAATATGAGTAGTAATATAGAAGAGGTTAATGCAGATATGTCTGAACAAATAAAAAGTATGATAGAGAATTCGGAAGAAAGATTTAAGAGTAAAGTTGATCAATTACATAAAACTTTAGAAATCGAACTTAACAATTCGTTAAAAACGTTAGGTACACAATTAGTACAAATATCTAATAGATTTGCTCAGGACTATATACCACTTGCGGATAAGTTGAAACAAGTAGTTAATATAGCAGAAGGAGTTAATTAAATATGCAGTTACTAAAAAATAAAAAAAGAAATACAAAAGAAGATAATGTTTGGTCTTCGATTTCAGATTTAATGTCTGGATTAATGATAATATTTTTGTTTATTTCAATAGCTTTTATGTCAAAAGTTAGTAAAGAAAATATCAAAATAAGAAAAGAACAGGAAGCTATAAAAAAAGTTGTTGATACCTATGAAGGCATTAGAGTTAATATTTATGAAGATTTAAACAAAGAGTTTAAAAATGACTTAAAAAACTGGAAAATAGTAATAGATCCTAAAGATTTATCTGTTAGATTCCAAGAACCTGAGGTGTTTTTTAATAAAGGGGAAATTGAAGTAAAACCACAATTCAAAAAGATACTAGATGATTTTTTTCCTAGATATATAAAAATTATTTATGGAAAATACAAAGGCAATATAGAAGAAATAAGAATTGAAGGATATACATCAAGTGAATGGAATGAAGATTCTATGGAATTAAATTCATATTTTAATAATATGAGTCTTTCTCAAGATAGAACAAGAAATGTATTACAATATGTTATGAATTTAAATGATTCAAAACAATACCATAGTTGGTTAATTGAACATTTAACAGCTAATGGGATGTCTTATAGTCATAGATATTATGATGAAAAGGGTAATGAAAATAAAAAGAAATCAAGAAGAGTTGAATTTAAAATAAGAACTAATGCAGACTATATAATTTCTCAAATTATTAAAGAATATGAAGATAAAAAGTAGGTGCAGGGTATGAAGCTAATAGATTTTAATGAATTTGATCTTTTTCAAGGAATAAAAAGTAAAATGGGTATAACTAAAAATTGTGATATAAGTTATGACAGCAGCACTAAATTTGATGAAATAGAATTTGAAAAGACCCCTGAATGGATAGAAATAGTAAGGGGTAGAGGTAAAGATATTTCTTTAGATGAATTAACAATAAGTAAAGATAAAACACTAGAGTATAAAGGTAAAAAAATGATTTTATATATACGTGATCAGTACTCTTATAACTATGAATATAAATATCACGTAGCCTGGTGTGAAAAATTACAGGAAATGAATGTAAATAAAAGGTTAAATAGATATGTTGTTAGTAGAAGAACAGATGGTACATTTATAGCAAATATTTTAGATAAGGCAACTCATGAGCCAATAGAAGAAAATATAGAACGAAAATTGGGAGTATGCAGATATTGCTTAGGAGAACTTAATTATAAAGAATATAAAAGTTCTAGACAAATAGAAAGAAATAAAATATATGAAGCATTTAATATTAAAGAATTTTTAAATCAATATGATACCAAGTTCAAACAAATTCCTAAGTATACAGATATAACATCTCCATTAAATGAATATTCGGATAACTGGAGTGAAATTGCTAGAGAATATAAAAAATATAAAAATTGGACATGCGAAGAATGTGGAGAGGTGTTTTTTAATAACCCTCAAATGTTAGATGTTCATCACATAGATGGTTCAAAGTATAATAATAGTTATTCGAATTTAAGAGCTTTGTGTAAAGAATGTCATGCAAATCAACCTTATCATGAGCATTATAAGGAATTATTAAATCTTTAAGAGTATGAAGATGTAGATAATGAGTGTTATCTATATATCCAACCTAAACTTAAAAATCTTGAGCCAGATTTTATATTAATTGATTCTTTAAAGGGAGTTTGTCTTATAGAGGTTAAAGATTGGTCTATTGGTTATCTGTCAGATGTTAATAGAATAAATGTAACTACAACTGATAGAAAAACTTTTAAAAATCCTATTTTTAAAACAAATCAATATTTTAACTGATGTTTCTAAATTTAAAAGTAATAAAAATAAGCAGGAAGTGATGAGCTTTCTGCTTATTTATCATAATAATTTTTAAACTTGTTTTTCAGAATAATCAATAAAAACTTCTTAGGAAAATCCAAGGTTTTTTGCATCTACTTATATTGTAAATTTTTACACTGCTTCGAATTGCATATTATAAAGTTTAGCGTATACTCCATCTTTCAACAAAAGTTCATCATGGGTTCCAGTTTCTTTTATTCCTTCTTGTGTCAGTACAACTATTTCATCTGCATTTTTTATGGTGCTTAATCTATGGGCTATAACTATAGTTGTTCTATTTTGAGATAATCTCTCTAAAGATTTTTGTATATATCTTTCACTTTCATTATCCAGAGCAGATGTTGCTTCATCCAATATAAGAATTGGTGGATTTTTAAGAAATACCCTTGCAATAGATATTCTTTGCTTTTGTCCTCCTGAGAGTTTAACTCCTCTCTCTCCTACATAAGTATCATATCCATTTTCAAGTTCCATTATAAATTCATGAGCATTAGCTTTCTTAGCTGCCTTTATAATATCTTCTTCTGAAGCATTTGAATCTCCATAAGCTATGTTATCCCTTATTGTACCGCCAAAAATGTATACATCTTGTTGAACTATTCCAATATTTCTTCTTAATGATTTCAACTTAATATCCTTAATATCTATTCCATCAATAGTAACCATTCCTTCATATATTTCATAAAACCTAGGAATAATATTACAAAATGTAGTTTTTCCACTACCTGATGGACCAACTACAGCTACTGTTTTTCCACATTCTACATTCATGTTTATATTATTAAGTATAGAATTTTTATTATCATAACTAAAGGATACATTTTTAAATTCTATTTTTCCTTTAACATCTTTTATTTCTACTGCTCCTTTTTTATCTTTTATATCAGGATCTGTATTCATTATTTCCAAAAACCTCTCAAAGCCTGATATTCCCTTTTGATATTGCTCTGTGAAATTCACCAATTTTTCTATAGGGTTTAAAAATATATTTATATACAATATATAAACAACCAAATCAGAAACATTTATAGCTCCCGTACTTATAAAAATTCCACCAAATACTACTACAGAAAGATATAACATCCCTTGAAAAAATCCATTCATGCTGAAAAAACGCCCCATCAAATAATAGCTTTTTTCCTTAGTATCTAAAAATTCCTTATTTCCCTCATTAAATTTAATCCTCTCTACATTTTCATTTGTAAAGGATTTTACAACTCTTATTCCTGATAAGCTATCTTGAATTTGTGCATTAACATTTGCAATTTTAGCTCTATTTTCCTTAAATATATATCGCATTCTTTTGTTATAAAAATAAGAAAAATATATCATAACTAATGTTATTGCAAATAATATTAGCGTTATTTTAACGTTAATATTTAAAAGTAGTATAAAAGAACCTACAATCTTAAGAATAGAAATAAATACATCCTCAGGACCGTGGTGAGCAAGCTCCGATATATCAAATAAATCTGTGACTACTCTAGACATCAACTTCCCTGTAGTATTATTATCATAATAAGAAAAAGATAGTTTTTGAAGATGAGAAAATATATCCTCTCTCATATCTGCCTCCATCTTTGCTCCCATTATGTGCCCCCATGAAGTTATGTAATATTGGGAAAAGAATCTTATAACATACATGAAAAGCATAAAAATTCCTATTATAATTGCATATTTAAGTATCACATTAGTATCTTTTAAATATATATCATTCAATAAATACTTAACTATTATTGGAAATGATAAATCTATGACTGATAATATAAGAGCACAGAACATATCCATAAAGAACATCTTTTTATAAGGCTTATAATAGCTTATAAATTTTTCAAGTGTATTCATCTTTCGTTTCCCCCCATTTTAAATAATAAATTCCATTATAACTTAAAATGATAAAAAATAATAGGCTGTATTTATAATATATCAGCAAGTTCTTCAAGGTTTTTATCCTAATGAAATTCTAAAACCTCTTCGCCAAGTTTTTATTGAATATAATAATTTTTAGTCTTGAGATATGGAAATTAAATAAATTAGTTATGATATAATAAAGATAAATAATGATAAATTAATTTCAAAAAGTTGGTGATTGTATTGAGCATAATGGAAGATAAAAATGTAATATTAGATAAATTAGCTTCAGATGAATTTATTAAATTTATTAGTAAATTTAATATTTTTAGCGTGGTAATTTTGGGAAGTATTTGTAATGAAGAATTTAATGAATTATCTGATGTGGATATAGCTTTGTTAGGAAAAAATAAAATCCCATTGGATAATATTTTGGATATAGAGCTATTTTTAGAAAGATTTTTGGAAAGGCAAATAGATGTAGTAGATTTAAGGAGCCATACTTTAGATTTGTTTATCAAAATAAATATTTTAAATAATGGAGATGTTATATATTCTACAGATAATAATAAATTATTTGAGAGATTCTGTTATGAAACTGATAGAATCTATAGAGAAAATGAAAATTTTATGTATTTTAGAAGAGCTGATGTATTGTCATGAAGATTGATGAGAAATAGAATTTCTCATAGATATAAAGAGCCAAGTCATGAAGAGCTACTTGAACATATTATTAAATATAGAGATAGAATTGATGTAATAATTGGAATTGCAAAAGGTTATTTAAATTACGTTAAATAATTAGGAGTTAGAATTAAACTTTTTAAGAAAAATAACGTATGGTATATAATATTAGTAACAACTGTACGGGATAAGAAAAATAAATTAGTTAGATTATAAGAAAGAGGTGAAGTTATGTTAAAAGGACTGTTAGACCCTAAAATAGATTTTGTATTTAAAAATATATTTGGTTCAGATAAGCATCCTAAAATATTGATATCCTTTTTAAATGCAACTTTAAAACCAAAGTATCAAATAACCAAAGTTAAAATAAAGAATACAGACTTAGAAAAGCATTTTCTAGATGATAAATTTTCAAGATTAGATGTAAAAGCAGAAACAAGTAATAATGAAATAATAAATATAGAAATACAATTAAAAAATGAGTATAACATGATAAAAAGAAGTCTTTACTATTGGAGCAAACTATATGAAGAACAGTTAGGAGAAGGTGAAGACTATTCAAGTTTAAAAAGAACGGTCTGCATAAACATTCTTAACTTCAAATACCTTAAAAATGATAGATTCCATAATGGTTACAGATTAAAAGAAGTGGAAACGAATGAGGAACTAAGTGATGTATTAGAAATACACTTTATAGAGATACCAAAGCTTAAAGATAATAGTGATGATAAAGACATGCTGGTGGCATGGACGGAATTTTTGAAAAATCCAGAGAGTGAAAAAGTAAGAAGTTTAGAAATGAATATAGAAGAAATAAAAGAAGCTAAAAATGAATTAGTAAGATTAAGTAATGATGATGAGCAAAGAATGCTCTATGAAATGAGAGCAAAAATATTAAAGGATAAAATAAGTGCATTAAATAAAGCTAAGAATGAAGGAAGAGAGGAAGGCTTAAAAGAAGGACTAAAAGAAGGACTAAAAGAAGGACTAAAAGAAGGACTAATTAAAACGGCAAAAAATTTATTAGATATGGGTATGGATGTAGAGATTGTATCAAATGCTACAGGATTAAGTGTAGAAGAAATTAGAAATTTAAAGAATTAAGGAATATGATATAGCATGTAAAGAAAGATAAGTATATTACTAGTTGTTGAAAAGGCAACAGTTACCTAAAATAATTTGAATAACGGAGATAAAGAAAATGAAAAAGAATGAACACTTATTAAAAGTAACTGAAGTAAAGAATATACTTAAAGAACAAAGTAGAGAAGAATTAATAAAATGGATTGATTTAGAAGATATTGATGTTGATGAAGTTAGAGGTGAACATTATGGAAAAAAGTTTTAATACTGCAGGAACCTGTAATTTTAATAAACATTATATGGTAGATATAAGTAGTAAACTAGATATTATAGAGAAGATGGTGGACAGAGGGGATTATTTTGTTATAAATAGACCAAGACAATATGGAAAGACTACAATAATATCGGGACTGTCTAAAAGACTTAATAATAAATACTTAATTATTAGAACTAGCTTTGAAGGTACTGCCAATTATATGTTTGAAGACGAAGAAAAGTTGGGAAAAGAGTTAATTAAAAAATTTTCTAAAGCTTTAAGGTTTACTAATATTGAAAAATCAAAGGAATTAGAAAATGCGGGGGCATCAATAAAAAGTTTGGAAGATTTATCAGATGTTATTACTAACTTTATTATTGGTTGTGATAAAAAGGTTATTTTATTAATAGATGAAGTAGATAAGGCTAGTAATAATGAATTGTTTTTAAGCTTTCTAGGATTACTTAGAGATAAGTTCTTATTAGCTGTAGATGGATTAGACTATACTTTCCATAGTGTAATATTAGTTGGTGTTCACGATATTAAGAACCTAAAATTAAAGTTTAGAAAAGATGAAGAAATTAAACTAAACAGTCCATGGAATATAGCTGTTAACTTTAATTTGGATATGAGTTTTAATCCAAAAGAAATAGAGAGTATGCTAATTGAATATAGTAATTTTAATAAATTAAAAATGAGTACAGAGGAATTATCAGAAAAACTATATTACTATACAAATGGATATCCATTTTTGGTAAGCAGACTTTGTCAAATAATTGATGAAAATCTTTTAGGAGCAGATAAAATACCGTGGATAATAGAAGATATAGATAGAGCAGTGAAAATATTATTAAGAGAAAATAATACATTATTTGATGATTTAATTAAAAACTTAGAAAATAATAAGGCTTTATACAGTTTGGTTAGTGATATAGTTCTTAATGGAAATGTGATAAGTTTTAATATATCAAATCCAGTAGTTAATATTGGATATATATATGGGATTTTCAAAGATGAAGAATATAGAGTAAAGCTAAATAATAGGATTTATGAGCAGTTTATATATGATTATTTAATATCAAAATTAGAAGTAAAATCTGATAAAATGTCTATATACAATTATAAAAATAATTTTGTTACAGCAGATAATAAATTGGACTTTCAAAAAATACTAATTAAATTTCAGCAATTTATGAAAGAGCAATATAGCAGTATAGATAGTGATTTTATAGAACGTGAAGGGAGATTACTATTCTTAGCATTTATCAAACCTATAGTAAATGGAGTAGGATTTGACTTTAAAGAAGTTCAAATATCTGAAGAGAAAAGATTAGATGTGGTGGTAACCTATAATCAAAGTAAATATGTGATTGAACTAAAAATCTGGCGTGGGTTAGAATATCACAAAAAAGGTTTAAATCAATTGGATGATTATCTGGATATTCAGGGGCTAGATAAAGGGTATTTAGTGGTATACAATTTTAATAAAAACAAGGAATATAAACAAGAAAACATAAAGTTAAATGAAAAAGAAATATTTATAGTATATGTATAATGGTAAAACTTCTTAAGAATTTCAGAATAAAAATTCTTAAGAAGTTTTTTATCTTGGTGAATTCAGCAACTTCTTCATCAAGCTTTAAGGGGGAATTCTTAAATTCCTAAAGGTAATTTGTTATTTAAGAAAAATAACGTATGATATATAATATTAGTAAGAAAAATACGGGATAAGAAAAATAAATTAGTTAGATTATAAAGAAGAGGTGAATAGTATATGTTTTCTAAGATAGATGATAAAAAAAGATTGTTAGTTTCTAAGCGACCATTAGACAAACAAGCTTTAAATAATTTGAAAAAATATTTTGAGGTAGAGTTAACATATAACTCTAATGCTATAGAAGGAAATACTTTAACTATAACAGAAACAAAAGTTATATTAGAAGATGGACTCACTATTGGAAAAGGGAAGAGCCTTAGAGAGCACTTAGAGGTTATAAATCATAAGGAAGCAATAGAATATGTGGATGATGTAATAACTAAAAACATTGATATATCAGAAAGAGTGATTAAAGATCTACATCATATTATATTAAAGAGCATAGATAATAAAAATGCAGGAGAATATAGAAAATCTAATGTACTTATAAGTGGTAGTGAACATAGACCGCCAGAGCATTTTTTAGTAGAAGAAAGAATGAGAGAATTAGTTAGATGGTATAAAGAGAATAAAGATAAGGAACATCCCATTAAACTAGCAGCAGAGTTTCATTTTAAGTTTGTATATATACATCCATTTATTGATGGGAATGGCAGAACAGCAAGACTACTTATGAATTTAATCTTGATGAGAAATGGATACCCTGTAACTGTTATAAAAAATGAAAATAGAGAAGAATATATGAAAGCTTTAGAAAAAGCTAGTATATTAAATGATATTGAGGATTTTATTAATATTGTTGCAGAGGCAGTTGAAAAGAGTTTAGATACTTATTTATATATTATTGGATGAAAAATAAAAGTTGGTTAACATGAATAATGGAGATATAGATGAAAGTTTTTATAACAGTATTGAAAGCATGTATCAGTCAGTAGTAAATGCTATTAATAAACATAACAATTCAGAAATTTTCAATATTCTTGGAAATAGGCTAAAAGCTGTTGTGGATGATACTAGTGGAATAGGATGGGGATTTCATGATGAACTTAGCATAATGTATTCTGAAATAAAATGGATTGATTTAGAAGATATTCTATAGAACTTATAGAATTCATTTTATGGCAAAGATATTGTTATGAAATGGAGAATGATTATTGGCAGTATGATGCAGGGAAATGCAGCGAATGTGGCAGCAGTAAATTGTATATTAAGGAAGTGCCAAATGAAGATTTTGCAGACAAAGTTATCTGTAAAATGTGTGGTACTGAATTTATAAGAGAATAAATAATGAGATGATAAAACTTCTTAAGAATTTTAGAATAAAAATTCTTAAGAAGTTTTTGCTATTCATATACTTTTTCCAATACAATATTTTTATCGAAGCCGCCTCTGGCTTCTTTTTTTTCGATTCTTTTATTTAAAAGAGCTTCCTCGGAAAATCCAAGGTTTTTTGCAAGGGCAAAAATTACTTCCATAATATCAGCAAGCTCTTCAAGATTTTTATCTTGGTGAAATTCAGCAACTTCTTCATCAAGCTTCATATCAAGCAGCTTTAAAGCTTCATTGGAATCAGCAATGTGCATATCAAATTCCTTACCTGCATTTTCTATTATTTCAGGAATTCTGTCACGTACTAGTTTGTTGTAGATTTTCATAGGTAAACACTCCTTAGATTTACTATATTAAAATTCTAGACTTTATAGATATAAATGTCAAAGAATTTAAGAAGCTTTATGGGAAAATTCGTAAATTCTAAACTTCTTAAAAAAGGATATTTAAAAGAATAAATATTTATAGAATTTGTGTGAAAAATAATCATTATTTGTAATCTTATGCTAAAATATATTTGTATACAATATGTGAAAATTATGGATGGGATATATAAAATTAAAAGGGGTTTAAGGGGAGTAAAAAAACTTGAATACAATAGATGAAAGAAATATTATAACTTCTGATTTAATACATAAAAATATAGTTACAGGACTTCCAAGTAGTGAAAGGGTAGAAGCAAGAAAATTAGAGCAGCTTCTTAGCTATGAAAATTTGGTAGCCAGTTATAAGATATATTGGTTTCTTGGAATATATAAAGAAATATTAGAAGGAAATAAAGAAATAACTTTTAAAAGAATAGTATGCAGAATGATAGCAAATGCATGGTATCCACTGCTGCAATATCATTTAAGCTTTGGATTTTTTGATAATCTTAATGATGTTGTTTTATATGCCAGCCGAAGATATGATTTTGACAGTACTGTAAAGGAAAAAGAAATAATAGACAGGGTAGAAAATGATGAGGATAAGGAATTAAATACGAAGATAAAAAATTTCTATAAGATGGTTCCTTATAGATTAATAGCTCCATTTTTTACAACAGAATTACATGGCCTAAAAGATTCAAAAAAGAATAGACTTATAGAGGATTTATCCAATGAAAGAGATGGTGTTCTGTATAAAATAGTAAATGAAAATGGAGAACGCAGAGTAATAATAAATGATGAATGGTTTAACTATATAGTGAATAATCAAGCAATAATTAAAGGATGGATAAGCTATAAGCTAATATATTTTCTTCAAAAGAAAAATCCTAATGTACCAGCAATACCATTGAAGATAGAGCCGCCGTATACAAGGGATTTAGGTAATGCAAAAAAACTTTGGAATCAGATAATAAAAGAAAATATAGGGATGAAAGATATATATACAAAACAAGAATTTACCACTGAAAATATTAATAAATACGGAGTAATAAGCATAGATCATTTTATTCCATGGAGCTTTGTTCTTCATGATGAGATGTGGAATCTTGTACCTACATTTAAGAATATAAACAGTAGTAAAAGTAATAATTTGGTTCCTATGGATAAATATTTTGATGGTTTCTGTGATATGCAGTACATAGCTTTTAATACGCTTATAACTTTAAGAAGAAATAAGATTTTGGAAGAGTATTTGAATACTTGCAAAACTTTGAATATATCTTCTTTGATAGGTAAGGGTGAAAGTATAGGAAGAGAAGCATTTTATAAATCATTAAGAAATTCCATATATCCTTTGTATCAGATTGCATATAATCAGGGGTATGAGGTTAGGGATGTGGGGAGTATTATAGAAATTAATTAGAAAAATAAGTGAGGTTAAAATAGGAGAGATACAAATGATTGAATTAATTATATTAGTTATTGTTGCATTTATTCTTAGCTTGCCTAAAGTTAAGGGGATTTTAGGGGAAACATCTGTAAGAATGTTATTATCAAGACTTGATGCAGAAAATTATAAAGTTCTAAATGACATATTATTAAGAAGAAAGAGTGGAAGTACTACACAGATAGATCATATTGTTGTATCAAGATATGGAATCTTTGTAATTGAAACTAAGAATTATAGTGGATGGATATTTGGTAAAGAAAGAGATAAGTACTGGACTCAAACTCTTAATAAGAGAACAAAAAATAAATTTTTCAATCCAATTTTGCAGAATAAGGGACATATAAATGCATTAAAAGAGATACTGGAATATGATATACCTTTTTATTCTATTGTAGTTTTTAGTAGTAAATCTACATTGAAAAATAAAATAAATGGCGTTATATATACGACACAACTTATTAGAGCAATTAAAAAATATGATAAGATAGTGGTTTCTAAGGAAGATGTTAATAGAATTTGCAGTGAAATAATGAGACAAAATATAGAGGATAAAGTGGTGAAGAAAGAGCATGTTAGAAGTGTGAGAAGGAAGATGGGGTAATATGTTACGTAGTTATATGAGTTTATGATAAGAGTAGAGATTAGTAGAGTTTATAGTTATTTAGAATGTTTTACCGGGAACCGTATCATAAATAAATGAGGTTTTTACTAAATTTGGATTAAAGAAAGTGAATATTTTTATAAAAATGAAATCTTCGATATATGTCGGAGATTTTATTTATTGGTTGATAAAATAGGTACAAGTAGATAGTTTACATTAGAACTAATGTTCGATATAATTTACTTATTACGCAACTTATATCTTATAACTGAATTTTCCGTTTGAAATGCGATATTGTTATTCAATTTAAGTTATGTTAAAATAGGATAATTGAAAGGAGCGGTACAATGTCAAAAGGCGGAAAAAGGCAGAATTCAGGACGTAAAAAAATAGGTGTTATAATAAATACAAGAATTGAGGATTATATATTGCAAGAAATTGATAATAGATTTGAAGGTTGTAGTAGAGCAGAAAAAATAAGAAACTGTTTAAAGAAGGGATTGGAAAGTACAAATGGAAAGAATAAATTATAGACGTAGGCATTTGAGAACCGTAAGTTTATTTTCAGGGGCAGGGGGATTAGATTTGGGCTTTCTGAATGCTGGATTTGATATTATGTGGGCTAATGATGTAGATAGATATGCTGTTGAAGCTTATAGACATAATATATCAGAGCATATAGTTTTAGGTGATATTAATCAATTATTGGATGAAATACCACAACACGATGTATTAATTGGAGGATTTCCATGTCAGCCTTTTAGTATGATGGGGCAACAACTAGGATTTGATGATGAAAGAGGAACATTATTTTTTACTATAGAACAAATAGTAAGAAGACATAGACCTAAAGTAATAGTATTAGAAAATGTTAAAAACTTAGAAACTCATAATGCGGGAGAAACATTTGCTAGGATGCAAACAATTCTTAGAAATGAGCTATTAGATAACAATGGATTTGGATATGAAGTGTTTTATCAAGTACTAAATAGTTCAGATTTTGGTATTCCTCAAACAAGACGTAGAGTTTTTGTTATTGCATTTGACCGAGGATATTTTAGAGAAAATAATATTAATTTTGAGTTTCCAGCACCAATGGAATTACAACAAAATTTAAGAGATATTCTAGATGAAAATGTAGATAAGAAGTATTTTTTAACCGAAAGAATACTACCAACAATCTTATCACATGGTACTGGAAATTATTATTCAAGGTCTGAAATAGATTTACAGATTGCAAGACCTCTATGTGCAACAATGCATAAAATGCATAGAGCTTCTCAAGATAACTATGTTACAGATATAGAAAATAGAAATAGGTTTGAAGATTCAGAAGAGCGTAGAATATCAAGCGTAAGAAGATTAACACCTAATGAGTGTAGGAAGTTACAAGGATTTCCAAGTGATTGGGAAATAAATGTTTCTGATACTCAAGCATATCGACAATTTGGAAATGCAGTTACAGTAGATGTGGCATATAATGTTGCAATGCAGATTGTAAGAGCTTTAAATATTACACTAGAGATAGAGGAGTAATTTATGAGAGAATTAAAAAAAGAATTATTTAGTATGTTTAATAATTTTAGAACTGGTATGACTTTAGCAGAAAAGAAAAAAATAAAATCAACTTTAAAAGATTTTTTAGATTGCATTTGTGAATTACATAATATTGATAAAGATATAATAATGAAAAATATTGAAGTTAGTAAAAGAACTAGTGATTTTCTTATACAGTTGGGTGCAATAGATAATGTTGATGAAATTAATGATTTAAAAGCTTTATTAAGTAAAGATTATAAAAACTTTATATCTATAATAAATACATATTTAAGTTTAGAAATAGAAATAGGAATAGATGATACGTTAAAAAAATTTATGGATTATTATAGAAAAGAAGAGGTTAGAAAGTGTTTAGATGATAATCAAAAACCTACACTTGTAGACTTTTTCTGTGGAGCAGGTGGTATGAGTTTAGGTTTTGTTCAAAATGATTTTAAGGTATTATTAGCTAATGATATAGAATCAGTTTGTACGGAAACGTATTCCTTTAATCATTTAGAAATGCCTAAGGATAGAATAATTACTGGGGATATTAAAGAAATAGTAGAGAATGTAAATGAATATATTTCAGAATCTGTTGATGTTATAATAGGGGGACCACCATGTCAAGGATTTTCAATGGCTAATAGGCAGAGAATAATAGATGACCCAAGAAATGTACTGTATAAATATTATGTGAAAGGTGTAGAAAAGTTAAAACCTAAGTTTTTTGTTATGGAAAATGTTAAAGGAATGTTGAGTGTAGCAGAACAGGTTAAAGAAGATTTTCATAATTTAGAGAGTGAAGATTATGATGTTGCATATCATTTGTTTAATGCAAAAGATTTTTCGGTTCCTCAGAATAGAGAAAGACTTATTTATGTTGGAGTAAGAGCAGATATAGGTAAAAAAATAAATAAAACAGCTAAGGATATTATTGAGGAAATAGAAAATAATACTCAAAACACAAAAAATTATGTTTTAGAAAATGCAATTGGAGATTTGAGAGAATTACAAGCATTAACAATAAAAAATGCAACTGAATTAGACACTGAAGAAGCTGGTAGAAAGATAGAAGCAAATAGAAGCTCTACTAATACTGAATATGTTGATTTAATAAATCAACATAGAGTTAATAAATTAGTTTTTAATCATAAAGCTAGATTTAATAACGAAAGAGACATTGAAATATTTGGAAGGATGTTACCGGGAGATAAATCTGATAGTGAAAGAATAGCTGATATTATGCCTTATAAAAGTAGAAACGATATTTTTAAAGACAAATATTATAAGCTAAAGCCTAATGAAATTTGTAAAACAATAACGGCACATATGAAATTTGATTGTAATATGTATATTCATCCATATCAAGCAAGAGGGTTAACACCAAGAGAAGCTGCAAGAGTTCAATCATATCCAGATAACTATGTTTTCTTGGGGTCTTATACTAAAACATATATGCAAATAGGGAATAGTGTTCCTCCATTAATGTCTAGAATAATAGCGAAAATTGTAAAGAAATACTTATAGTTAAGACTATATTGTATTACAGAAACACCTGTCTTCCTGTCAATCCTGTTATTAGAAAAAACAGGATTGACAGGAAAAACAGGAAATGATATTCTATTAATAGGGTAAAACTTATTAATTAAGGAGTGGTTATATGAATATTATTTCCGAAATTGTAAACTTGACAGGTAATTATTTAAAGGGTATAGGGGTTGACAGCTCAGTTGTGGATGCTGAATTACAAGATGTTACACAAGCATTGGTTCTAAATCTACCTAAAGTTTGTATACTAAAAGAAAATAGGAACGGTAAGGGTGGAAATCAAACACATATACATGTAACTGGAGCTGGGATGAAATTCTTCTTTAAAGGGGACTTGCTAGAAAGTAATCCGGTACAATTTGCTAATGATATTAAAGAAGATGTAATTCTATTCTCAAAGAACCTAATTGATTTAAAAAGAATTGCAAATACAAAGCATGGAGTCGTAAGAAATTTCAATATTGATACTGAGAGTGAACTTATAAAATCATTTACTTATAAAAAGGTTGGCAGAATTGATACACCACCAATTCAAGTACAAGTCAGTAAAAAAAATTTAGATGATAGTAATTTTTTGAATTTAAGAAAATGTTTGTTCATAAATGATTTTCTTATTTTTCTTAAAACAGAAGACGGGGGAAAAACAATTGTTATTGGGATGTCAAATTCTGATTTCAAACCTCAAGGTTTTACAAGAAAAACTGTATATCAAGAAGTTGAAGAGTCAAATGTTAGTGAGTTTTTAGTAAAAGAAACAGAGGGTGAGAATACCTATCATGAAACTAATTTAAGAGAAGTTGATTTTAATAATATTGCAAAGTTTAATGTAAGTGATGAAGAGGATACATCAGGAAATACTAAATTTGATTTATCAACTGGAATTGCAACGAGAAAAAAGAGAACGGAAAGACATCAAGATATTGTAAAATTAATTGCTTTGGATTTAGAAAGAAAGGGGTACAAGCTGTTTGAATATCCTGTAGATTGTTTAGCAGTTAAGGAAAACGATAAAGCTTTATTGTTTGAAATAAAGACATTAGATGGAAGTATGCCAGATGAGAAGAAACAAGTACAAAAAGCTTTTTCGCAGTTATTTTACTATGAAGAGTTTTTTGTAAAAGAAAAAATAAACAATGATATACAAAAGGTAGTAGTATTTGAAGGTACAATCAGTGAAAAACACATTTCCTTTTTTGAGAAAAATGAAATAAAGGTGTTTTGGATAGGTGATAATAAACTTATTATGGACAAGCATGGAGTTGTAGAGCTCTAATCTATTACTGATTGGTGTTATATAAATATTAATGACAAGGCATTTGAATAATAAAATATACTGTATCAATAAATTAAATAAATATATATTATTATAATGAGAACCCATATCCAATTTATATTTGATATGGGTTTTCTTAATTTTAAAGGGGTGATACAGGTGTTGATGGTAGCTAATTGTAACAAGGAAAAGAGAAGAGCGAAAATAATAGAATTTCTTCAATGGAATGATAGAAATGGTTCTTATACCGATGAAAATTGTGATTTAGAAGAAATTCCAAGAATGACGTATGAGGATGCAATAAAGCAACCTCAGTCGCAAGTTTCTTCGGAAAGTCCCCCGGGGAATGTAAACAAAGTGTGAACACAATTTGTTTATGATAAAATTTACCATAAACACCAAGGGGTGATATGATTGTATTTTGTTTTTGCATATGGTATTTTATTTATTAGTAATGACAAAAGAAGGAGAATAAGAATATGGATGAGAGTAAATGTAGATTTTATTATGCAGATGATACTAATAAAATGACAAATATATTAATTTACCATTTAATAAGTTTGAAGGATCAAAAAAGAACTATCATAGTGCCAGATACATTCAAACAAGAGGTGCAGAGAAGGCTTTTATCTAGGAAATTACTTTTAGATAAAAGGATATCCATATTAGAGGTTACAGAGTATATAGAAAATAATCATTATACTGATGTTGCTATATTAATGTACTATAACTTATTGAAGGATATAAGAAGGGTTATAAAAAATGTAAATGCAAAACAGTGTTTACTAATAGGACCTCAAATTAAAGATTGTGATATATATAACAATGATGATAATAACTATAAATTTATTAATGAAACAGAAAAATTAATAAGGTATAGAGATAAATGGAATGATAAATACATAATTAAAAGTGAGAAGATAATTGAATGGCTAATAGATACAATTAAAATTTCTAAACAACATATTTACTTGGAATGTCCTTGGTTTAATAATGATGCATTTGATAAATTTAAAAAAGTTATTAAAGCAGCATTAATAAGAAATGTGGAAGTTAAAATTTTTTATGGGATTAATAAGGAAACAGATAGTAGGCACTTAAAAACCATTCATCTTATAAATGATTTAAGAATAGAAAATAGTAATTATTCTAATTTTGAGGTTATTGAAAAGAATACACATATAAAGCAGGCATTAATTGATAATTGGTATCTACATGCTAGTCATAATTTTGGAAGTAATACATTGAAATATGAAAATAGTCCAGATGAAAATGCGGTTATAGATATTGTAGATTTAAAGAAGATGAAGTACATTATTGACACACAATTCAGGGAGGAACAACATGATTTACATAATACCAAGTAATTTTGTATTCGGCAAAGAATTTATTGATGAACTTAAAGAAGAGTATAAAAAAGCTAAGAGGATATATGTTATCTGCCATGACCAAATATATGAAGAATTAAATAAATTAATAGAAAATATATTTGGAGATACATATTTAATGTTGATATATAAACATTGTACAGCAATTGATTATAGAAAGATTGATAATGAAATAACCAAAAAAGAACTTGAATTTTTAGAGCAAATTGACGAATTTAATGTTGAACAATATATAGCTAGTACAAGTGCTTCTTATAAAAATCTATTAGTAAAAGCAGGAGCAGGTGCTGGAAAAACAAGAACTATTATTGAATCTATATGTAACATTTTACTGGATGATAGAGCTAGGTCAGAAGAAATACTTTTAACAACATTTACTAATAAAAGTACTGAGGATATGTATACTAAGGTATATAATGAACTTTATGAAAGATGGAAGTTAACAGGAAATACAAAATGTCTATATTTATCAGAAAATATAAATAATCTAAAAATATGTACAATCCATAAATACTTTAAAATGCTATTAGGTGAATTAGGAGCATGGTATGGATATTCAAGGGAGGTATCTATTAGCAACTACACTGAAAAGCTATCAAATTATATTGAGAATGTAATAAATGGATATTTTGAGGTTAAGGAGTTTAATATTTATGACTATAAACTCTATCCTCACGATCTGAAAAAGTTTATGGTCAAATTTATTCAGAGTGAAAAAATTGATTTTAGTAAAATTGATGATTATCTATTATATAGCAGTAAGGATATGCTAGAGATTAAAAATTTAATTAGTCTGCTTAAAATTGTATGTGAGAAAGTAAACAAAGAGTTTGTACAGGAACTTATAAAAGAAGATAAGATAATGATGAATACTATTAATTTTAGATTGAATGACATGTTGGTATACAATAATGGAGAGAGGGAAAAGCTGACAAGATACAAATATATATTAATAGATGAGGGACAGGATACTTCAACTGATCAATTTACTGTATTTAGCAGTATTTGCAGATTAATTGAAAATAATATTTTGGTAGTAGGGGATGAAAAACAGGCTATTTATAGATTTAGAAATGCTGATCCAAATTCTATGGATAATTTTAATCAAATAATTGAAAATAAGCCGATATTCTTGAAAGCTAATTATAGAACTTCTGAAGTACCTTTAAATGAACTTAATAATGCATTTAAGAATATTTATGATGAATCAAAGTATACTAGTTTGGTGGCACAGAGAAAGGGAGGAAAGAGAATATCAAAAATAAAATACTATAACAATAAAAATTTATATAAGGAAATAGAAGAGGTTATTAATAATAAACTTCCATATATTGATAAATTGAGAGAGAAACATAATTATAAATCTAATCACAGCGACAGGATTGCAATACTTGTAAGAACAAATACAGAAGTTAAAAGAACTTTTGACAGTTTGGTAGATATGGGGGTAAGATGTAGTACTTTTAATAAGGGTAATCTGTTTAGAACCAAAGCAGCAAGGGATTTATTAGCATTGGTCAGAGTGTTGCTGTATAAAGATTCATATCTATATAAAGTACAATTGTTAAATACAGGGTATACAAATGAAAAGGTTAATATAAATGCAAAAGAATTTCTTAATAATTATAAGATAGAAGTGATTGATGAGATTTTAAAGGATTTGATGAAATTAATTGATGAACTGCAAAATGAAACTGCCTTCTATATATTAACTGAAATTATATATAAGCTTAATCCTACAGATGAAGACATAGAATACAGACAGGATCTAGATCTGATAATGGATGAACTAATTAAAAATGGTATAACCTCTACTTTTAAAGATATTGAACAATTCTTACAACTTAACATAGATCATGATATTGAGACTAAAAGTTCCAAGGAAAGAAAAGCAGATGATAAGGTAATAATTACAACTATACATGCAGCAAAGGGATTAGAATTTAATACGGTAATTTATTTAACTGATTATCAATACATAAAAGAAAATAATAGTGAATTTGAACTTATAGTACAGGGAAATAAAGTTGGTTTTATATACGGAAAGAATAATAACATAATGAATGAATACTATAATGAGTTGAAGTTGGCAGAAAAGAAAAAGATATTACAAGATGAAATAAATTTGGTTTATGTTGCATGCACAAGAGTTGAAGATGAGTTAATTATTTTATACCCTAATAAAATTAGGAAAGAAACTCATGCGGATATACTTAAGAGAAGTGGGCTTCTGAAAGGATGAGATTAAATGATCAAATTAATAACCTATGATAGTTATGATATGCTAAAAAAAATCGAAATAAAAGAGTATGATATTATAATCACAGCTTATAAAGATTCTGCAGAACTTATAGGGAAAATAGCTGAGTCAGTACCCGTTATAGCTATAGGAGAAATTATTGATAATATATTTCATTTTTGGAAAGATAGAGATAAGCAGTATGAGAATATAGTAAATATAAGGAAAATTATAGAAAATGAAAAGGTAGATGAAAATTTAAAATTAAGATTTAAAAAATCTTTAAATGAAGTATACTCAGCTATTAGGAATGCAAAGGAGCTTCTTATAACTCCAGATGAATATAGAGGTGAACTTAAAACAGATGAAGAAGAATTCTTTGTTAAATTAATGGAAGAAGTATATTATGAGAAAAATTTTGTTGACTATGATATTAGAGTTTTTAATTATACTAATAATATAGATAGCTTTAAAACGGACTTTGGTAATGCTGTAAATAAAATAGTAGGTAAAGAAATTACTTTAAAAAAGAAAAAAATATTACTACAGGGATTTTACTATATAACTCCAATGCAAGAATTCATATTGCAGCTTCTGAAAGATGGAGAAGTTGATATAGATTATTTGCTATTATGTAATATGAACTATGATAGAGTAAATGAAATGATAAATGAAACATTTAAAAATAAAGAAATCACTATTGAGAATAATAATAGTATGAAAAATGATATAAGTGATGTGTTTGCAAATCTGATGGATAATGGATTTAGTAAACATACGATAAACAAAGAAAAAATTGAACTTAGAATTTATGAGGATTTAAACACCTATAATAAAAAGATACTAGATTTTGATAGCAAAATATATGCTACCAATAGGCATAATATTATTGATAGACTATCGATATTTGGAGGCAATAGTAAGTTACCAGGTAAGCTTTCAATTAAATATTATCCTATAGGAATATTTTTAAGGGAGATATATACTACATGGAATAAGAATGTTAAAGATATTATTATGAGTTATGATAGCTTATGCAAAATATTTGAAACAGGTATCTTGAGGTTGAATACAGGTGGAAGTTCTAAAGAGTATTTAGAAGATTTAAAGAATATAGCACATTACTTTATTGATTGTGAAACACTTAAACAATGGATAGAACGTATTAAATTACTACGTGAGAATATCTCAAACTGCAAGTATAAAGCGATTCTTGAATACTACGGCCCTTTTACAGTGGATAAAAAGAGAATTAAAGAAATTCAAGCTTTTTTAGAGCAGTTAAAGAACATTACTGAAATTATTTTTTTCGATAAAGATGAGTATGGTATTGATATGGAAATACATCTACAAAACCTTCAGACTATTATGATAAATAATGTTAATGTTGAAGATGATAATGAGATTGCAGTACAATTGTTGAAAAAGATAGAAGAAATATTAAAAAATCGCTCAGTTAATATTAGGATAAACAATGAATATTTATTGGAAGCTATTACTTTTTACATAAATAGTGTGGATGAAAAAAATTTGGATAATATTGAAATTTGCACATTAGATTCTATTGAGGGAATTATTAATGATGAGAATGGTGAAGTACTTATATGTGATTTTGATAGAGATAATTTTCCACTAGCAAAACTTAGTGAATGCTGGTTATTGAATAAGGAAAAACTCTCTGAAATAATGAAAATAAAAACAGGTATATCGAAAGAACTTATTTTTAGGCAGCTTATTTTGTTACAACATCAAGGGGCAATAGGGAGATATGTATTTTGGATGATATTAAAATACCCAGGAAAAAAGATTTTTACTAGATTAGCGAATATTGATACGGATAATACACATTTATATGAAAAATTACTTGTAGAAAGTAGTGAACTAGTGTCTAAAAAGGGTGATGTAGATCTTACTAATAATAATTTAACTCCAATTAATATTGATAAATACAAATTTAATAAAAAAAGTAATCATAAGAAAAAAGAATATTTTATGTATTGTCCAATAAGATATTTTTATTATGAATTATCAGATGGGAGAGAAGTGTATACTGATAAATTTTGTCTTGAACATTTCATACCAAATTTAATGGCTTATTGTATTAGAGATAATAGTGTTGAAAAAATAAACAAGGTATTACGAGACTTACCTCAGTTGTCTAAGCTGTTAAGGGATAAGTTTAGAAATATTTCAAGAAAAAATATGAAAAATAAGGAAACGTGGGAAATTGAAGATTTAATACCGTATTATCCTGATGAGAATGGAGATGGGATAAAGAGTAAATTCGAAAAAAATAATACAGAGTTTTATAAAAGTATAGCTAAACAAAATAATTGTGCAGTGAATAGAAGTATAGATAATATTATTATAAGTGATATTTTACCACTTGCTAACAATAAGAGAGAAAATTGTATGTATTGTTCTTTTAGAGATAAGTGTAAATATGCCAAAATAAATGAACATTAAGATATGAATAATAGCTATTTCTAAATCAAAAGAGTTATAGTAAATAAATATTTCAAGAAAGAAGTCTGTAATAGGCATCTTTTTTATTGTATATAGAATACCACCTGCTATACAGGTGAGTTCTGAAGAGCTTTAGCGATGAGAATGATAAAAAAGACCTCCTTTTGTTAAAAATAGAAATAGTAAGCGAGGATAGGCAAACTTTCTCTCGCAACTACCCCTGGAAAAACCCGAGAAAAGTCGGAATTTAAGTAAATTAATTTCATAGTAAAACAATAGTACTTGTCATGAAAAGTGACTGGTACTTTTTTATTGCCAATAAAATTATTTAGAGAAAAATTGTAATAAAATGTTGTATAATGTAATTATTATTAAAATAAAGAAGTTCTATTTATGTATAAGGGAGAAAAATACATGAGATTATGGACAATTCAAAAGATTGATGCTTATGAACAATTTAAGAAAACAAAAATTTTAAGAGGTAATGAAAAATATGTTTGGGAAGACTTTTTACCTGCATATAAATGGATGATAGAGCAGATGAAAGTTAGAATTAATGAACCTATTCCAGAACCAAATGCTTATCCTGTTTGGGCATGGTATCAGTGGCAGGATGAGAAAAAGACAAAGCCAGATTTAAGATATAGTGGACATTTATCATCAGGTGAAAAAGGAGTAAGAATTGAATTTGAAATTGATGAAAAAAAAGTGTTGTTATCAGATTTTGAGTTGTACCATTTTGTATTGAATTATTGGTACATATCTTTAAATGAAAAAGATGATGATTTATTTGATGAAGAGATGGAAAAACATAACTTAACTA
This sequence comes from Clostridium sp. ZS2-4, assembly GCF_026719745.1. Classification (GTDB taxonomy): domain Bacteria; phylum Bacillota; class Clostridia; order Clostridiales; family Clostridiaceae; genus Clostridium_H. The sequence goes on from NZ_JAPPRQ010000015.1 coordinate 92,783, forward strand.
TTCTGGATTTGCAGGATTTTAGTAAGAAGTCAAAGATATTAGATTATTTTAGAAATAGAGCTGAAAAAAGTTGGGAGAGAATTTTTGATCTTGATTGGTATGAGGAATATGTAAATCATCCTAAAAATTTAAAATCAATTCAAGCTGTGTTTTGGGAATTACATTGGGATCAGGTTATAGATGTAAAAGAATTTAAAGCTAGATGAAGTAATATTTAATATTATTAAGAAGGTATTAATATAGAAAAAAAGGAGATTGAATAAACTAAATTGAAGAAAAGGAAGTGTACAAATGGATAAAGATAAGTTAGATATACTAGAACGTATTAGGGTGTTTTTAGAGCTAGAAGAAGATGATATATTTAATGAGGAAGAGGAAGTAAAGGATAGAAATGAAGAAGAGGAATTAAGGAATAGAGTTACAGTTAAGATAGGAACTAAAGAGTTTCAATATATAAATAACTTTACAGATGAACAATATGAAACATACAGAGAGTTTACTGAAAGACTTGATAATGCAGATCATGTATTAAAGTATACTGAAATAGATGACAAATGTAAAGAATGGTTAACTAAGAATAATATTAATAAATATATGCAGGAGCAAATGGATAAAAGACTTGATATAGAGAAGGAAATGGAAATAATGGAGAGCGAACTAAAAAAAGAAGGGAACGTTATTGTTTTTAATCCTAAATATATTCAATTTAAAAGGAAGAAAAAGAAACAAGAAGAAATATGGAGGAAATTTGAAGAAAGTGTTATGGATTAATTTAATAAAGGAAAATTATTAGCAAGCGAGGATAGGCAAATCTTCCCTCGTAACTACCCCTAGAAAAACCCGAAAAAAGTCGGAATTTAAGTGAATTAATTTCATAGTAAAACAATATTACTGGACATAAAATTTGTATGGTGAAATACATTATAAATAATGATGTGAACTTCCTAAGAATTTAGGAAGTTTTAATTTTCTAGAGAAAGTTCCCATAAATATTTTCTTTAGGTTAATACTACTAATAAAAAAATAAAGACAGCAGTAATCTATTCATCAGATATCAGTAAGGTAGAAGATAAAATAGATATTGGCTGTATAAAATATTATGTAGAAAATATATTTATGAAGAAGTACAATGGGGATAAAATATATTTAAAGATAAAAGAAAAAATAGATCAAAATTTCCAATTAAGTGATTTAGATAAGCTGAATTTAATATTTTTACCACTTATGAATATATGAAATGCTGTAGTAAGCTTACCCTACAAGTTCATTGAATACAGTTAATTTGTAGGGTATAATAATAGTGGTGAGAATTATGTTAATTAAAAGTGTATTCGGGAAGAACAGAAAAGAAATGCAGAAATGATTAGGTTTTACGATAAAGAACTTAAAAGTTTGTCTAAAGAAAATATAAGTATAAAAAAAGATAGAACAAATAGAAGAATAAATAAGAAGACGTCAGCATTATGAGAATATGCTATCTGCACTTGTGAAAGAGCATAAAATAATCTCAAAAACATTGGAGGGGTTATAGTGAATATCTATCACGGCAGTGATGTTGTTGTGGAAAAACCTGGAATTTTACCGAGTAATCGTTTGCTTGATTTTGGCATAGGTTTTTATACTACAAGCAATAAAGAGCAAGCGGTTCGCTGGGCGGAAAAAGTGAGTTTAAGAAATAATACGGGTAAAAAGTTTTTGTCAATATATAACTTTGATATAGAAAAAGCAAAAAAAGAACTTAGTATCATAGAATTTACATCTGCTGATGAAAATTTTTAATCAGATATTATTTCATACAGAGAAAGCATTGGGGTCTTGTGTATTTAACCATTATGAAGATTTGGGAGGAAAAAGCAATGGATAAAAGTAAATTCGATGCGGTATTTCCCATCATATGTTCTGTTCTTGTAGAGAAAATTGCATTAGAACTAAACCTATCTGATAAAGAGGCTGTTATAGAACTTTATTCTTCACATTTGTATGAAATACTTGAGCAAGAGGAAATGAAAATTTGGCACTACAGCACAGAAAAACTGTTTGAACTGTTTTTGGAAGAAAGAAATAGCGGGAATATAAGCTTTCCGCAGGTGTGAGGTGATAACTAATGGATAGAATTATTGATTTTACAGTATTTTGTCTTGAAAGCTATAAGCAAGCACATCATCTGACCGGTAAGGCTGCACTTAAAGTTTTTAATGACAACAAGGTGTTTGACTATATCAAATCTTTTTATGATGTTCTTCATTCAACAGGACAAGGCTATATTGTGGAAGATATTGATGTGTATATTAATTCAAGACAACATTAATTTTTAGAAAGAAGAAACTCCCTTATGATCAGATCACTTATTTTAAAGGGAGGAGTTACATATTCTTAACAGATGAAGGCTATACATATTATACATACTCCAGTTACAGTGCAAGTTAACATATTTAATAAATATAATAACTACTAACAAACATAAAAAAGATATTGTTATAGAAATAGCGGGATTAATATTAAAAGTAAAAGGTAAAGAATTTACTATAACTAATAATAAATTATGAAAACTATGAAGTAGCAAGCGAAGATAGGCAAACCTTCCCTCGCAACTACCCTCTAGAAAAATCCGAAAAAAGTCGGAATTTAAGTGAATTAATTTCATAGTAAAACAATATTACTGGACATAAAATTTGTATGGTGAAATACATTATAAATAATGATGTGAACTTCCTAAGAATTTAGGAAGTTTTAATTTTGTGGAAATTTTTTATTTTTGAGATGGTATTTTATATACAGCACCTTCCAAGGGGCTTATAAACACCTATTGGAATAATAAGAAGAGAAAAGAAGAATAAAAAGAAGAAGAGTTTACAGTAAATGACACTTTGCTGCTGGAAATGTTAGAGATATAGTTAAAAATAAAAAAAATTAAAGAGCATGGGTAGTTTTTTTACATAAGTGCATATTTACTCTTTAAGTACGATTTTAAGGAGGAGATTTGCATGGCTTTATATAGACAGTTACAGGTAAAATTTTTGCAGGATGATTTTGTTCTAGATTTAACTCCAGAGGAAAATTTTTTTTATGCATATCTTATGACCAATTCTAAAACAACACAGTGCGGCATTTTTGAACTTCCAAAAAGAATTATAGAGATGGAAACAGGTTATAACAGAGAAACTGAAGAAAATAAAATCTCAGAGGAAAACAAAAATTTAGAAAAAAGTATAGAAAATGTTGACTTTAAAGAAGTAGTAAAGACCTTTAATAATAATATTCATCCTATTACTCCCATTGAATATGAGAAGCTAAAGAACTGGGAAGGGGATGTTCAGTGCGATGCCATAATTTTAGCCATTAAAGAAGCGGTAAACCATAATGCAAGAACCTTGAGCTATATAAATTCAATATTAAACAATTGGTATAATCTCGGACTTTATTCAGCGGATGCTGTAAAGGCTTATCAGCGTGATTGGAACAGTAAAAATAAAAAAGATAAAAATGAATCTATGGCTAATGCTGAAGCCTATATGTATGTTGAATAGGGGGAAGGCATTATGAATATAAACAAAATATGCAACAAAGAAGCAGAAGCAAGTATACTAGGGGAAATTCTTCTTGATAATAATGGATTATTAGAGATTATAGATATAATAAGTAGTAGTGATTTTTATCTGGATGGGCATAAGCTTATTTTTCATGCAATGGTTAAGCTTTATGAGCAGGGGAAAAAAATTGATGTGGTAGCTTTAGCAGAAAAATTAGGTGATTCTCTTAAGGAAGTTGGAGGACTGACTTATTTAAGTCAGCTTTTAGGTAGTGCTCTTTCTTCTGGAAATATAAAGTATTACGCTGAAATTATAAAAGAAAAATCTGCAAATCGACAACTGTTAAAAGTTATAAAGAAAGCACAAAAGGATATTGAAAATGAGGATAAAAAAAGTCAGGAAATTGTGGATTATTTTGAAAATAGTTTTCTGAATATGAAAAATGTATCCAGCTGTGATGATGGAGATATTACTGAGGCTATGATAGATGTTATAAAAAGTATGGAGGAAAGATACATAAAAGGTGGAGAAATAAGCGGTATTAAGACTGGATATAATATTTTAGATAAAGCTCTTGGAGGGTTATGTTCGGAAGAGTTTATTATTTTAGCTGCAAGACCATCTATGGGAAAAACAACTATGGCTCTTAATTTAGCCCTCAATGCAGTTTTTAAAAGCGGTGCCAGTGCTGCATTTCTTAATTTGGAAATGGGAAAAGAGCAAATTTTAAAAAGAGCTCTTTCAAATTACTCAGAAATCCCATACAGTTTTGTGAAGGAATCAAAGCTAAATGAGGATCAGTGGGTAAGGATAATGAAAGCTGCAAGTGTAATCACTGCTTCAAAGCTTAGTTTATACGATAAAATCTTCACTATAAATGGTATTAAGAGAGAATGTAAAAAGTTGAAAATACAGAAAGGTCTTGATGTGGTTATAATTGATTATCAGCAGCTTATTGACAGTGAGGGAAAAACACAAAACAGAACCATAGATATAGCTAAGATTTCAAGGACACTTAAGCTTATGGCAAAGGAGCTTAAGGTTACAGTAATAGCACTGTCACAACTTTCAAGAGCACCAGAGGCACGTTTAAATCACAGACCGATGCTTTCAGACTTAAGAGAATCAGGAAGTCTGGAGCAGGATGCCGATGTTGTTATGTTTCTGTATCGGGATGCCTATTATAATGTTGAAAGTGAGGAAAAAGATACTATAGAAACCATAATAGCAAAAAACAGAAATGGTAAAGTGGGAACAGTAAAATTAAAGTGGAAAGCAGATTTGCAGAAGATTGTGTGAAATTTAATTTTTAATAATCACCCCTGGTATTCCATTATTAACGAAAGTTTTACCTTCCAATGGCTTGAATCCAGATTTTGATATTTCTTTTTTTTCGTTCTGTGATATTGAAGAGTTCTTTTTATTGTCAGAATCAGTTGGAGGTGTATTAATAGAGCAACCAACTAATATATTTGAAAATAATAAGGATAAAATAACAAGAATAATTTCTTTCTTTAAAAATTTTGCTTTCATTATATACAAAATCCTTTCTTTAAAAGTTGTTATTTTGTCATTAAAAATAGTAGAGACATAATGTATCTAATTCTATTTTGCTAATGTATTTAAGGTAAGTCTATTATAACATGAAATATTTTCCAAAACATTAAAAGCTTTCTGTTTTTTAACAAATAAAGAATTTATATATTTAATAATAACACTTCTTAAGAAGTGTTATTTGCCAATAAAAATGAACGAAAGTTCGCATGAAATATTTTCTTTAGGTTAATACATATTTGCATCTAGAATTTTAGACTACTAAAGGATATGAAAATTTAAAGAGGTTTTTATTGTATGATGCAAGATTATATAAGAAATCTAATAAAAAAATAAGAACAGCAGTAATTTATTCATCAGATATCAGCAAGGCAGAAAATAAAATAGATATTGGCTGTAGAAAATATATTTATGAAGAAGTACAATGGTGATAAAATATATTTAAAGATAAAAGAAAAAATAGAGCAAAATTTTGAATTAAGTGATTTAGATAAGCTGAAATTAATATTTTTACCACTTATAAGGAAGGGAAAATCAAAATAAAACTTACAATATAAATGACGAAAGATATTATAGAGCAAATTATTGCTAATATAGAGGAGGGGTAAAAATGTGTATGAATTTATTCTGGTGCGAGTTTGAAAATATGGACGTTGAGGAGTGCCCGGAATACGGCGAGCCTTATTGCAAAGACGGAATAGACGGATTCGAATGCGAATACCTTTTGCAAAAAAGGGCCGCAGAAAAAACTAAAGATTTTGTTTTTTAGAGTATTTATAAAGTAGTTATTAAATGAAATATTATTTAGTACCAATGGGGAAAAATTAAATAGCAACCTCAGTCAATCACCCGGGAGATGTGAACAACTCATAAATGACCAAAACTCAGCAGGATAAGTTAATTCTGCTGAGTTTTTATATATCAATCCTTCATAAAATGCTATAATAAAAATGTAAACATACACAATATTTATATAATTAATACAGAAACTGGGTGATGAAATGCAGCTAAGAGAACTATTTTTAGATGATCTTAATAACTATACAAAAGAAACTACCATAGATATTAAAGATATAAAGGAGATGAAACTGTGAAAAAAATGAATAATAGAATGTGTATTTTAATATTTTGTTTGCTAATAAGTATATCATCTATTGGGTGCAGCAGTTCAAAACAAAACACATCAAATTCTAACAAACAAAATAGTGAATTAAAGAATAATGCACAGATTCAAGCGTTAAAGAAGACAAACTCTAACAATGATGAGAATGTAAAAATAGAAGAAGGGAATAAAGGAATTAAACCTGAAGTGGTATCTAATCAGGAAAATAAAAAGGATAATAGTACCCAAAGCAAAGAAAAAATTATTAGTCTTACAGATGAAGAACATAAAAAAATTAATATATTTTTCAGTAATTTTTCTGAAGTATATTTAAAACCATTTCAAAAAGGGAAAATCTCAGATAGTGAATTAATACAATTTGGATTTTATCATAATTATATTAATAATCCTAAAAGAGTTAAATATAAAGATAGTAATGCATTAATATCTAAGGAATATGTATTTGAGAGTATAGAAAAATATTTCAAATTGGATATAAGTAAACATAAAATACCAGAGAGTATAGGAATTAAATATTCTAATGGATACTTTTATATGCCAGCTGCTGATGGAGAAACATATCCATTTTCTCAAGTTACAAAGCTTATTGATAATGGAGATAAAACTATGACAGCTTATGTAGATGTATATGTAGGGAATATATTTGATTTTTATAATTATAAGCCTTATAGTAAATGGAGCAAAAATGATAAAGATTCAGCTCATAAAATTGGTAGGTATAAAGCTCTAATAGAAAAAGAAAATGAAAGATATATTCTTTTGGAATATAATAAATTATCTTAAGTTGTCCAATTAAGATAACTATTAAGAATTAAAGAAGTTATACATTTAACGATAAAATTTTTAAGCCTGTAAATCATCAAATAAGAGAGGAAGTAGACCATGATTAAAAGAGTTTTTTCTAGTATATTAATGTCAATTTTTCTTACCTGTTCTAATGTAACTGCTACATTATCAGCAAATGATTTTCATATTACAAAAACAAGTACTCAAACACAAGAAAATTCTGTTGTTATAAATGTTAATGGTAAGGTTGTAAAGGGTGTAAAAGCTTATATGGATTCAAATTCAAAACTTATGATTCAGCTTGCACCCATAGTAAAAGAATTTGACCAAAACGCAGATATAGATTTAAAGAATAGAAATGTTACAGTAAAAATTAATAAAGATAATTCTTCTACAAAGGATAGAAACATTTCAGAAGAACTAGATAAATACTTAAGTCTTCTTCAAAAATCAGATAACTTTCATGGAAGTGTTCTTGTTAGTAAAGGTGATACTATATTGTTAGACAAAGGATATAATATGGCAAACTTTGAGCAAAATATTAAGAATACAGCACAAACAACTTTCCCCATTGGTTCAATGACAAAGCAATTTACAGCAATGGCAATAATGCAGTTAGTTGAAAAAGGTATGATTAATGAGCAGGACAAGCTTTCTAAATATATACCTGATTTTCCTAATGGAGATGACATAACAATATATAATCTGCTTACTCATACATCTGGTCTTGTAATATTTAATCAATTACCTGAATTTTTGAAAAAGAAACCCGAAGATTTAACAAATATTAATAATGTAATTAATTTATTTAAAGATAAACCACTGAATTTTAAGCCTGGAACTAAATTTGAATATTGTAATTCAGGATATCTTCTACTTGGATATATAATTGAAAAAGTAAGTAACATGAGTTATGAAGATTATTTAAAAACTAATATTTTTAAACCTCTTAATATGAATGATACAGGTATTGCTTACAAAGGAAACGAAAAAATGTATAGTTCTCAAGGTTATAGCGGATATTTAGAGGTTTCCCCTGTTGATGATGAACTAATACTTAATGGTGTCCATGGTGCTGGTGCATTATATTCTACTACAGAAGACATATATAAATGGAGTAGAGCATTAAATACAGAAAAATTAGTAAATAAAAAAAACATGGAAAAAATATTTTCAAAATGTGTAAAAATGCCTATATATAATTCAGCGTATTATGGTTATGGTTGGATGATAAATGAAGGTAAATATGGTCATGAAGTTTTTCATGGAGGTAATGTATTAGGTTTTACAAGTAACATAAAAAGATATACAGATAAAGACTTAACTATAATCATACTAACAAATGCAGGATATTATGATATAGATTCACTTACAAATGTTTTAGCTGATATATACTTTGGTAGTGAATATAAGCTTCCAAAGAAAAAGAAAGAAATTAAAGTTGACAGTAAAATATTAAATAACTATGTAGGTAAATATTCTATTGATAAGATTGTAGATTTTAATATAATAAGGGAAGGAAATCACCTTTACTATCAAGCTAGTGGTCAGCCCAAATTTGAAGTTTTCCCTGAAGCTAATAACAAGGTTTTCTTTAAAGTTGTTGATGCAGAAATAGTATTTAATACTGATTCAAAGGGGAATATTACTGGTATAGAATTATATCAATTTGGGCAAAAATTTAAAGGAACTAAAGTAAAATGACAAATAAATAAAGTACACTACCAGGGGTGTAAAATTTAATTATCAATATTATTTTTTTACAAAAAAATAAGGCTGTCTCAACATAGAAGTTATATTCTTGTTGAGACAGCCACTTTTTCCTTTACTAGCTGCTCCACTGTAGGAATATCTGCTGGTGCCCATTTTAATGATTCAAGGTTTTCTCTTTTAAGCCATATAAGCTTAGAATATTCATTAGCAGTAGGAGTCCCATCTTTAATTTTACATTTAATTGTTATTAGGTTTACAATAAATTTTTCATAATCATGTGTATTATCATTAAATATTTCTTTACATTCAATGGAACATTTCAATTCTTCTTGAATTTCTCTTACTATAGCTTGGGCAAGATTTTCATTTTCTTCAACTTTTCCACCAGGAAATTCCCACATGTTAGGAAGACTCATTTTAGGGGAACGAAGAGCACACAATATCTCATTATTATCATTCTCAATTATTGCACCAACAACTTCTATTGTTTTTTTCATCCTAAACACCTCTATGATAGATTAACATATGAAGGAAAAAATATCAATTTACTATAGAAAATCAGGATAAAGTTAGAAAAATATAGGTTTAATGTTTATTTACATATAAATTAGTAAAAGAGAATAAGGGAAAGATAAACAAAAAAAGAGAGGCATTTACTCCTCTCTTAATAACATATACATTTACTTTTGAATAATAAATTTATAAGTCCAAAATACCGCTGCTCTGATTTTGACACCTATATCTCGATAGGTGGGTGTTCTCACAAATGATTTACTGTCCCAAAAAATCTGGAGTTATGAATCAGCTGTATTCAAGTGATCTTTGGTTTCAGCTAAGGTACGATTTTCAGATTGAATTTTCAGAACAACTTCTTCAAGAAAAATAAAGAAAAGGGTTCTGGATTTTTCGTAAGCTTTTAGATAACTGGGTTGATGAATTTTTGACAGCCAAAAAATCTTGTCACATTGATCAAACAGAGCTGTGTTGTATTCCTCCATAACCATGGCTACATCACAGTTCTTGATTTTTGCATCATGGTACAACTTTTCGAAGGAGCGAAAGGTTCCTGAAACTGTGATAAAAACAAGTAAGGTGTTTTCATCAATCATTGAAGTAACTGAGAGTTCATCGGATACAGCCATGACTATTTTGTTTAAACACGTGCGTAAACGATATTCGAAGTATTGGGCACAGAGTAATGAAGGACCATATCCAAACAATACAATTTTTTCATGGGTTTTGATCAATTCTAAAAAATCATTGGTCAAAGTGCTATCAAAATCATCAATAAAATTCTTGATTCGAGTCAGTTCATCTGAGTGATCAGTATGGGGCATTTCTTTACCATATAAAAAATCAAGATACTGCTTAAAGTTTGAAAACCCCAATTTCTTAACAAATTTTGATATTTTTGAAACCGAGCAATTGCACAGATGAGCAGCTTGGTTGATTCTGAATTTTGGATTATTTTTGGAATATTCCATTAATATATCGTATATTTGTTTTTCTAGCGAATTCAAATTTCTTATATCAATACTAATCATAATGAGCATTCTCCAATGGTTATTTTGGTGTATTTCTTCACTTGATTATAGCACCTGCACTAATTTTTGTAAAGGAACATGAAAATTGTAAAAAACGTTAACAATAGGTATATATATAAAAATAAAGAATTATAAAGATGAAAATAAATGAAATTTGAGAAAATTCTTCAAATGGAAAATTTTCGTAATAACACAATAAAAAGAAGCGTAAAGAGAAAAAATTTCCAAAAAAATGTTGACTCATACATAATTTGGATATATAATCAATATATGGACAAACATACAAAAAGTGATGCATAAGAAATCTAGTTCAAAATTAGTAATTAATTAACATATAAGTGTTTAGGAGGTAAAAAGATGAGTAAAGATCAAATTATTCAGTCATTAGTGGAAATGCTGTCAGAGGAGCAGGTGAATATGAATCATGATGATTTGTATGATGCTTCGGCAGACAGATATAAAAAATATGCAAAGGCAAGAAAAGTATTGGATGTACCAATGCCTTTAGCAATTGTTTATCCAAAATCAACGGAAGAAGTCAGTGAACTTTTGAAGTTCTGTAATGAAAATGCTATCAATGTTATTCCAAGAGGTGGAAAGACAGCAACAGAAGGTGGGTTGGAAAACTGGAAGGAAACTACAATTGTTATTGATGCTCTTCATCTTGATAAAATCATCAAAATTGATCCATATAATATGCAGGCAACTGTTCAGGCAGGAGTTGCACTTCAGGATTTGGAAGATGAACTGAGAAAAATCGGTTATACAGCAGGTCATTCTCCACAATCAAAGCCTGTTGCAAAATATGGGGGATTGTTGGCGACTAGAAGTATAGGACAATTCTCAACGCTATATGGTGGCATTGAAGATATGGTTGTTGGTCTTGAGTGTGTATTCCCGGACGGACATATTTCTAGGATTAAAAATGTTTCAAGACGATCAGGCGGACCAGATATTCGTCACATTGCTATTGGTAATGAAGGGACTCTTTGCTACATTACAGAAGTTACTGTGAAAATATTCAAATTTTATCCTCAGAACAATAAATTTTACGGTTATTTGATAAAGGATGTTGAAACAGGAATTAGCGTTCTTCGTGAAGTTATAACTAACGGATACAGACCATCTGTTGCAAGAACTTATTCAGAAGAAGATGCTGCTCAACATTTCTATCATTTCCATGAAAATAAATGTGTATTGCTATTTATGGCAGAAGGTCCTAAAAATATTGTAGAAGCTACAGGACAAGCTATTGAAGAAGCCGTTGAAAAATTCAAAGATGGTATCATCAAGCAGGTGGACAGCCAATTAATTCAGGAGTGGTTTGAGAGTTTGAATTGGTCACAGCAAGATATCGACGACGAATTTGAAGGCATGATTGAAAATGATTCACATGCAGGCTTCACTACAGAGATTTCAGCTAACTGGGAAACTATTCCAAAGATTTATAATAATGTTATGAAGAGAGTAAGAAGCGAATACCCTCGTGCCCATGACTTGACTATGTTAGGTGGACATTCATCACACAGTTATATTAATGGTACAAATATGTACTTCGTATATAACTATGAAATCCATTGTGAACCGGAAGATGAAATGAGAATCTATCATCATCCTCTACAGAGAATTATTGTTGAAGAAACATTGAAACTAGGTGGTTCCATGTGTCATCACCATGGTATTGGTAAGTTCAGAAACGAATGGACTAAGGAAGAACATGGTTCAGCTTACTACATGTTAGAAAAGCTTAAAGAGGCTTTCGATCCTAATGGTATTATGAACTTTGGAACTATATTCCCACAAGAAGAAGGGATGAAATATATAAAATAATGAAAATAATATGTATGGTAAAATTTGTACCTGATGTTAATAACTTTGAATATGATTTTGAGTCTAATACAGTTGTGAGAGAGAATGTCAGAATGATTGTTAATCCGGATGATGCCTGTGCAGTGGCTTTTGCATTGAAAGTGAAGAAAAATCATCCAGATACAACAGTTGAGATAGTGACTATGGCGCCTCAGTCTGTTCTGCCACTGGTGGAGGAGCTATTAAGGATTGGTGTCGATAAGGCCACGTTTATTTCGGACACTGTTTTTTCAGGAGGTGACAGCTATGCAACCAGTAGAGTGATTTCCAGATATTTAAAGACAGTAGATTTTGACTTGATATTAACAGGGACTCACGCAATAGATGGTGATACATCCCATGTACCTTCCCAAATTGGGGAACTTCTTAATCTGTGTCAAATGTCAAATGTCATCCATGTAGATGAGAGTTTGTTGACCAAAAAGAAAGCAGTGTTTACGGTAGATAGCGAAGCCTCTGTTGCTATATATGAAGTGACTCTACCTGCGGTATTAAGCTTGCAAAGAGAAAGCAAATATAAATTACCATATATTAAATATGAAGACTTAAATAAAGATGTTAAATATAAGATAAATATGATTTCAAATAGTAAGCTGAACTTTGAACCAAATAAAGTCGGTTTGAAAGGCTCTTTGACAAAAGTGAACAGAACTTTTGTCAAAGAGTATGAAAAAAGAGATAAAGTTGTTGTAAGTAATGATGAAGAAGGGATTGAACGAGTATATTCCTTCTTAAAAGAAAAAGGATTTGTGTGATATGAAGAAAAGCTTGATTTATTTGGATGAAGAAAATCATAAAAATTCTATTGACTTGCTTGAGGTTGTAAGACAAATCTATGGAGAAGAAGGAAATGAAACATATGGTATTTGTGTGAATCATTATTGTCGGAAAGCAGAAGGTGCATTTGATAAGCTCATTCAGGTTTCTGAAAATGAAATATCTGAAAAAGATCCAATGATTATTACGGATATCATGGAAGAACTTCATGGACAGTATGAATTTGATTGTATTCTGATACCTGCTACACAGTTTGGACGCATGTTAGCACCAAGACTTGCTATGAGGCTAAAGGTTGGGTTGGTAGCAGATGTGACAGCTATTCACAATCATAATAGGGTGGTTGAAATGGTCAGGCCTGCTTTTAGTGGAAAAATTATGGCAGGAATTGTTAAAAATGGTGATGGGCCTTATATGATGAGTGTGAGGCAGAATGTGTTCACTTACAATAATAAGAGTTTAAAAGATACACAGGTGATTGCATTCCATCCAGTAAAACGACGAAACAGTAGTTTAAAATTATTAGAAACCAGGAAAAAGATTCAAAGTTACGATATTAGAGATAGTAAAGTGCTTGTTTCAGGTGGAGGAGGTACCAGCAAGAATTTTAAGAAGCTTGAATTGTTGGCCAAAGAACTCAACGGACAGGTATCTGCCAGTAGGAAAATAATTGATAAAGGCATTGCGCCAAGGGAGATACAGGTAGGACAATCGGGTAAAACCGTCAATCCGAAACTGTACATAGCACTTGGTATTAATGGAGCAATACAACATATAGAAGGATTAAAGAATGTTGACCACATTATTTCGATAAACACCAATAAAAGTGCCCCTATATGTTCCCTTTCAGATTTAGTGGTGGAAGGTGATGCCTTTGAATTTATTGATAAACTGGTAGAAAAAATAAAAGCAAACAAATAATTATAATATTTAGGAGGTAAGGTATGAAAGTAACAGATTTTAATTTAGATTTCTTTTCTTTAAAAGGTAAAAATGCTATTGTCACTGGAGGTAACGGTGGTTTAGGACAGGCTTTTTCTGTAGCACTTGCAAAAGGTGGAGCAAATATTTTGGTTTGCAGCGTTATGGATGATGGTGGCGAGACACAAAGGTTGGTAGAAGAATGTGGCGTGGAGTATAGGTATCTGGAAGCAGATATTACTGCTGATGGTGAATGTAAGCGAGTTGTAAACGATTGCGTTGATGCCTGGGGTAGTGTTGATATCCTTGTTAACTGTGCAGGTATAAGCATTAATGTTGAAGATGTCACTCAATATACCAGAAAAGAATGGGACAAAATGATTGCAGTCAATTTGACGGCTGCTTTTGAAATGATCCATGAATCATGTAAATACATGATTAAGCAAAAAAGTGGAAAAATCATTAACATCGCTTCACTATATGCATTCCTTGGTGGACAATGGTCACCGGCATATGCATCTACTAAACACGGTATTGTTGGTCTTACAAAAGCAATGTGTGATGAGCTTGCTCAATTCAATATTCAAGTTAATGCTATTGCACCGGGGTATTTTGCAACAAAATTGACTGAGAAAACAAGACAGAATGAAAAGCGTAATGCAGAAATATTAGCTCATATTCCAGCTAACAGATGGGGATTTACAGCGGATCTTATGGGAGCTTTAGTGTTCTTGTCAAGCGCGGCATCAGATTATGTTAACGGAACAGTATTAACAGTTGATGGTGGATATTTAATGAGATAATTAATCATGAAATATGGTGGAGATAAGGAGAATATTATGGAAAATAAATATTTAATTGCCATAGATGGTGGCACACAGAGCACAAAAGTTGCTATCTTCGATATACAGGGGAATGAGATTTGTTCCCATACAGTCAAACTACGAGAAATCGAACTTTCAGAAAATGGCAGAGCAGAACATCCGGATGATGATTTATGGGATAGCTTGAAGTTTGCCTGTAATGAAATGTTTAAGAAATTTCATGGTGACAAGAAAGATATTATTGGTGTCGGTTTAGGTTCAATCAGATGCTGTCGTGCATTGATTAAAGAAGACGGTAATCTGGCTTCACCTGTTCAAAGTTGGATGGACCTTAGACTATCAAGACCTTATGAACATGAAGATGATAATGTTAAATATGTTACGACAACAACGGGTTATCTTGCTCATAGGATGACTGGAGAAACCAAGGACACAAGATCAAACTACGTTGGTCCTTGGCCTATTGATCCTATGACGTTAGAGTGGTTTGAG
This sequence comes from Clostridium sp. ZS2-4, assembly GCF_026719745.1. Taxonomy (GTDB): domain Bacteria; phylum Bacillota; class Clostridia; order Clostridiales; family Clostridiaceae; genus Clostridium_H. The sequence goes on from NZ_JAPPRQ010000015.1 coordinate 107,916, forward strand.
GATGAGAAAACTTTTGATTCCTATACAACACCTAGGGAAATGCTTTTTGATCTTATAGATCCGGCTGCGGTTTTGGGAACGGTCAATGCATTTGCCAGTGAAGCTACAGGAATTCCACAAGGTGTACCTGTAATATCTACTGCCAATGACAAAGCTGTTGAAGGTTTAGGTGCAGGATTGGTAAATGACGGTACAGTTTTGGTGTCTTTAGGAACCTATATCACTTCCATGATGGTAGGAGAGAAAAATGACCCGAATACTGTGAATTATTGGAGTAATCCTGGAGCAACAAAAGGTGAATTCCTGTACGAAAGCAGTGGTATTAGAAGAGGAATGGCTACAGTAACTTGGATTAAAGATTTGCTTGGCAGTGATATTGTCAATGAAGCAGCTGAACATGACATGTCACCTGAAGGATACTTGAATGTTCTTGGTGCAGATGTACCGGTAGGCTGTGATGGACTGTATACGGTGCTTAACTGGCTGGCAAGACCGAATCAACTTCATGAACGTGGTATCATGATTGGCTTTAACGGTACACATAAAGGACCTCATATGTTCCGATCAGTTCTTGAAGGAATTGCCATGACTATGAAAAATCATGCACAGGCTATGTGTGATGAGCGAGGTGTTAAGCTGACAAATATAATTGTAAGTGGTGGTGGTTCCAATGGTGAACTGTTTATGCAAATTTTTGCAGATGTATTTGGAGTACCAGCTCACAGAAATGTTGTAAACGGTTCAGCGAGTATGGGGGCTGCCATATGCGCAGCATTGGCATTAGGTATTTATAAGGATAGAAAAGAAGCTATTGATCATATGGTTCGTCGCCGTGATACGTTTATGCCGATTCCTGAAAATGTAGCCCTTTATAAAGAAATTAATGAAAATGTTTATAAGCATATTGCTACTTGTACTGATGAATTGATGAAAAAATCTCATGCGATTTTTAATAATAAGTAGCCAAGAAATTAAATTCTTAATATATTTCAAACTAATAAGGGCCTCCTGTAGTTGATATTCTTCAATAAAAAGGTTATGTGTTAGAAGGTAAAATACTTAGTTAAATTTATATAATAAAAATAGTATATACTTTAATACATAATCTTTTTAGATAATAAAGGGTTATATGTTGACTTTATTAACCTAAATATATTATATAAGGAGAAATGAAAATGAAAGAAAGAACAAGAAAGTGGATTATAATTGCAATTTTAGCCACAGCTGCAGGTATTATTTTTGAACTTCCTTACATGAGGTATACGTTTTATGATCCGCTAAGAGAAGGCTTAAATCTGACACATGAACAATTTGGGGAGCTTATGAGTTTTTATGGTACTTTAGCATTTATCTTTTATCTGCCAGGAGGATGGTTGGCAGACAGAATGTCCCACAAATATTTACTGGGATTTTCATTGATTGGTACAGGTCTTGGAGGGTTTTACCTTTCAACATGGCCAAGTTTTGGCGGAGCAAAAGTATTGTTTGCTTTTTGGGGAATAACTTCAATATTTACTTTTTGGGCCACGCTTTTGAAAGCAACAAGTATGCTTGGAGACAAGAGTGAGCAAGGTAAGATTTTTGCCTTGACTGAAGGAGGCAGAGGTATAATCACTTCTATTGCTGCTCTTACCGCAACAGCTATGATTGCAAATATGGGTGGAAGTCCTGAAAAGTTTGTCTTGGTATTATACTTATATTCAAGCTTATGTATTTTGACAGGTGTTGCAGCAGTTGTCTTCGTTCCTCATAATAAGATTCCTTTAGAGGAAAGAGAAAATGGCATGAATGTTATTAAAGATATGATTGAGGTTGCAAAAATGCCTATTACATGGATGCTTGCTGTTTGTATTTTCTCGATTTATACAGTTTATACGACTTCAAGTTATTTTACACCATTTATGACAGAAGTGTTTGGTGTATCGGCAGGAACAGCAGCGTTAGTTGCAACTTTTAAGAATCATTTATTTAGACCTATTTCGGGTATTGTAGGAACATTTTTAACTACCAAGACAGGATCATCGATTCCTTCGATGAAAATAAGTGTTGTTATCCTTACAATCCTTATTGGTATTACTTTGGTACTTCCGGTGTCAGCAGCATTTGTGATGCTTATCAGTATTGTTATTGGATTGATTGGACTTATGACTTTTGTTCTTCGTGGACTGTATTTTGCTCCTGTTGGGGAAGTAGGAACACCTAAGAGATTATTGGGGGCGGCAATGGGATTGATTTCAACCATTGCGTTTACATCTGATATGTTCAATTTCAAGATTGTTGGTCGAATTCTTGATAATAATCCTGGTATGAGCGGTTATAAAATGGTGTTTATTTATATACTTGTACTGTTGGGTATATCATTTGTTTCATTAGTGTTCTTGAAGAAAGCCTCAGATAATACGGCAAAAATAAATGATGTAAATGACGCTCAGTAAAATAAACAGTTTAATAACAAGAATAATCTTAGTAATACTATTAAAAAGATGATTGGCCCAGTGCTAGTCATCTATTTGTACATAATTAGAATTTGGTATGAAATAATGAAACAATGTTAAGACTATGGGGGTTAAGAATTGAGAAAATTATTTTGCTAATTATTGGGAGGTTTTAATTTGGATAATTTAAAGATTACATCAACAAAAAGAACTGTATTACAGGCGCTTAGACCCTTTGTGTTTTTTCCGGCATTTATATTGTTGGTGTTGACAATTGTTTTGAACTTTGTAAACTATGATGCCTTTTTGAATATAACGACTATGGCTAAGAATTTTATGGTTATTGATTTGGGGTGGATTTTTAGCATTGCAGGTATCATGTCGGTCATCGTGATGTTGTTTGTGTATTTTTCCCCATTAGGAGAAGTTAGATTAGGAGGCGAGGATGCAAAACCACTTCTTAAAAAAACGTCATGGTTTGCCATCACTTTATGCACAACTATAGCAGCAGGGATAATGTTTTGGGGAACAGCTGAACCTATTTGGCATTTGGCGTATCCTCCGGAGTCCCTTGGTATAGAACCAATGTCACATGAGGCTGCCAAATTTGCCATGGAAACCATGTATCTCCATTGGACGTTTGTTCCTTATGCCATATATGCGGTACCCACTATCATGTTTGCTTTCGCCTACTACAATATGAAACGTTCATTTAGTGTGGGGTCACAGATTGCACCTTTGATTTCATCAAGTAAGCAGGACAAGATTAATGGCTTTATTGATGCAGTCGTTTTGTTTACAGTTGCAACAGGAATAGGAGCTTCTTTTGGAACGGGAGTTATGAATATGGGTGGAGGACTGAATGCTTTATTTGGAATTATCAATACTAAATCTTTATGGGTTATCATTACTATTTTTGCAACAATAGCCTTCATTATATCATCAGGAACAGGTTTGATGAAAGGGATTCGGATCCTTTCGGATATTAATGTTTATCTTTATTATGTCATTATTGCTATATTGTTGGTACTTGGACCATCAGTCTACAATTTTAGTTTGGGAACGGAGGCCTTTGGGGGCTTTTTAGACAATCTGTTCTCAAAAGCGTTGTTTACAGGTGCTGCTGCGGGAGATACATGGGCAGCAGATTGGACTATGTTTTATTGGGCAAACTGGATGGCGTGGGCCCCGGTATCAGCTGTGTTCCTTGCAAGAATTGCATATGGCTATAAGATTAAAGAAGTTGTTACGATGAATTTTGTGATTCCGAGTATTTTCAGTGCGATTTGGATGACTATTTTATCCGGAACAACGATTAACTTTCAAATGACAGGTAGAGTGGATGTATTGGCGATTATGAATGAGCAAGGATCAGGAGCAGCGGCATATGCTGTGCTTAGAGAATTTCCGTTATCAGGTGTGATTATAGGAATCTATTTGATTGCTGTCATTATATCATTTATCACAGCAACAGATTCCACTACCAATGCTATGGCTAGCATATGTACAACAGGTATAAGTGATGGTAGCAAAGAAGCACCACTTCTTATAAAAATTACTTGGGGCATCATTGTCGGTGCAGTATCTTTGATTTTCACCACAACACTAGGGATCGATGGCATTAAGATGCTTTCATACTTAGGTGGATTTCCTGCTCTGTTTTTAGGTGTACTTAGCATAGTTTCGTTATTTGTCATTATGGGAAAACCTGAAAAATACGATTTCTTTACTGGTGCAAAAAAAGGGGAATTGACTGAAGATAATGTAGAAGTAAACATGAAAGATAAAGGCGGGGAAATATAAATGTTAAAAAAACAGGTGTTAAGCAATAGAAAACCCTTCGTATTAATTACTAATGATGACGGTATAGAGTCACCTGGACTTCATGCCTTGCTTGAAATTGTTGAAAGGAAACCGGATTATTGCATCAGTGGAATTAATTATGGTAAAAACCTGGGATTAGCGTTTACTTGCATTTGATAAGGTTATTTTTGTAACCCCCATGTCGTCTTTGACGTATGTCTATGTTGAGAATTATTATAAGTAGCAAGCGAGGATAGGCAAAACTACTTTAACTGCAAATATTGGAGCGAAATTAGCTAGCGAAGGTAAGCGGGTATTATTAATTGATTTAGATCTACAATAGACCTTCTTAAGAATTTTGGAATTAAAGTTCTTAAGAAGGTTTAGTTATATTTGCATAGTTAGTAACAGAAAATAGAATTCTACCTATTAAATTTTGTTTTTATGCTTGTCCAATAATCAGCATTTTCGAGTCCAAGTCTCCATATACCTATGCCACATAAATCATATGAATTTACCAGGTCAAGTTTATAGTTTAAACTTTGAGCATTTTCAAACCATACTGTATGGTTTATACCTGTAGAATCTAAATAACTGAAATATGGACATTGTGATACAGAGTCCCATTTTATAGTAGCTCCATAGGTTGAAGCTAAATTGTAAATGCCTAAAATTCCATAGGCTTTACTTCCATTTATAGACCAGTCATAACCATAGGCAGCAGTGCCAAGAATAATTTTATCCTTTGGTATAACTGTAAGGGCGTATTTTATAATATTTTCTACCCAACCAATGGAAGCAATAGGACCAGCAGTTCCACCAGGATAGTGTTCGTCATAGGTCATTAGCACAATTTGATCACAGTAATTTGATAATGCAGCATAGTCGTAAGCACCACTCCAAGAAGCCGTAGGACTATCGCTAGTTTTTGCAGGAACAGCCATGGTTACATAAAAGCCTTGGGAGTGAAGGGTACTATAAAGTTCACTCATAAAAGTTGTTAGGTAAATTCTATCATAGTAATAGACACTTTCCAGGTCAATATTAACACCTTTATAACCATTAGCTTTCATAGCAGTTAAAGTGTTATTTATTAATGTTTGTCTATTTTCAGAATTTTCTAGCAGAGTTTTGGCTATATTACCATCAAAATTATTTGTTATCATGGCAAGGGTTTTTATTTTATTGCTATTGGCATAAGTTATTTGGTTAGTTGGAATTAGTCCAGAAATATTTCCATAACCATCAGTGGTATAGGTATTTGTAGCAATTTCATCTAAGGTTGAAGCATTAGTTGTCATGGAGTTATAAGAGGAAGTATCTCCTGAGTAATAATAAGTTGTAAATCCTAAAATTGATTTTTGCGAAGTTATTGTGTTTTCCGCTGTTGTAATGTTTATATGTATAGAGTCTGAGGAGGTACCATAAGAATTATAAGCTCTAACAAAGTACCAATATTTGGTGTTGGGTGTTAATAGTGTATTTTTATAACTATTGGTTGAAACTGTAGCTATTAAGATATAATTTGAATCGCTAGGGGTAGCCCTATATACTTTGTAATCTGTTGCCCTTGAAACTGCTTGCCAATTTAATGTTACTTCACTTGCAGTTACTCCAGAATAAGTTAAAAAATTTGGTGCTGTAGGAGGGTAACGGAATTTTTTAGGTTTAGCATAAATAGAACTGCTGCTAAAAATGAATGTAAGAATTAAGATAAGAATTGGCAAAAACTTTTTAAAGCCTTTCAATATAAATCACTTCCTTCCATTTTAATACTCTCTATATCGATTAATAAAGAGAAGAATTCACAAGAAATTTATGGAATTTATCAAAGGTAATGTGGAAAAATGATTTACTGTTCTTTATTAGCCATGATTACAAGTTAAAATGTAGTCATGGTTTTTTACATAAAAAGTTATTTGTTTTACCTATTTCATCCTCATTTTAATAGATCAAAAATAAATCTATAGCAAATATAAGTCATGAGTTAAAAACATCTTTGAATATAACGATAAATTACTTAGAATATTTGTTAGAAAAACTATAATATCTGCATTTTAAGTTTAAATTATTAACAAATTAATAAGTGAAAAAACACTATACAATAAAATTTTAAAATATAATATTGAATTGTAAATATTACAGTGAAATAAACGATGAATGTAAAAATTTCAGGGGAAATTCTCAATGTATTACTAATGTATTGAAGGTTTTGGGTATAGTGTTCATTTTATATAAGTAAATAATTTATTATTAAGCTTACTAAATTAAACTTTATGAGGAGGAACAGCTATGTTATGGAAAAAAGTTAAAGGTAATAAAAATGAGGATAAAAAACAAACCGATAAACAGTATATTTGTAAGGAAAAATTAATAGAGGTAATAACAAGTGTAATCAATGGACAAGCTATTTATGTTAATGAAGAAGATATTGAATGCAAAGAAATAGCAGATTTATGGAATAAGATGCTGGATTCATTATGTGAAGAAAAGAGAAAATCTGTAATGAAGATAAATGATTTGTTACAATTCATAACTGAAATGGAATTTATTAAAGATATGATAAATGATGTAAGAAATCAAACAAATACCTTTCATAATATTGCTGTAAGTAGTGAAGAGATGTCTACTTCAATAGATGATGTGGCTAATTTTGTTCAAAATGTATCAGATGTAACAAATCATACTCAAGAAGTAGCTGCAGAGGGTGGAGAAAATATCAATAATGCATTTTCTTTCGTTAATCAGTCTTTTGAAGATATAGATTCAATAAATAATCAAATACAAAAGTTAATGGAAAAAGCTGATAAAATTAATGAAATAGTAGATATTGTTAAAGGTATAGCTGACCAAACAAATCTACTTGCTTTAAATGCAGCAATTGAAGCGGCCAGAGCAGGTGATGCAGGAAAAGGTTTTGCAGTAGTGGCAGATGAGGTAAGAAAATTGGCTGAACATACAAAAGAATCAGTTGATGATATACAGCAAAATATTAATGAACTTAAAAATGATATAGAAGAATCTGTAGCAAGAGCAAATGAAACTTCATCAAAACTTGGTTCAGGTAAGGGGTTGGTAGATAATGCCCTTAATTCTATGGATATAATAATTGGTAGAATAAGAAGTGTAAATGATAGCATAATGCAAATTTCTGCAAATGTTGAAGAACAAACAGCTACTACATCAGAAATTACAAGAGAAATTACTAATTTAAGTGGGCGTACAGATAATTTACTAAATGAATGTGACAGGACTGGAAGAGCTATTTTTGATGTTAGTAAAATTGTGAATGATTTAAGGTTAAGCATTATTGACAATGGATTATGTTTTGAAGATAAAGAATTATTAGAAATTTGTATTGCAGATCATTTAATATGGAAGTGGCGTGTATATAATATGATTTTAGGGTATGACACAATTGATATTAACAGGATTGGAACTCATAAGGAGTGTCGTTTAGGTAGATGGTATTATGGTGAAGATAGTAAACATTATAAAAATGATAGAAATTTTATAGCTCTTGAAGAAGACCATATAAAATTGCATGAATTAGCAAAAGAAGCTGCAGTTGCCTATAGTGAAAATAATATTGATAGAGCTGAAAGAGCTTTAGAAGAAATGGGTAAGTGTTCAGAACAAGTCATAAAAGGTTTAAGAGGTTTGAAAAATAAGTAAAATTAGAGTTAATTGAGAGTGTAAGTAGATTTGTGTAAAAGCAAATATACTTACACTCTCTTTACTTTATATTGTTAACATCCTTTAAAATTTTCTCAAGCTTTTCCACAGATACAATTCGCTCATTACACTTCGCGCTATCTAAGCATATATCAAAGCCTATTGATCTATAGCCGTCCTTAGTATTACCTGTTTTACAGATAGGTGAAACAAAGGCTACTTCATTTTGCTGACCTACATGATTGCAAAGTGCACATATATGAGTACTGTTGGAATTATAATTTTGAATTCTACATGCCATACCTATGAGTTTATCATTCATATTATAAACTACAAATAATTTTCTAATAGATTCATCAATCCAACCTAAATATACATTCTTTGAATCCTGTGCATTTGGAGTCGGTAATTTAAGTTTCTTTTCCTTTTTAAACAATTTACTAATTTGTGCATTTGTAATCTCTGGCATTCCATATACATATTCATTTAATGCAGATAAATAATTATCAATTTGCAAGGGGTCATTTATTTTACTAATATCAAGAAGTTCTTTTTCTTCCTCAGATAAATTTGTAAAAAGACGTAATATTTTCTCGTATAGATATGCTTTAGTTGCTTCAATAATATTAATATCTACACAATTTCTGAAAGTATTATTTAAATCCTTTAAACATTTTTTTATATAATTATACTCATGTTTTTTTATATAATTATACTCATGTTTTTTTATAAAAGCATTCATAAAATCTAGCACCTCTTTTCTAAATATGTTGTTTTTATATATTATATGACCTTGCTTACAGATTTATTTTACAATTAGCCACTAACAAAAAGATGATTATTATTACTCCAACTGAAAGTAACAATAATCATCCTGATTTAAAACATACTATATATTCATAATCATTTTACTTCTGAATCTTGTCTTAAATTAGAAATGATAACTCTCATTGGATTGCTACAATGAAATCATAACATGGTTTAAAATAAGGATTCAATCTAATAAATAATTCTGTAATGATTATGAGCATAGAAGTTTTTCTTTACGTATTATTCTTCTTATACTTTTTTCTGACAGGTAATACTCTTGAGTTAGTTCACTAATAGTAGCACCATCAATGTATTTTTTATAAATCTCATTATTTCTTACCTTAAGGCTGTTTTTTATACCACTCTTTTCTCCCCAGGCTTTATGATTTTTATTTTTTCTGGGTACATAAAGATAATCACCGTCTACATATTCTTGTATTATTTTAACAATTTCCTCTGGTAACACATCTAGTGCTTTTATATATTTCATTTCCTTACTCCTCCACTCTAATTATAGTATTAAAGCAAAGAATACTAAAAAGCTATGTGTTATAGAGCCTAAAACATGTACGCATTTCAGCTAATTTAACAGCTTAGGCTCCAAACAAAGCATAGCTGACTTTGTTGTAGTCTTTGCAAGGAGCAAGCTGATTTGGAGCTGAATGTATCAATGACCTTCATAAAAACACCTCCAATACATTACTCTTATTATATCATATATAATCACCCCTGTTATTCCTTCCATTTTAAAAAAATAAAAAAAATGTAGTTTTTTTGAATTTTGTGTTATTATTAGAATTATGACATAAAAAAGGGAGGAAATATTATGGATAAAAAGTTATCTAAAGATGCATATGGTGGCGTAGCAGGTAAAGACTATGATCCTTACATTTCCAGTGGTTCCAAATCTGGTGGAAACGTTGCTGTATTAATAATTGGTATTATTTTAGCTGTGTTATTCGCAGCATCTACTGCCTATTCAGGTATGAAATCAGGACTTACGGTTGCTGCTGGTATACCTGGATCTATAATAGGTTCAGCATTTATAGCTGCATTTGCTAAGTCAAAAGGTATACTTGGTAAAAACTTAGTACAAGGTATGGCAAGTGGTGGAGAGTCTGTTGCTAGTGGTATAATATTTGTTTTACCAGCAATTCTTTTAGTAGGTTCTAAAATTACTTTCGTAGAAGGGCTTGTTGTTGGTGTAGGTGGGGTTTTATTTGGTATAGGAATAGCCTCTCTTGTTCATAATTACTTAATTGTTGAAGAACATGGTAAATTAATCTACCCTGAGTCAATGGCCATATCTGAAACACTTGTTGCTTCAGAAGGTGCTGGAGATTCAATGAAGTACATGGGAATTGGATTCGGAATAGGCGGTATTATAACAGTTATAACTAGTTCGTTTTTAAATGTAGCTAATAATGTTATAAGCTATGTAAATGAATCTTTCTATAAGTGGAAATTTGAAGTTGAAGTTAATCCTCTATTATTAGGTATAGGATTTATAGTTGGTATAGATGTTTCTTTAACTATGTTCGCTGGTTCTATATTATCTAACTTTGCTATTACGCCTTTAATAGGTTATTTTGTTACGCTTGGAAAAGATGGTGCAACTGTATGGAATAATCCGAATGTTGCTATAAATGCCATGCAAGTTAAACATATAGCTGGTAGTTATGTAAAATATATCGGAGCTGGTATGATGCTTTCTGGTGGTTTAATAGGTGCTATAAAGCTTATACCTACTATAATATCTTCTATAAAAGAAACTCTTAATGCTAAATCTTCAAATGACGTGGGTGATTCATCTACTGGAAATATGATATTATTTGCTGGTATAGTAATAGGTTTTATAGCAGGTTTCGTGGCATCTGGGGGCAATATAGTTATGGCAATAACTGCTTCTATTTTGTCATTATTTTTATCACTATTATTTGTTATAGTTTCTGGTCGCTTAACTGGTACTATAGGAACTTCAAACCTTCCTGTATCTGGTATGACTATAGCTTCTATAGTTATAGTAACATTATTATTTGTTGTAATGGGATGGAAAAATCCTGACAGTAACAAATCATTACTTTTATTTGGTACATTTATAGTTACTGCTATATCTGTAGCTGGCGGTTACGCTCAATCACAAAAGGTTACTTTCATAATAGGTGGTAATAAAAGTGAAATGCAAAAATATTTTACAATAGCTGGTACAGTGGGTGTTGTAGTAGTTGTTGCTACTATATTATTACTTTCTAATAAGCTTGCAATGACTGGTGATAATGTTCCATTTGCATTACCACAAGCTAATTTAATCGCAACATTAACTGCTGGTATAATGTCAGGTAAATTACCTTGGGTTATGATAATTGTTGGGACTGTTATGGGAGTTGTTTTATTCTTATTAAATCTTCCGGTAATGACAATTGCTATAGGGTTCTATTTACCAATATCTACAACTTCTATAATATTAATAGGTGCATTAGTTCGTGAATTTATAGAAAAAACTTCTAAATCTGAAAAAGAAAAAGAAGCTAAAATTTCTAATGGTATAAGCTTATCTTCTGGCCTTGTTGCTGGTGGTTCTATATTGGGACTTGTAGGGATAATACTTCAAGTATCAGGTGTTATAAAAGGAATTCAACCAAGTGGATTTGCTGCTTCTAATGGAATGGCATTTATAATATTATTAGGTTTAATAATAGCTACTATAATACCTATACTGAACAGTAAGGTAAAACATGCTAAATAATAACGAAGAGGTTTTAAATATAATATTTAAAATCTCTAACAATTTAGAATATAAAGTAGATAAAGGAAATATTGTGACTATAATAAGCTGGTGTTTTTATTTATGTCCGCCTAGGCGCACATAAAAAGACTGTAGACTAGTGTGTCTACAGTCTACAGCTATTTAAATGAGAGTTTATTTACAGGTAATACTACCTGATGGATATAGAGTAGTTCCTCCAATAGATACCTTTATTTCACCTGCTAAAGGAACATTATATTCATTTATAACATCTCTCCACCATTCCCAAGCAAGCCCTGTACATTCTTTTGCATAGATTCTTATATTTTTTGCATTAGGTGGAAGTGGTATTGTTGTAGAGTAGTGAGCTGTCTTATCTTTCCAACTTCCATTCCATGTTTTATGTGTTAGTATTTCTTTTCCATTTTTATCATATGAAAACTCATCCCATGATATTTCAAATTGAGCTACATAAGCACCAGTATGATCAATTACTATCTTGCCTTTAGAATATTCTGTAGATTTTGTTTCAATATATTCTGTTCTGTTTTTTACAGAAGCAATTGAATTATCTTTTAAGAAAACACTTGTATATGAAATAGGGTAACCAGGATTTTTACTGCTAAACTCTGAATTTTCTTTAATTATATTACGAATTTCATCAAAATCTTTTGTGATTACTTTATTATGTTCTTTTGAGTCGCCTCCTAGTACAACAGCTGTAAATGAACTTTCGTCAAAAATATGTTTGTATTTAGCACTAGCACTTGCATCTGCATTTTTTAATAGAGCTTTAAAGGCAGCTTGTACATCTGCACTATTAGAATTGGTTTCTAACTTTACATAAATTGTTCTACCGTATGATACATTAGATACCATAAGCGGTGGGTTTTCATCATTAATCCCTTTACGAGATAACTCTTCAAAAGTAACACTTTCATCAAAGAGGTCTGATGGGTTATTTGGAAGTTCAGCACTTACTGTATAAAAAATTTGCTTATATGCTGCAATCATAACTTTTTTCTCACCATTTTTTATGGCATTAAAGTCTATGCCTAGTGAACCATCTAGCATTTTAGCATTCACATTAAGTGCCGCTGCTATTTGAGATTTGCTATAAACCATAGACTCTGAATATTGCGTTCTTGTTGGTAATGTATGTGTTGATGAATATTTTGAGTTCCAATCAGATACTAAGGAATCTATTGCACCTGATATATTACTATATGTGGGGTTGTCCACTGTAATGGTATTTTCATTTCTCATTCCTGGTAAATCAATACTAATATTTAAAGGTTTCCTTTTGCACATCAATATATCAGGATGATTTTCAACAAAAGCATCGTTTGCCAGTTGTAATGCACCTGGATATGTGCGGTCGGTAATAGAATCAATAATAGAAATGTCTACAGGAGACGTAGTAAGTGATTTTTTTTCATGTTCAACAACTATAAATTTATCTCCTGAGTTTGTACCTTGCTTTGGAACAAAGTTTTCTATCATATCACCATTTGTTGCTAAGATTTCATGTCGATTATAGTTTAAATTACCTATACCATAATCAATACTATTAATATTCCTACTTTCAATAGGGGGTTCACTTGTTGTATCAATTGTAGTTGGTGCCGCCAAAACACTGAGTGTTTGCGAAGTCATACATAAACTGATACCTAAACTTACGAGTAACTTTGAGACTTTTAGATTTTTAAAATTTTTCATGAAAACAACTCCTTCTATTATATTTTAATATAAACTATTGGAGGATATTTAATGATTTTTAAAATAAAATCAAATAAAATACTTAAATGGTATGTTTAGTATATTATACTATGAATTTACATAAATTGCACGTTGTTTTGCCGCTAGGAGTTTTAAACTTATACCATTGTAATGTTGTTGTTAGAAAGAAATTTATGGAAGAATAAAAGAAGTTAAAATGAGTTGTAAGATTAAGCGAGGATAAAAATTAGATATTTATAATTCGATATGTTTTACCACCAAATATTATAATTATATAAAAAATGTCAATTATAATAATTATTTGACAATATAGTAATTTAAAGGTATAATATAGGTGTGACGGATAGAATGCTCTTGATAGAAATAAAAAGCTATTAGAGAAACCGTTTAATTTATGATGAAAATTAAATATAACGGTCTGATAAGACTTCAAAGAAAATTTTAAAAATTAAGCTTTGAAGAAGTCAGTATAAAAAAAATGAGTTTTTTTGTGCTGACTTCTTTTTATTTTGAAGGAGGAAGATAAAATGAAAATTAAGTTTAAAAGTTTTTCATTTAAAGTAATGATGGTAGTATCCATTGTAATACTCATATTTTCTATTAGTGTAAGCGTTTTTATAAGTGATGAAATAAGTAAAATAACTGAAGATAAGGCTTACGCGGAAGCATCAAACTTAGCTTATAAATATGTTACGTTTATTAAACAAAGAATGGAAAGTACATTACAAACTACAGCTACATTAGCATCAGCAATAGATGGAATTATGGATTATGGTAATGTAGATAGAACTCAATTAGATGATGTACAGATAGCTGCTTTAAAAGGAAATAAAGATGTAAATAGTATATATGTAACTGCTGATAATAACGGTATTGATGAAAATGATGCTAAATTTGCTAGAAAAAAAGGTGAAATGAATGATGGAAGATATGTAACTTTTTTTGTAAGAAATGCAGAAAAAATTATTGATGAACCAATTGAACCAGATTTTGTACCAGGGAAACATATGGATATTATGAGAAGAGACAAGCAACCGATACTGTTTAATCCTTATTTTGATACTGTAGCTGGAAAAAAGATTTTATTTACAAGTGTATTATCACCTATAGTGCATAAAGGTAAATTTTGTGGATTAATAGGAGCAGACATAGCATTGGAATCATTTCAAAACTATATTATGGAGCTTACAAAAGATAATCCAGATATAAGTGTTAGGTTAGTTGCTTATAATGGGACTTATATTACAAATCCTAATACGGAGTTGTTAGGAAAACCAGTGTTTAAGGATAATAGTAAAGAAAAAGAACGTATTATGAGCATAATTCAACAAGGGGAAAAAAAAGAGGAATTTGTGTATTCTGAATATTTGAATGAAGAGGCATATAGAATTTATGCACCTGTTTTTGTTGGAAATGTTAAGACACCATGGTCTCTTATTGTAGATACTCCAGTATCTAAAATTAAAAAAGAAACAAACACAGTGAAAAAATATACTGTAATTATTACGATAATTTTATTAGTATTCCTTTTAACACTTATATATATTGTTTTAAATAAAGTAACTAAGCCGTTAATGAAAGTTGCTGATCATTTAAAATGTTTATCAACAGGTAATTTTACGGAAGAAATACCTGAAGAAATTATAAAAAGAAATGATGAGTTTAAAGTTTTAGGAGAATCTATTAGCAAGATGCAGTGCAATATAAAAAATATTTTAATTAAGATAAATACATCCTTTAAGGAAGTAGACGAAGCTTTTGAAGGGGTAGCACATATGGCTGAGCAATCAAATAAAACTGTGTGCGAAGTATCAAAAAATATAGATGAAATTTCAAGCAGTATAGTGGATGAATCTAAGAGTATTGAAAGTATATCAGAAAAAGCGAATAGTTTGGGAGATAAAATTAATGATTCTAATGAGCTAGTTTTTGATGTGGTTAATATTTCTTCTGACACAAGCCAATTAACTAAAGATGGAATAGAAATTATGAAATTACTAGATGTTAGAACCCAAGAAAGTAATGAAAAAACTTTAGAAATAGCAAGTGTGATACAAGATACTAATGAATATGCCAATAGTGCAGGAGAGATTATAGGATTAATTAATAGTATAGCTACACAAACTAATTTATTAGCTTTAAATGCAAGTATTGAAGCAGCTAGAGCTGGAAATGCAGGAAAAGGCTTTGCTGTTGTTGCGGAGGAAATAAGAAAATTATCAGAAGAAACATCTAAAGCAACAAATGATATAAAAGTTTTACTTGATAATATACAAGGAAAATCTAATGAAGCAACATTTACGATGAATGAATTCAGTGAAATAATAAAAGAACAAAATAAAACAATTATCAACACAAATGAAATATTTAACAGTACTTCTAAATTGCTGGAAAATTTTGTTGATAAAATTAACAAGCTAAAGGAATACACAATGGAAGTCAAAAATAACAAAGATGAAATATTAGATTCTATTTGTAATATGTCAGCAACAACTCAACAAGCAGTAGCAAATACAGAACAAATAACATCATCATCTGAAGAACAACTGGCAGGACTAGAAGAAATATGTACGTATACTGAAAGCACAAAGATTTTAATTGAAACTCTTAAAAAAGAGATTGAGAAATTTAAAGTAAGCTAAAAATAACTAGTGGCTTAATATTTGTATGAGTTCATTCAAGTTTTACTATGGAGTTCTATATATAAAATATCCTTTATTAAAAATAGAAAAAAACTTTTTAAGAATTTTTAGACTTAAAGTTCTTAAGAAGTTTTTTATTATTGGGAGTATATTTCATAATGGTATATTAATTAAAAATGGGGAAAATGTCGAAAAAAGAGGAACAATATGTATAAAAATAAGGAAAAATATGTTGAAAAATTGTGAAAAATATGGTATAAATTTATTAAATATTCAAATAATACATCACATTACAATAAAGTTAACTTATTTAATTTAAATAAGTCACTATTCGAAAGAATTATCTGAATTATTTGTGATGTGATGTTGTTTGGTTGAAAAATTTCAAAAAGGGGGCAGAGATTATATTAAAATTTTTGAAAGTATCAAATTATTTAAAGGGGTGGAAGGTATGAAAAAAGTATCTATTATATCAATTGTTGTATTTTTATTTAGTCTTATGGCTAATATGTTTTGTTTCACTAGTGTTAAAGCAGCAACAGATCCAAACTTGATGTATGATTCATTAGGGAGACCTTTGAAAACTAATACTATGTATTATTTGGCTTATGCTGCAAATGAACAAAATGCATTTGTAAGTAGTGGTAAGTTCATTAAATCAAATGGTGTAAATAAAGGAATACCAATTAAATTTCATTTAATAGATTATCCAAATTATGAAACAGAAATTCATAGCGATGATAGACTATATATCGAAATGGATGGAAAGTATTTTTATTCTAATGGTGGTCAATATGTAAAGTTAGGAAATTATAATGATAAAAAACCATTTAAAATAAATGCTAAAACTTTAGCATCTGGTTATACAAAAGAAAATGGATATTTTAATATGATTACTGATGAAGAGTGGATTATTGGTGCTAATAATCCTTTAAAACAAATGGAGGTAGTTTGGGTATATACGAGACATGATGCACCAAGTGTTGGAATTATTGATGGTTTAATTGATGCAGTTACAGATTCTGGAACTAGACGCTTTAAACAATCAGAGTGTAAGGAACATTTGAGTAAATTTGAAACTTTCCGTGTAACTCCAGTAATAACAGATGAATCTTTTGTTCAAACTTCAATGAAAGTAAATGGTAGACAGTTTGTAAGAGCAAATTATCCCAGTGGAGACATTAATGCTACAGCAACAAACGAGCATGTATCAAATTTGATAGAGCTTCGTGCTGTTGAGAGAAATTCAGATAAAGTGTGTGTTTATTTTCCAATGACAAATGCATATTTATCCTATGATTCAACTGGAAAAGCTATATGTAATTCTAATTTAGGAATGAGAGAATTATGGACATTGGTTAATTTAGGAAATGGAAAATTTGCTTTAAAGAATAAGGATGGCAAATATCTTTCTGCTGAATCAGGTAGAGGAAGAACGTTGATAGCAAATAAAACTAGAATAGGCCAATGGGAAACATTTGAAAGTGATACTGAATTTCTTTTTAATGATTGGCTAAGTCAATTTTATCCAGGAATGAATTAGAATTTAAAAAACTTCTTAAGAATTTAGAAATTTAAGTTCTTAAGAAGTTTTATTATATTTTTTTTATAATTCTTAAATCTTTTTTTATAAGTCTTTTTTCGTTGTACATTTTCTCATCAGCTGAATTTATAATGTTATCGATATATTCATTAGAATTGAATTTAAATTCCTCTATCCCATGGCTTACACTGACTATATATTTTCTGTTTTCTGTTTTATTTATTTTTTTATATTCATTAATAATTTCGTTCCAAATATTTTCTGATTGATGTTGATCTGCATTAATAAAAATTATTAGAAATTCATCTCCGCCAAGTCTTGTTATAAAGTCTGATTGTCTTAGACATTTTTTTATTCCACTAACTACACTTAAAATAAGCTCATCACCAGCTTCATGCCCCAAATTATCATTAACTTCTTTTAGTCCATTTATATCAACAAAACAAACAGATATTTTTTCACCGTATTTTATGGAATTTCGGTATATTTTATTTAGTAGTTCGAATCCTGCACGCCTATTATAAACTCCTGTCATTGCATCATACTCAGAAAAATATTTTATTCTTTTCCTTGATATCTTATTTATTGTCATCAATATGCCAAAACTTAGAGATATCATAAAGAACAATAGAAAAATAGGATTTTTACTTTTTAACACATACAAAATATTTTGGCATAAATCTATAAAAAATAGTTCACCAATTTTACTATCCTTAGGTATAAATGAAACTACGATCCAATTACCTTCACCTAACACTATTGAATTACTAACTTTACTTATTACATTACTATGTGGAATTATATTGGCATATGTATAATAACCATTTGATGTAATTATAGTACCTTGTTCATTGGTGTTTATACTATCCCACTCTTTAGAAAATTCATTTTTAAAACTTATATTTTTTTTGTTTTCATACATAAATGACCATTCTTTGGTCTTATTTTTATCGTTAAAAATCCAATATCCATTAGAATCTAATAAAAATACATTTCCTAGGCTTGTTGATGCTAGATTTTGAAAATCTTGCAACCAATTTTTTGCATAATAATTTAGAATAACAATTCCTTTCAAAGCGCCATCTTGTCCAAAAACGGGTGTGGATAATCGAAGCATGGGCTTGATTGGTTCCTCTATTTTACCATTTTCTATATTTAAGTCTAGTTTTGAAATATAAACCTGATTTTTTTTCAAGCCAATAGTATCTTTAAAATAATATCTGTCTTTCTTATTTTGGAGATTTCCTTTATTAACAGCAATTGAACCATTTTCTGAATAGTTTATCCTTACTTTTTCATTTCCTTCAAGGTCTATATAGCGTATTTGATCATAAATCTTTTTTCTATCAGAAAATGCTTTCCATTCAACTTCAATATCTTTAAAGTTATTAGCATTAAAGTTATTAAAATTTAAATTATCAGAGATATATAAAACATCTGAAATTAAGCCATCTATCTTATTTGAAAGTATATTTGTTTCTATACTTACCAAGCGTTCTTCATTTTTTGCTATTTCTGTTATCTTCACTTTATTTGTATTAAGTTGCAATAAAATTGATATTGTTAAATATGCAAGGGTTGATGTTATATATATAATCAAAGTGTACAATAATATGGTTTTTCTTTCTTTTATTAATTCGCTTATGTTCATTTTAACTCATCCCACCAATTCAAAGTTATCTATGTGTAAATTTTAGAAATTTAATTTTAATTTTCTATGCAAAACTAAAGGTGAGTTATAAAATTCTAAAACTTAAAATTCATCCATATATATAATATCATAAAATAGTGGCAAGGATGACAGGTATTTGTCGATTTGGGGTGGCAAGTAACTTTACAAGCTTCTATATTATATTATTTTTTGTTTTGTACTATTTGAAGTCTTTGTATTATCCCTTTTCTATAGTCTTCTTCAGTATGTCTGCTAGAATGAATATCTCCTACGATATTGCCATTGCTATCTATGTATATTGTAGTAGGATACATATTAACTAAATTCAATAATCTTTTCTTCAATACTTCATCAGGAATTAAAACATTAAAGTTAGCATTTGATTTTTTCATAATTTTTTGTGCAAGCTTTAAAGTATCATCATCATCACCAGCATCAACACAAATTCCTATGATGTTTGAGTTCTCAGGCAGATTAGTGTGAAGTTTTGCTATATCTGGCATTTCTTCTATACAAGGATTACACCAAGTTGTAAAAATATTTACCATAGTAATTTTATTGTTTTTAAGAATATCTGAGGTTATTTTTTCACCATTTAGATTTTTGGCTTCAAAACCAGAGATGTTTATAGTGCTAAATTTATTGTTGTATTCTGCTAGTTTTTCTTTTGTAATTACTCCTGGTTCAGATGGGCCTATGATAATTATTAGTGCAAATAACGATACAACAACTGCTAAAATTGCTAACAATATTTTTTTTATACTAAATTTCTTTTTCATTGTATAAACCTCACTTTTTTATAATTTATGATTAAATAATAAATAAAAAATTATTGTTTGTCAATAAAAATATATTCCAAAACACAAAAAGATTGAATTTCAAATAGTCATCTTAGTGACAAGCTTTTTAACTAAGGGAGAAGAACCAAGAGATAGTAACAATTTGTAAAGTAAAAAAATAGGAATGCACCTTAGGTGTCTTTATATAATCCTTATAAATGAAAAGATACTATAGGTAAGTTATTAGACGTATTGATGAATATTATAGTTTGACTTAATAATATATATATGGTAGCATATCAAAGTATTGCTTTGAGTAAAAAGTGCTCAAAGTTTTTTATTTGTAAAAGATATTGATTTTTTAGATTAAAATAAATATAAAAAACAAAAGAAGGAAGTGAATAAATGAAACAATTGAAACAAGAGTGGTTAGGAAATGCAAAAGGAGATTTATTAGCTGGTATAGTAGTATGTATGGCTTTAATACCGGAAGCTATAGGATTTTCTATAGTAGCTGGTGTTGATCCTATGGTTGGGGTATATTCTTCATTCTGTATTTCTGTAATTATTTCTATTTTTGGGGGAAGAACAGGAATGATTTCAGCTGCGGCAGGAGCTATGGCATTAGTTTTAGCAAGCTTAGTAAGAGATCATGGAATACAATATATGCTTGCAGCAACAATACTTACAGGAATTATACAAGTTATATTAGGTTATTTAAAGATAGGTAAATTACTAAAGTTTATACCAAAACCAGTTATGATAGGTTTTGTTAATGCATTAGGAATAATGATGTTTACATCACAATTACCGCATTTTAAAGGGGCTTATGTTTTATTGATTTTAGGGGGAATAGGAATTGCTATAATATATCTATTACCTAAATTAACAAAAACAATACCATCTCCAATAGTATCGATTATAGTGGTTTCAATAATTGTATTCATATTTAAAATTGATGTAGCTACTTTAGGAGATATGGGTAGAATAACAACAGATTTACCTAAATTCTTAATACCAAATGTACC
Organism: Clostridium sp. ZS2-4; assembly: GCF_026719745.1. Classification (GTDB taxonomy): domain Bacteria; phylum Bacillota; class Clostridia; order Clostridiales; family Clostridiaceae; genus Clostridium_H. The sequence goes on from NZ_JAPPRQ010000015.1 coordinate 128,789, forward strand.
ATTTAATATGGAAACATTAAGAATAATATTACCTTATGCAGTGTCTCTTTCAATAGTAGGACTAGTAGAATCATTATTAACAGCACAGTTAGTTGATGATTTAACAGGTACTCCAAGTAATAAGAATAGAGAATGTGTAGGTCAAGGACTAGGTAATGTAGTGGCAGGCTTCTTCGGAGGAATTGCTGGGTGTGGTATGATTGGACAAACTGTTATCAACCAAAGCTATGGTGGAAGAGGACGACTTTCAACACTTGTTGCAGGAGTATCAATGTTAACTTCTGTAATTGTACTTAATAAATTTGTTTCTCAAATTCCAGTAGTTGCACTAGGTGCAGTTATGGTAGTTGTAGCTTTTAGTACATTTAATTGGGGATCTATTAAGAGAATAAGAAAAGTACCAATAGCGGATACAATTGTAATGATTTCAACGGTTATAGTAGTATTGCTAACTCATAATTTAGCTTATGGAGTTATAGTAGGAGTTGTTTTAAGTGCGTTATTCTTTGCGGCTAAGATATCAGAGATTAATGTTGAAAAAATAAAGCAAGATAGTAGAGTAGTGTATGTAGTTAAGGGGCAGTTATTTTTTGCATCTACATTAAAATTTATTAATAGTTTCGATTATACAGAAAATATTGATTCAGTAGATATAGATTTTTCAAAGGTAAGAATTTGGGATGAATCTGCAGTTGATGCAATAGACAAGGTAGTAATTAAATTCCATAAAAATGGAGTAAAAACTAATTTAATTGGCATGAGTGAACAATGTGTAGCATTAGTTGATAAAATAGCTATACATAATAAAGAAGGTGGATTAGAAGCGGTTGCTAGCCACTAATTAAAAATATATCACTAAGGGTCATATTGTAAGGAAAAATACAAGGAACCTGAGATGTATAAAACTTATTAAGAATTTAGGAATTTAAGTTCTTAGGAAGTTAGGAATTTACCAATTTAACAAAAACCTTCTTAAGAATTTTGGAATAAAAGTTCTTAAGAAGGTTTTTGTTATATAATTAAACAAATCAATTATGATATAATACTAATAGGTCAGATGACCTGATGAGATGTTACTAAAGTTAATTATGAACTAATGAAGTGGAGGATTATATGTATATACAAAAAGTTAAAGGAAGTACGTTTTGCATTGATACTGGAATGACATACGTACCTTTTTATAAAATTAATGATCAAGAAATAATTATGTTAGATTCAGGATGGGCACAAGAAGAGAAAGAAGGAATAGAGGCACTTCTGGAAGAAAACAACCTTAAAGTAGTTGGTATAATATGCAGTCATGCTCATGTAGATCATATAGGAAATATTAATCACTTGAAGGAGAAATATAATTGTATTATTGCTATGTCAGCTTATGAAGCTTTAGTTTGTAGTTCTAATGTTAATCTTAAGGCTTATTGTAGTAGTAGTCAGACCTTATCTGATGTAACAGATTATTTTGGACATATGGTTTGTGAAACAGACATTAAGATTTCAGACAATCAAGAAAGTGTATATGTATCTGGTATTAAATTTAAAATTTTTCATACACCAGGACATAGTCCTGCACATATATGTATTGTTACGCCTGATGATGTTGGATATGTTGCAGACGCTCTTATAAGTTATGAAGTTATGGAGAATGCAAAAATTCCGTACAGTTTTATACTTAAAAAGGATTTGGAAAGTAAAAAAAAGCTTTATGATTTTAAATGCAGCAGATATATAGTGGCGCATAAAGCCATATATGATGACATTACAAAGCTTATAACTGATAATATAGATTTCTATAAGGATAGAGCCTTACAAATATGTAATTTTATAAATAGTCCTATGACAATGGAAGATATTATAAAAAATGTTATTGAGAAATTTAATATTAGAATAGGAAGTGCGCATAAATATGCTTTAATAGAAACTATAGTAAGATTTTATGTTGAGTATTTAAAGGAAATTGGAATGATTGATTCAATTATAGAAGAAAGAATGTTAAAATACGTAAAAATGGAAGCTTATTGATTTAAGTAATGAAAATAATCATAAGGGTGTGACTTAAGATGAAAATTAGTATGAAAAACAAAGTAATTTTAATGAGAATAAGAATGTTTTTAATAGCACTAGCAGCTATTTTCATATTTTATATATTTGGTCCAGAGAATCTGATGGTTGGAATAGGGGCAGTTCTTGTAGCGGCAACTATGTTTGGAGAAGATTATACTGCTAACACAACAACTACTACTATAGTACTTGCTGTAATCAATGTCCTTATAGGAGTTTTTGCATATATTGCAGGTCTAAACTCTTTTTTTGCATTAATTTCTACATTTTTTACAAGCTTTATTGTTTACTATTTATCTAGTTACGATGCAAAACCATCAAAAAGCATTGGATTTATGCTAACCTATTTATTTTTAACATATGCTCCAGTTCCCTTAAGTGGTATGCCTAAAAGGTTAGTTGCTCTTGCATTCTCGGGAATAGTAATAATGTCGTTATATTATATTTTATCTAAGTATAATTTTAATGAGACTATAAATAAACAAATTATAAATGTTATAAATTTAATGAAAGAAGAGATAGATTCAATTTTCGATGATGAAGCAATAAATGATAAAAATAAACTCATAAATATTACGTTGAAAAACATAGAACTGAAAATATATGAAAGAATGGAGATTTCCAAAAATGACTTAGATAGTATTTACATAAAAGATGTAATAATAGTTTTATTAAAAAAAATCAATACAAATCTTCCTCTTGTAAAAAGAAAAGAAAGTAACATAGTTATACTGGAAAATATAAAAAAAATGCTTGAAGATATAAATTTATATATATCAGGTGAAGATAGTTTAGAGAAGTTAAAAGATAACTTGAAAAAGTATTATAACAACATGGAAATAGATAAAACAGAAGATGATTTATATAAGTACAAATACTATACTTTAAAAACTTCAATAGAGGAAATCTATGAATGTATAGAAGACATGGAAGATATTAAATCTATTTATGTAAATCAAAGAATTAAATTATTAGAATTGATTAAAGATAATATGTATGGGTTTAAAAATAATTTTAAAATGACTTCATTAAGATTTAATTTAGCAATAAAAGCATCCATATTAATTTCTTTATCTGCTTTTGTAGTAAATTATTTCAATATATACCAAGGCCAATGGGCTATATATACAATAGCAATAGTATTATTACCATATGCTGAACATGGTAAGAAAAAAGCTAGGGATAGGGTAATAGGCACCATTATAGGAGCTGTTTTATTTAATATAATAAACTTGTTCATAAATGGCAATGTAGTTTTGATGATAATTGTACTGCTTATATCTGCATACTTTTCAGCGTTTATAGTTAGTTATAATATAAGATGTATATTTATAACATTCAATGCTATATTAGGTGTTACAATAATGAATCCTGGCAATGCAGTTTTTATGTTATCTGGATATAGAGTACTGTTTACTTTAACAGGTGCAATTGTTGCAGCGATAATAATGACTACTTTCTTCCCTTATAAGTTAAAAGATGATATTAAAAATACCATAATAGAATATTTGGATTTAAATAAAAGAATTTTAGATGAATTAGAGGCCGATAATATAGATAAGCATAAGTTAGAGCTTATGCTGCTTACTAGTAATTATTTTTGGAGAAGACTAAATTATAATAATAAAGAATTAAAATATGATGATATTGAAAGTCTGTTAAGTGAACAAAATGACTTTATTACTGATGTAAGCTTTTTATTCAAAACAAGTAAGTACCTGGATAATAATGCTGTTTTGGTAAAATCACTAGCAAAGAAATTCAAGACAAGCATTAATGAGTGTGATTTTGAGGAAAAAGCAAGAGAGATTTTTAATTCATCAAGTAGTGATACAGAAACATTAATAGTAATAAATATGTATAAAGTTTACTTAGAAGTTAAAAACATAAATTCATTGGGTGAAAAAGTTATTGCTAATTTAAATAATTAAAAATGATAGATTACACATGGTTATAAGTTAAAAGAAGCAAAAATCAATTAGTAAGATTGAGTAGTGATAAACTTCTTAAGAATTTTTAGATTTAAAGTTCTTGAGAAGTTTTTTTATTGGTGTGCTTAGTATAGACGACATTTTTAGGTCAAAGTTGGAAACTTATCCACAAGTTATTAACAATCTGTGGATTAAATGGTAAAAATATACAAAAACAGCTTGTAGAAAGGAAAAATACTATAGTATGGATTTCTCAAATATACAAAGAGTAATTTGGAAATTAATAAGTCACAGTAATATTAAGGTATAAGTGAAAAACTGCTGAAAAAAGTGGTTTTTTCAGCAGTTTTTACTATTCTCTATCTTGTAAGGCATCTCTGCCTTCTTCTCCAGTTCTTACACGTATAACATTGGATATATCATATATAAATATTTTTCCATCGCCAATTTCACCAGTTTTAAGTACCTTTTTTGTAGTTTCTATAACTAAATCTATAGGAACTTCACAAACTACAATTTCTACTTTTACTTTAGGCAGCAAGTTAATATCAACAGGTACGCCGCGATAATATTCTGTATATCCCTTTTGAGTTCCGCAGCCTAAAACCTTAGAAACAGTCATACCTGTAATTCCTATATCTTTTAGTGCGTCTTTTAACTCTTCAAACTTATTTGGACGGGTAATAATATCAATTTTAGTTATTTTTTCATTCATATATATGCCCCCTTTTGTATTTGAATATATTATGCATATAATAGCATATAATAAACACAAAATCCATATATAATAATATCTAAAGCAGAAGGAACTGTTTCAAAATAAAAGAATAGCAAAATATATTGAGTGATTTTTACATTAAAACTTTAATATATTTTGCATGAAATTTGTTTTGAGACAAGCCCCGTTACAGTTTAAAAATTATAGATTTAGATTAGTATAAGCTTCTTCCCCATGTAATGCAATATCTAATCCTATACTTTCTTCTTGTTCATCTGTTCTTAATTTTGTAAATAAGCTAATGAACTTTAATATTAAGAATGTTACTACGGCTGCATAAAGTGCACAAGATACAGCTGATATTAAATGAACCTTCAGTAATCCCCAATTACCATATAAAACTCCATTTTCACCAGCAGGATTTATTGCTTTACTAGCAAATATTGCAGTAGCAATAGAACCCCAAATACCTGAAATTCCATGACATCCAAAGGCATCTAAAGCATCATCATAGCCAAGCTTTGATTTCATAACAACTATGGCAAAGAAGCTCACGATTCCCGCTACAAGACCAATAATTATAGCAGACATAGGACTTACATATCCTGCACCTTGTGTAATAGCAACAAGTCCTGCTATTGCTCCACTTATTGTTCCTAATGCTGTTGGTTTTTTATGAATTATCCATTCACAAGCAGCCCATGAAATAGCTCCTGCTGCAGCAGAAGTATTAGTAGTTAAAAAAGCATTGATTGCAACTCCATTCATTGCTAGTGCACTTCCTGCATTGAAACCAAACCAGCCGAACCAAAGTATTCCTCCTCCTAAAATTGCCATAGGAATATGATGAGGTGATGGAGTTGTTTTCTTTCTTTTTCCTAACATTAATGCGGCTACCAGTCCAGAAATTCCTGAGTTAATTTCTACTACATTTCCACCAGCAAAATCTAAAACTCCTAATTTCTTTAACCAGCCTATATTGTTTCCAGCACCGCCCCATACCCAATGAGCAATAGGATCATATACCAATGTGCTCCATAAAAGAATAAAAATTAAGAATGCTGGAAATCTCATACGTTCTGCAAAAGACCCTGATATAACAGCAGCAGTTATAATAGCAAACATCATTTGAAAAATAACAAATAATAAATGTGGAATTGTACTTGAATAAGCTGTATTAGCTTGCATTCCGACATTTTGCAAGAAAGACCAGTCTAATCCCCCAATAAAGCCTTTTACATCTGGTCCAAAAGCTAAAGTATACCCTATAAATATCCATTGAATAGAAACAATTATCATTGCAGCATAACTGTGCATAGTGGTACTTAACACATTTTTACTCTTTACCATTCCACCATAGAATAATGCCAAGCCAGGCACCATTAACATTACTAATGCTGCAGAAAAAACTACGAATGACATATCTGCACCGTTTAGTCCATTCATTTATTATTCCTCCCCCATATAAAAAATTCACCGTTTCATTTTAATTGATGGTTAACAATTTATCATTAAAATAAAATCTTTAATGTTTACAATGTATATAATACTACTGATTTATTAACAGTTTGTCAATAAAATTCGACAAAAAATTTAAAATTAACAATAAAACACTTGCGTTTTGTGTAAGTTTAAAAATTCATTAGATTAAATTTATCTATGATAAATGCAAAAATAATTGAATTTGTGGTAGGAGTTAGGTTTATGGAAAAAGCTATAGAACAAACTGGATTATGGTATAATAAAGTGAATTTTAATCCATGCTATAGATTTAGGAATAGGGGGAAGAAATATGATTTTAATTAAAAATGCTAATATATATACCATGGCCGTGGAAAATTACGAAAATGGAATGATATTAATTGAAGATGGAAAAATAAAGGATATTGGAGTTAATATAGATATTTCTGAAAATGTTGAAGTTATTGATATGAAAGGGAAGTTCCTTATGCCGGGAATGATAGATGCACACTGTCATCTTGGTATGTGGGAAGATGGAATGGGATTTGAAGGTGCTGATGGAAATGAGATTGTTGATCCAGTTACACCTCATTTAAGAGCCATAGATGCTATAAATCCTATGGATGTATGTTTTAAAGATGCCTTAGAAGGAGGAATAACAACTGTAGCAACAGGACCAGGCAGCGCTAATGTTATAGGAGGACAATTTGCAGTTATCAAAACGTATGGTGATAGAATTGACGATATGATATTAGAGCAGTGTGCCGCTATGAAGTGTGCTTTTGGAGAGAATCCTAAGAGATGCTATAACAATTTAAAGAAAAGTCCAAGTACAAGAATGGCAACAGCAGCCATATTAAGGGAAAGTCTGATTAAAGCACAAAGATATGTTGAAAAACAGGAAAAGGCGAATAATGGGGGAGACAAGGCCCCAGAATTTGATATGAAAATGGAGGCTCTTTCAAAGGTTATAAGGAAGGAAATTCCTTTAAAAGCACATGCACACAGAGCTGACGATATTTTAACAGCTCTTAGAATTGCTAAGGAATTTGATGTTGATATTACTCTTGATCACTGTACAGAAGGACATCTTATAGGTGATTATCTAAAAGAGGGTTATCAAAAGGGAATTATTATAGGGCCAACATTATCTAACAGATCAAAGGTAGAGCTTAGAAATCTTACTTTTGAAACATCTGGAATACTTAAAGATAAAGGAATTAAAGTTGCTATAATGACAGACCATCCTGTAATTCCTCTGCAATACCTGCCAGTTTGTGCAGCTATTGCAGCAAGAGAAGGATTAGGGGAGGAAGAAGCACTTAGAGCTATAACTATTAATCCTGCTGAAATTCTTGGAATAGATGGCAGAGTAGGAAGTTTGGAAAAGGGAAAAGATGCAGATATAGTTGCTTTTACTGGTCATCCATTTGACTTAAGAAGTAAGGTTGAAATGGTGATGATAAATGGGAAAATAGTGAAAAAGCCAGAAGTATAAAATTAGAGAAGTTATGTGGATATCCACATAACTTCTCTAGTTTATTTAACTATATAATTTTTTTCATATGCATCTTTTAATGCATTATAATTTACTTTAACTGATTTAACATTTTTAACAAGGATTAAACCATTGTATTTAGGTACTTTTACATTTATTTTATCATTTGAAACAATATATTCTTTACCTGTTAAAATATCAGTTAATTTTGTACCATTTTTAATATCTTTATCAACTTTAATATTTAATGTTTTATCTATATTTGCTCTATTGACACAAACTACTGAGATGTTACTGCTATCTTTTCTTATATAAGATAACACATCTGAATCTTCTGTATTAATAAAGTCTATACTTCCTGTTCTTAAGACTTTATAAGCGTGTCTTATATTTCCAAGTTTAGCATACCACTCTACTAACTCCTTGTTACCTTTTCCCCAAATCATGCCGCGGCGATTATCTGGATCATCAGCGCCTGGTGCACCTGCTTCATCACCATAATAAGTACATGGTGCTCCAGGGTATGTCATTTGGATTAATGGTATAAGTTTCATTTTTTCAAAGGCTTCTTTTGAAGGTGCCTTTGCTATAGCTGCTTCACTTTTTTTATAGCCATCCAAAGCTGAAATTGCTCTTTGAGTATCATGAGAACCAACTAAATTCAACATAACTTCAAAAGCTTCTTTTGGATACTGTTCTCTTACTGTTTCTAAGATATTTACCACCTCATCTGAAGTAATGTCTTTTCCGTTAACAAAGCCTAAAACAGCATCTCTAAATCTGTAATTCATAACTGAATCGTACATATCTCCTAATAAATATTCACTAGCATCATTCCAAATTTCGCCTATTAGAACATTATCGCCTTCTTCTTTTGCTGCTTTTCTAAAGTTTCTCCAAGTTTCTTTTGAAACTTCGTTTGCAACATCTAATCTCCATCCACTGGTACCTTTTTTCAACCAATATCTTGAATTTGCATCTTTTCCATCTATTATTTCATCTGACCATGATTTAAGGTTATATTCTGAGCCGTCTATAGATTTTATAACTGGCATAGAATCATATCCCCACCAGCCTTCATATTTGTAATGTTCAGTTGATTTGCCTTTATCAATTTTTTCATTTTCAACTACAAACCAGTCCTTATAATGCAAGTCTGTAATTCCTTTATTTTCAAAATATTTAACTGTTTCTTCTTCAGCTTTTTTCTGAGTATAACCTTTTTCATTCATAAGATTATACACTTTAGCCCAGTATTGATAAGCACCTAAAGGTTTTCCTTTTTTAACAAATTTACCATATCTGTCAAAATAAATAGAGTCATCTGATACATGATTAAATACACCATCTAAAACTATTTTAATATTTCTTTTTTTTGCTTCTTTAACAAGACTTTCGAAGTCTTTCATATCTCCAAGAAGAGGATCTATGGTCCTGTAATCAGTTGTATCATATCTATGATTGGAAACTGAATGTGCAATTGGATTCAAATAAAGAACATTTACTCCTAAAGTCTTTAAATAATCTAATTTTTTTTCGATTCCTTTTAAATCTCCACCGTACATTTCATCAGAATATTCACCATCACCTTTTGTACCGCTATAATCCGGATTTTCTTCTAACTTTGGATTTTCAGGTATAGAATACCAGTCTTTATAAAATTCATATTTTAATGGACCTCTTGAATATTTTTGAGCCTCATCATTTCTTTTATCTCCGTTGAAAAATCTATCCGGGAAAATTTGATAAACAATTCCATTCTTCATCCAGTCAGGAGTTTTAAAATCTTTTTTATATACATTAAAGGTATAATCTTTAGTTGTACCTAAATCGCCCGCTTTCCCAGAACCTAAATAACCATCGTCATCTCCATAAATTTTCACTTGTGAACCATTAGAAAGCATAAAATAATATTTATTAATACCTATTTTTTTAGGAGTATATTTAACAGTCCATTTGTCAAATTTATTATTTTTATCATAATCGAATTTACCGTTTTTAGTCATATTAATAACTTCTTTACCCTCTGGTCCAATAACTACAAATTTTGCAGTAGTTACATCATCTTTTCTAGTTTGAAGATTAAAGGTTACTTCAGTTCCTTCTTTTACAGCACCATAAGGTTTTTTATATTCTTCCATTCTGGAATTATAATATATGTCTTGTGTTTGTATATCTTTTTCGGAAGCATTGCAAAATACTGTTTCTGTTTCAGGATGAAAACTAAATTTAATTAACTTATCTGTATTTAATTTAAAAGCATTTACAGTATAACTTTTACCTTTAAACTTTACTTTTATATTTTTATAATCTCCTTTTTTGAGATTAACAGAAGCACTATAAATATTTACCAAACCTTCATCTTTTAACTTTATAGAGGTTTCACTTATTCCTGCTAGATAAATATCTAGCTTTTTATAACTTAAAGAATCTCTTACCATGTGGGTAGCATCACTATACCAAAATGTAATGTCCTGTTTTTTATCAACATCTAATTTGATATTTTCTCCACCTTTTATACCGTCAGCACCATAATTTTCTGGATCCCAAGATCCCATAGCCACTTTATATTGATAACTTCCTGCAGGTATGTCTTTTAAAGTCAAACTGTACATTCCATTGCCGTCATATTTAAATCTAGTTTTTTCTGATGCTGGATTCCAGTTTGTTTCGCCTACTAAGTTCTGAAGTGATCCTGCCAAAACAACCTTTCTTTCTTCAAATTTTTTAAAGTCAGTATTTGCGGCAATCGTTTGCACAGAAGCCTTTAGTGAATCCTTAGATTGTACTTCCAAACTAGTAAACTGTTTTAAATTATTACTTTTGTTTTCAAAGCCATATGTAGGTATAATTGAAACAGATGACACAATCACTGCAATAGCAGCACTAGATAGTACTCTTGATACTTTCTTTTGGTTATTCATAGTAAATCCCCCTCTATATTCAATTAATGCAAACGTTTTACTTAATTATATAGAAAAAAATGGACAATGTTAATATATGGACATTGTTGTTTTTTTACATAAGGGGGCGTTAAGTGCACATTGCTCAAATATCCTTTGATTTTTTTATGAATGCTACGTTATTTATCATTAACTTATTTTTAAAATGAAAGGAGGTACATATGGGTATTCCATAATCAATACTAATTGACCACATAGTATCACCTGATTTAACACTATGAGTTATATAAGAAATAGTAGGGTCACTGCTGTCTACATTAGCAGTTAATTTTAGCATTTGACCGACATAAAGAGTATCAGTAGTTAAATTATTTTTTATTGAATTTAGTTTTTTAATGTAGCTGAATATTAAAAAAAATTAAAAATATAACAAAAGATATTAATAAAGTAGGAATTTGTAATAAAATGTTGAAATTTGAATAAAAATGTATGTATAATATATTTGATAATATAATAAATGATATGTAAGAGGCGGATTTTTATGTATAGATATAAGTTAAGTAGCATTTATAAAGCAGATAAATTATCAAATGAAGATATAATATGGAATATATGCATAATATATATAACTATAAAAAATTAAAATTGATTAATCTAAATTTCAATAGGCGTAAATTTTTTCGCTTAGAACTTAGAAATACAGAATATTCAAAGCTAAGCATAGTAGAGATTAATGGCAAAAAAATTGAGACTAAATATGCAAATATAAGAATTAAGGATATAGGACCTTCAGGATTAGCATTTATATCTAAGTTAGACTTTCCTAACGATGAAAATATTTTATTTAAATTTGTTACTAAAATACTAAACAAAACTATAGAAGTAAAAGGTAATATTGTACGAAAAAATAAATATGAAGATAGTGTGATTTTTCAATATGGAGTAAAATTTAAATTAGATAAAAACGAGGAAATTAGATACCAAGAGTTATTAAAGAATATATTAATCGAATCAAGAAGGCTTAATAAATATAATTATTATTATACTCCTTTAAACAAATTACAAATATAAGTAGTTAGCATGATGATAAGAGAGATAAATAATGAATCAATATATTAATTATTTTAAAATATTAACTGATAGTTTTTATTATTTTCCAAAGGAAGGTTTAAAAATATATACAAATTTAACATAAAATAAGACCATATTTAACTTAAATGGAATATAATAGTATTAAAGAGAAAAAAGGATGTGGTTTATTGATAATTTTAATTGATAGTGATTACTGCATAAAGAAAAGTAAACGTGCATATGTAGTAATAAATTTGAAAGGAGATTATAAAAATCACAGTCACTTTAAGAATGCTGAATCAGCGAAGAAATGTATATATTTAACTAAAAACAAAATAGTTCCAAAATCAATCTATATGATGGTAGCATGCATAAGATTATCTACCGACGAGTTATATATAAAAAAAATACAAAAGGTTAAAGAAGTAAAAGAAAATAAGCAAAAGATTAAATATAAAAACAGAAGGACATCAAGAAATAGTTATGCTTTGGCATAACTATTTTTGATTAGGAGGATATTTAATTTATAAAAATTACAAACTTTCCCCAGTAGGTAAGTTGCAATTACATAAGAGTACCATATATATGTAAAATTTAAGTGAAAAATGTAGTTTTGTGATGAAAAAAAAGTTATAATAAAATAAAACTCTTTTGCTAATGAAAGCAAGCTTTTATAAATTTATAATATGAGGGGGAGTATAGTAGTGAAAAGTATAAAAAATAAGCTTATATTGATTTTTTGTAGTCTATTTATCATAGGATGTATTACAATAGGATTTTTTGGCTTTTCTAAGGCTTCCAGTGGAATGCAGGAAATTGAACAAGAAATATTAACCATGAAACTTTCAGCTGATATTAATGTGGTTAATAAATATGTTAAAGATTATTTTGGAAGTTTGAGTTTAAAGAATGGTAAGTTTGTAGATGAAAAAGGAAATACCATAGAAGAACATTATGAGATGGTAGATGCAATAAAAAATGACTTGGGTGATGTTGCTACTATATTTTCAAAAAGTGATGATGATTTTGTAAGAGTTATTACTAATATAAAAAAAGAAGATGGAAGTAGGGCTGTTGGAACCTTATTGGGAAAAGATAGTGAAGCATATTCCAGTATATCTAGTGGAAAACAATACATAGGACAGGCTACTATATTAAATAAGTCTTATTTGACTGTCTATGACCCTATAAAGGATTCGGAAGGCAAGGTCACAGGTATTCTATTTGTTGGTATTTCTATGTCAGATATTGAAGCTCTAATACAGGATAATTTGAATAGGATAAGAAGTATATTTCTATTGGTTACAATCAGTGTAGTCCTAATTGCTGGAATAGTTACTTATTTTGTTAGCAATAGTATTGTTAATCCTCTTAAATTAGCAGTAGCTCATACTAATGAAATTGCAAACTACAATATTTCAACAGATGTGCCTGCTGCATTTATGTGTAGAAAAGATGAAATCGGTGATTTGGCAAGAGGAATACAAGCTATTGAGGAGAACTTGAGAAAAATAATAAGACAAGTGAATGATGCATCTGAGAAGATGACATCTTCCTCAGAAGAACTTACAGCAACTTCACAACAATCAGCTACGGCTGCAGAAGAAGTAGCAAAAACAATTAGTGATATAGCACAAGGTGCAACAGATCAGGCACAAAGTACAACTGAAGGATTAGAAAAACTGATGGAGTTAGGAGAACTCATTGAAGAGGAGAAATATAATTTAAGACAAGTAACTCAATCATCAGATGAAGTAAGAGAATTAGTGAATTATGGTCTTAATATTATTAATAATCTTTCAGAAAAGACAAAAGAGAGCAGCAAAGCTACAGATGAAGTTTATAATAGCATTATAAAAACAAATGAAAGTTCTAATAAAATTAGCGAAGCAAGCAATCTTATTTTCTCGATAGCAGAGCAAACAAATTTATTAGCATTGAATGCTGCAATAGAAGCAGCAAGAGCAGGTGAACATGGGAAAGGATTTGCAGTTGTAGCAGACGAAATCGGAAAACTTGCAGAGCAATCAACTAATTCAACAAAGGTTATTGATGAAATGGTTAAAACTCTTCAAAATAATGCCTCAGTGGCTGTAAGAACAATGGATCAGGTTGAAGGAATTTTAAAAGAACAAGTACAAAATGTTAAAACAACTGAAGAAAAGTATAAAGAAATTGCAGAAGCAATGGAGAAATCAGAAAAATCAGTAGAAGTGCTAAATGAATCGGGACTTAAAATGGAACAAAAGAAAAACGAAGTATATACTACAATTGAAACATTGTCAGCAGTAGCACAGGAAAATGCAGCAGGTACAGAAGAAACATCTGCTTCTATGGAAGAGCAGTCTGCTTCAATTGAAGAAATTGCTAATACAAGTGAAGAACTATCACAGCTTGCTCAAGTTTTACAGGAATTAATAAATCGCTTTAATATTTAGATTTATAGTATTAATTTATTAATAAGGGTATCTTTTATCATCGCCATAATTATGTGTTTTAAGTATGAACAGTATCAAAAATGTGCACAAGAATACCGCACATGTGCAGATGAATGCAGAAAAATGGCTAGAATTTAATAATCTAAATCAAGTAGTAAGTAATATAATTATATTATTTACTACTTATTTTTTTTAGGTGTATAACATGTTTTACAATTATATAAATATTTTAAAAGAAAAACTAAAGTTATGGTAAAATAATAAATGATTAAATAGAAGTTTTGGAATAGTCTAACAATTTCCTTCGGCAAGGGAAGTTATTAGACTATTCTCTGGTATAGGGTATTTGCTAAAATAAAATTAAGATGAGGTGAGAAAATGCTTAATGAAAGAGAACTAAAAATAATAAATTTTTTGATTGATAAAGATCATTACATTACTGGAGAGGAAATTTCATCTTTTATAGGGATCTCATCTAAAACCTTAAGAGTAGATATAAAAAACATAAATCAAAAGTTAAAAGCAGTAAATACAGAAATAGCTTGTGTAAAAGGAAGAGGATATATATTAGATACTTTAGATAAAAATGCCTTTAATAAAGAACTAATTAAACTATATGAACAAAAGGTTAAGAATAAAAACTTTATTCCAACTACAGCTAGCGGGAGGAATGCCTATATTATAAAAAGATTATTGATATTAGAGCTTAAAGAAAACAAAGGTATAACTCATGGTGAGTTATGTGATGAATTATATATAAGCTTAACTACATTAAAAAGTGATTTGATAAATGTAAAAAAAAAGCTGCATAAATTTAATATAGAAATACTGAAAGATGGTTTGAAAGGGATTGCTTTAAGAGGTAGTGAAGATGATATTAGAAGCTGTATAAGCTATTTTATTTTCCGACGGGATGAAAACGATATTTTGGATTTTAAAAATGTGCAGGATATATTTAATAAAGATAAGGCTAAAGAAATAGAAGAGATATTAATAAAAGCTATAAATAGAAATAGTATAACAATTACAGATATAAGCTTTTATAACCTATTAATTCATATTCTTATAGCAATTAAAAGAATTGAAAATAAAAACATGGTACAAGTAATTGAGTTCATAGATGAACTGAAAAATACCTTTGAATTTCAAGTGGCTGAGAGTATCGCAAATAGTATATTTGAAGCTACAAAAATAGAGAGTGTAAGTAGATTTGTGTAAAAACAAATCTACTTACACTCTTATTTCTATTGAATGTTTGTCACTTATTCAATATTAAATGCTTTTTTAAATCCTTCTTCTAATTTATTATCAATTGTAAGCATGTGACCACCTTCATCAGATATAATAACAGCATTTTTTGATTTTAAAAAATCTATTTCCTTATCATTTACTTTTCAAAAATGATCAATAATTAACCACTATAAGGTAAATTTTCCGTAAATACTGTTTTTATCACTAGTATCAATATTTAAAGTGGGAAGATTTAGATTATACTTTAAGGATAAAACACGTAAAGCAAAAGTTATAAAAAAGCATATGTAAAGAGAAGCTATCTCAGGAATATAGCCGTATGAATAATACATAACTACAGCTCATGCAGCGGAGGCTGAAGCATAGATTTCTTGTTTTAGTATTAAAGGAATATCTCTAATAAATACATCTCGTAATACTCCACCACCTACACCAGTGAGTACTCCCATGCAGACTATACTAAATAAATCAGTTAAATTATGAGTAATTGCAATTTTAGCTCCGAATGCTGTAAATGCACCTAAACCTACAGCATCAAGAATAACAAACAAGTTTAATTTATTTTTATCGTTTAAAACAAGTGAAGATCTCATTAATACGGGATATAGAAAAAAAGTGAATAATGCTGTAAGGATACTTACAACAAAATACTTGGGATCTATAAAAAGAGTTGGAGGAACATTTCCAATAAAAATATCTCTAAATAGCCCTCCGCCACATGCTGTAACAATAGATAAAGTGATAATTCCAAATAAGTCTAACTTTTTGCGTATTCCTGCTAAAGCGCCAGATATTGCAAATACAATAGTTCCTACAATGTCAAAAATATTTAACCAAATCATATTATTCTCTCCTTTGTTATATTATTTTCATATGTAAAATTTAATACATCTATTTATAGTTTTGCGTAAAACTATAAAGACAGGGAATAAAGAGCATAGCTACTGCTTTTTATTCCCTGTCTTTTTATCTGAAAGATTCCTCATATTAACTAAGTTTACTATAAGTTGCCTCGTTGATGTCCCACTTAAGGGAGCTCTCCAGGGGTGTGTCTGATTATTGTGCAAGAACTGAAAGCTTCGAAATAAACCCAAAGTGTTGCTTATTTCTTTCTTCTACGGTTATCCAGAAGGATATCTCCAATAATCATCATCCACAAATATTAAAATTTACATTTTTTATTTTATGTACTGAATGTAAAATTGTCAACAAAAATTTGCATCTTCACTGTTAAAAGAAACTTTAAGAGATGCAGGATTCTTAATAAAAGAAGTAGAAGGTATTCCAACAGCATTTGTTGCAGAATATGGAAGTAGTTCTCCTGTAATTGGTATTCTAGGAGAATATGATGCTCTTCCAGAGCTTTCACAAAAAGTAAATACTGTTAAAGAATCTGTAACTGAGAAAGGAAATGGACATGGATGTGGTCATAACCTACTTGGCGTAGGTGGTGTTGGTGCATGCCTTGCTGTAAAAGAAATGATTGAAAAAGGTGAACTTTCAGGAACTGTATTAAGTATTTGTTTTCGTATTTATTCGTGAGTTGATTGAAAAAAATACTAATAATACGATAAGATACGTAATGAAAATATAATTTTAATTATTATAAATTGAATTACACTATATTATATTGAAAATCAGTGATTTATATAGAAATAGGAGAATTAATATGGTAGATAAAAAATTGACTAAAAGGGATATACAGGCAATAAATACAAGAAAAAAAATATATGACATAGCTATGGAATTAATAAAAAAAGAGGAATTTTATAATGTAAGTATCAATCAAATATGTAAAGAAGCAGAAGATATTACGAGAAGTATAGTAATATTTGGTAGAGGTATTATATATGATTGGTGTTTACATAATGGAGAGTATGATTTAGAAAAAGAAATGAGAAAAAGGTTGAGTGTGTTTGTTAAGTGTTTTAAATTATAAAAACAATTATAAAGAGTGAGTTACTTAGAACTTATTTAAGAAGTTAATTATGGCACCTTAAATAAGCTTTTTTTATATTGTTTATCCGAATATGAAAATAAGAATCTATTATAAAGATTTTTCAATATAGTAAAAGGGCAGCGTAATTTAAGATATAATAAAATAATAGATAATTATAGTTCAAGTAGATATAAGTGAAAGGATAAAGATTTGAAAATGAGAATAAATAAACTTTTTAGTAATTTCGGTATATGTTCAAGAAAAGAAACCAATAGACTTATTGAGGAAAATAGAATAATAGTAAATGGGCAACTTTGTGAACCAGGACAGTGGGTAGAAGAGACGGATATTATTCTTATTGATAATGAGCCTATTCAAGTGAAAGATAAAATTTATATTGCATTAAATAAACCAGTAGGAATTACTTGCACTGCAGCGAAAGAAGTGGAAAGCAATATAATTGATTTTATGAATTATCCAGAATATATTTTTCCAGTTGGAAGATTAGATAAAGCATCTCAAGGATTAATATTAATGACAAATGATGGAGATTTGGCAAATAAAATTTTAAAATCAGAAAATGAACATGAGAAGGAATATATAGTAACTGTTGATAAACCTTTTGATGATTTTTTTATGAAAGCAATGTCCAAAGGAGTGGAAATTTGTGAAGTTAGGACAAAGCCCTGCAAAGTGAGTAGAGTTAGTGAAGATACTTTTCGTATTATTCTTACCCAAGGACTTAACAGACAAATTCGCAGAATGAGCAGATATTTTGGATATACAGTTGTTCAACTGGAACGTATCAGAATTATGAATATAAATATTGATGGGATAGATATTGGCAAGTGGCGTAATCTTACAGAGAAAGAGGTAATAGGATTAAGCGATGTATAGAAAAGTATATCCATTAGGGGTAGGAAGGTTTTTGTGGGGATGATAACAAATTATAAATAACAGTAAATAGAAATTTAAAGAAGTTATATATTTAACAATAAAACTTCTTAAGTTATCTCAAAGTAGAAACTGCTTTGAGATAACTTATCAAAAGTAATTAGTCTTCTTTCATAAACATTACAGATGTTGCTTTGATTAAAGCTGTAATTTCCTCACCAACTTTAATATCCATATCTTCTAATGAACTTTTAGTAATAACACCAACTATTCTTTGTCCATTTCCAATTTCTAATTCAACTTCAGAATTAACCATACCTTTTGTTACATTTACAACTTTTCCTGTAATTTTATTTCTTCCACTAATTTTCATATATGTATCTCCTTTTCTAAAAGTAAAATATGACACAATTATATAATATTTTTTAATATTATGCAATAATTTACATGGAATTTTTTAAAAATTAAACATATTATTACATCATATGTTTAAATGCTTATATTAATATAAGAAAATATAGATAATAATATTTAATTCTGTAATAGAAGAAACTAATCGTAAATATATTAAGGTTGGTTATAAACTTTTGTTGTTATCATACGATAACAATATCATTGGAAAATTTTTATATAAAGTGGTGAGAGAATAATGACGATATCTGCAAATGATGTTAATAATATATTTTTGAAAAACTACATGTCACAGATGAAAGATAATATTAACAATAATGCAACAATAGAAAATAATGATAAAAATTTAAATAAAGCAGTAGAAAAGTTTGCTTTTGAAGTAATGTTAAATGAAATGATGGAGAATACAGGGAATCCAATGATGAAAGATTTTGTATCAGCTGCCTTGAATGATGTGGACGGTAATTCACTAGAAAATTTAAGTGATTTTAATTCAGCTATGAGAAGTGCAAGTTATCAACAGGCATCTTTGGTAGGTTACAGTAACGGAACACATGATACCTTTAGTGGATTGGGTTTAAAAGCTTCTAAGTATGAGTCAAATTTAAATCCTGGAGCAATAAGCAATACTTCAGGGGATTATGGTGAAAAGTCCTATGGAGCATGGCAGTTTTCTTCAAAAACAGGTTCTTTGGATTCTTTCGTAAAGTGGCTTAAAAGCAAGGATGGAGAGTTTTATTCTAAACTTTCAGAAGCTAAGAGTAGAGATGAAAATAAATTTGGTAAAAATTTTGATGCTGAATGGATAACCATAGCTTTGACTAATAAGGATAAGTTTATGAAACTTCAGCAGGATTATGTAAAACAATCTTATTATGATACGGCTGCACAAACTTTAAAATCCAAATTTGGTTTCGATATAAATCAAAGAAGTGATGCTTTAAAGGAAAGCCTATGGTCTACGGTAGTTCAGCATGGGGTAAGAGGAACTGAAGACATATTTTCAAAGTTAAATTTAAGCAAGGATGATAGTGGTATTATAAATGATTTATATAATGAACGTCAGAAGGTTAATATCTATTTTAGGAGCAGTTCTGAACAAGTAAAACGAAGTGTATACAATAGATTTACTAGAGAAAAGCAAGATATGCTTAATATGCTGTAGAAAAATTTTTATTAATTAAGGAATTTATATTTAACAATAAAAATTATCAAGATGAAGTCAGTTTTACAAACATAAAGAGTCTTGCAACTTTTGCAAGACTCTTTATAATCTACTAATGCTTATTAATTAAGTCACGATAATATCTATTTGATTCTCCATAAACAGCATCATTTATTCTCAAAATAGTAAGTCCATTATAATAATGATTGTCTATAGCGTCATTAATATTGTTCCAAAACCATGCATCATCATTTCCACCATTTAAACCATTTTCACCTTTAATCTCTAATCCAACATTATGAGCGGCATCTCCTACCCAACCAACTAATGTTTTTGGGGCTGATGTAGGTTCAGAGTTTCCATCACTCATTTCTAAACAAGTAAAATGTAGTGTAACTTTACCATTAAATTCTTTTGCCATTTTAAGAATAGGGTTATATCCATATCCATTTGATTGGCTGAAATCTGTATTGACAAGTCCTGCATTAATTTCTGCAGTTCTTGGATAACTATCATTATTAATCTGCCAATGAACACCTGGAATTTTAATTCCTAATTGTACATTAGATAACTGATTATCAAAAGCTTGCTCAGCATAGTTAATCATATTTCTTCCGTGATTAACCAATTCTTTGTTATACCACTCAATAAAATCCCTTCCATATTGTGAATCTAAATAGGCTCTACCAGAACTATAAAAGAAGTTTTCGCCATCCATAGGAGGTCTTATTTCAGAAATATCTGTTAGAGTTATTCCCCAAGCTTTATTTATTCCTTGTAAGTCATTATATTTTTCCAACATAGAATTTCTAAAATCATCTTGTGCTACATTAGAGTAACATTGTAAATATCCTTTGTTTGGATATCCACTGAATTTATTTCCTGCATCATGTGAGTTATATGAAGGATAACGAAGTTCACCAGATGCACCACAGCTTATATTTAATTCAAGGAAATCGTTTGCAAATGAACTATAATGGTTTTCAAAATCGTTCATAAAATCAACATATTCATTTTTTATTAAATCATCTATCCATAATGATAAATATTCAGCACTTGCGTTACCTAATTCGCTTTTATATTTTAAATCATCCCAATCTAAAGTTTTTCCTAAATAGTTTTTACCATGATATTTGCTCCATACCCATTTTGGAAGGTAGGAAGTATATGTATCTCCTACATTACCACCACATTGATGAAAGGACATAATAGGAACAATTTTCAAACCAGAATCTTTGATTGCTTTAAATACACTATCATAATAAGTCCAATCAAATTGATTATCTACATCTTTTTCTACATCTCCCCACCAAACATCTACACTTACTGCATCTACACTCATATCTTTTGCCATATTCAATTCGTTTTTAAATTCATTCCAGTCATTAACATGAAGCGGTGCCATTACATTTGAAGTGAAAGAACTACTGGTTTGTGCATAAGCATTTACAGGCTTGCCTGCAACAAAAAGACTTGAAAACATTAAAATAGAAGCAATAAAGCAACCTGTTTTTTTTAGTATCAATTTTGACAATTTGACTTTAACCATAAGGTTCATCTCCTTTTTTAAATAAGTATCATTTTAAAACATAGTTTTACTTTTAATAACTAACTGGATAAAAAGACAATACTTTTGCAAACGTTTGCAAATACTTTTAATTTATTATATCATAAAATATTAAAAATGGAAATAAATTGATAAAAAATCATTTGATTGTCAAAATAAACGATATATAATTAAGTTTGTATATTGGTTGGAGATTCATAATAAATTTATAGGTTCGTATGATAAGATATTGAAATAATAAAACTAACAGAATGTATATCACATTTTGTTAGTTTTATTTTGACAAGAAAAATTAACAATTTTTAGAGCTAGATAGTATATAGTCTTTAACTTTATTATAGGCATATTCTATTGATGAATCTAGATTATTGTTATTTTTCCCACCGCCTTGTGCAGAAAAATCACTTCCGCCGCCTTTTCCGTCAATTAAGGTTATAGCATCCTTTAGAAGGTGATTCATGCTGAGGATATGTAAGTCTTTTGAACGCATGAACAAAAGTTGTGCCTTATCTTCAGATTTTACTGCAAATAAAACTATAACATTTGGAAAGGATACTAATTTTGATGCCAAGTTATTAATATATTTTAAATCAGCATTTTCATATATAGACTTAAGTATCTTTATATCTTTTATACTTTCACAGGAATTTAGCATATTTTGAACTTCATATCTAGCAACCTCTTCGTTTAAATCCCTTTTTTCAGCAAGGGCTCTATTAAGTTCTTTTTTTAGTCTTTCTACTTCACATAATACATTACTATCACTGCAGGACAAAAGATTTGACATCTTTTCTATTGATTCATGCTTGTAAAAATAGTCGGAAACTGCTCTTGAGCCACAAACAAAATGAATTCTTATACCATTTTTGTATTTTTCAAACTTAATAATTTTAATTAACTGAACTTCAATTGTTGAATTAGGATGTGTTCCGCAACAAGCATTTATATCAATATTTTCAATTTTAACTATTCTAATTTTTTCATCAGTTTTTGGTGGAGCTTTTCTAAGGCGTAATTTTTTAAGTTCAGCTTTGCTTGGATATAATATTTCTACATTAATATTGCTAAAAATTATTTTATTAGCATCTTCTTCAGCTTTTTTAATTTCATCTTTTCCAATAAGTTTATCAATATCAATAGTTGAAGATTCTTTCCCAAGATGAAAACCAATAGTATTAGAATTAAATGATTCAACAAGACAAGCAGAAAGTAAATGCTGACCAAGGTGTTGCTGCATATGGTCATATCTTTTCTCCCAATCTATGCTGCATTTAACTCTATGAATTTTCATAGGATTTCTTTCAGTTACATGATATATTCTCCCATTTTCTTCGTATACATAGGTTACTGGAATAGAATTTATGTAACCAGTATCACTTGGCTGCCCTCCACCTTCTGGGTAAAAGCAGGTTTTATCAAGTTCAATATGATATGTATTATCTTTCTCAAGTATATTTATGATCTCAGCTGTAAATTCTTTTTGATATGGATTTTCATAATAAAGTTTTTGCAAAGTTAAACAACTCCTTCTGTTGATTATGCTGTCTATAGCAATACATAACTACATTTTAACATAAAAAATTTTAAAGTCACACTAATGTGATTGGTAATATTCTAAAGGGTTGTAGATTTATATTTAAAAAAATATAAAAAATATACTGAAAATTCAGAAAAATATCTTTTAATTTTTGTTAAGACATGTTATAATATAAACAAGAAGAATAAAAAAATTCTTCTAGCAAACCCTAATTAATTAAGTCAAAAGGTTAGTTTTAAAGTAAAGAAGTATATGTAGTCAAAAATTAAAAATTAAGAATTAAGAATTAAGAATTAAGAATTAAGAATTAAGAATTAAGAATTAAGAATTAAGAATTAAGAATTAAGAATTAAGAATTAAGAATTAAGAATTAAGAATTAAGAATTAAGAATTAAGAATTAAGTATTAAGTATTAAGTATTAAGTATTAAGTATTAAGTATTAAGTATTAAGTACCAAAAGTAAGTGTAAAGTGTTTTAAAAAGTAAGATTTTAGATTTACCCAGAAATCAATTAAAGTGTAAGCAAATGTAATTGGAACAGAGGTAATTAGGAAGGAAAGTTTTGTGAACAAGGAAACATGGAATCAGTTTAAAAATGAATTAGGGTTTGCGTAGCAGTCAGTTTATAGTTTTTATATATAAGCTGGCTGCTATTATTTTTGTTCAAATTTACTAAAGAAAAAAGAATTAAATTTAACACTATAAGGCAAAATAAAATAAATGAAGTTAACAATATAATTCGTAATAATAAGGGAGAGGATTTGATGAAAAATCAGGATAGTGTAAAGATTATTCCTTTAGGTGGACTTGGAGAAATTGGCAAGAATATAACAGCTTTTGAATACAAAGATGAAATCATAGTTATAGATTGCGGCATAGCTTTTCCAGATGAGGAGATGTATGGTGTAGATTTGGTAATTCCTGACATAACTTACTTATTAAATAATGCAGATAAGGTAAAAGGTATTTTTTTAACCCATGGACATGAAGATCATATAGGATCATTACCTTATATTCTAAAGCAATTGAATGTACCTGTTTATGGTACAAAGTTAACACTAGGGATAGTTGAAAATAAATTAAAAGAGGATAATATGCTTTCTTACTGTGAATTGTATGGAGTAAATGCTGGAGATATAGTAGAACTACAAAATTTGAAAATTGAATTCATAAGAGTTACTCACAGCATAGCAGATTCCTGTGCTATTGCTATCCATACACCCATTGGTACAATATTACATACCGGTGATTTTAAAATAGACTATACACCTATTGATGGGTTGGTCATGGATTTAGAACGTATCTCAAATCTAGGGAAACAGGGAGTATTGCTGCTTATGGCTGATAGTACCAATGTAGAACGTTTAGGGCATACAATTTCAGAAAAAGCTATAGGAGAAACTTTAACTAGAATTTTTTCTAATGCTGAAGGAAGAGTTATTGTGGCAACTTTTGCTTCAAACATTCATAGAATGCAGCAGATAGTGAATTCTTCTGTAAAATATGGAAGGAAAATAGCCTTCAGTGGAAGAAGTATGGAGAATATATCACAGGTAGCTATGGAGTTGGGATATCTTCATATACCAGAAGGTTATCTTATAAGTGTGGATGAAGTACGACATTACGCTAATGAACAGGTAACAATAATAACTACTGGAAGTCAAGGAGAACCTATGGCAGCCCTTGCTAGGATAGCTTTTTCTACTCACAAAAAATTTAGGATTGAACCAAAGGATTTGTTTATTATTTCTGCATCCCCTATTCCGGGAAATGAAAAACTTATATCTAGAGTAATTAATGAATTATTTAAAAAAGGGGCAGATGTGATTTATGATGATTTAGAAGAAGTACACGTATCAGGTCATGCCTACCAAGAAGAGCTAAAGTTAATTCATACATTAGTTCATCCTAAATATTTTATGCCAGTTCATGGAGAACACAGGCATTTGAAACACCATGCTGACTTAGCAAAGAAGTTAGGGATGAAAGTTGAAAATATATTTACTTTACAGATGGGTCAGGTTTTAGAGTTATCAGATAAGGAAGCTAAGATAGCTGGAAGAGTTCCTGTTGGTTCTGTATTTGTAGATGGACTTGGAGTAGGAGATGTGGGAAATATAGTGCTTAGAGACAGGAAACACTTAGCAGAAGATGGTATGCTTACTGTAGTTGTCACTTTGGAAAGAGAATCTTATAGTATTATAGCAGGCCCCGACATAATCACCAGAGGATTTGTATATGCAAAGGAATCAGAAAAGTTGATTTATGGAGTAAAAGAAATTGTTAGAAAAGAGCTTGAAAGCTGTTTAGAAAATAAAATTATTGAGTGGTATGTATTAAAAACTAACATGAAAAAAGCTGTAGAAAGATTTTTGTATGAAAAGACAAAACGAAGACCAATAGTTCTTCCTATTATTATGGAAATTTAGAAAAAGGTTTTGCGATTAAGGAAACAGACAATCAATTTAAACAAGAATTAGGGGAAGCACCCAACTTATGGTTTATATATAAACTATAAGCTGGATGCTGTTATTTTTTGTACACTACAACATTTTTTTATATAATACTGAAATTTTTACTGAGGTTTACTAACAAACATTTGTGTAAACATATTTCCGTACGGACCGCCTTTTTTAATTCCTATTCCTATATGTGTATAGTCAGGACTTAATATGTTTTTTCTATGACCAGGAGAATTCATCAATGAATTGTGAGCATTCTGAACATTTTGATTGCCGGCTATATTTTCACCAGCTTGAATATATTTTATTCCAAAAGCTTTTAACATATCAAAAGGATTTCCGTATTTTGGAGAATTGTGACTGAAATAATTATTATCTATCATATCTTGTGCTTTAATTCGAGCAACATTACATACTTTCATATCTACTTTTAAAGGTGGCAAATTATTTTGAGAACGAGCTTCGTTTACTAATTTTAACATTTGTTGTTCTACATCAGTTAATGTATTAGCATTTGTCTTTTCATCTGGTGTTTTAGGTGTTGTTGTTCCCTGAGGTGTTGTTTGAGAAGGTGCAGGTACCTCTGTCTTTTTATCCTCAACTACTATTGGTTTGCATTGTGTTTTGGGAACAAAACCAATTTTATTATTAGGAAGTTTTACTGCATACCAATCAGCTACTTCATTTATTACATCAAAGGTAGTATTTTTATTTGATGTCTGAAGGACAGGATTTTCAGCAGAACAACCTGTCCTTACGGTTCCTTTAGCAGCAGTAATTTTTATTTTTTCAATATCACCAGTTTCAGAAACAGAAGATTCTACTCCTCCAACAGCTTTTTGTCCACATGAAATTGTAAAAATTGATAATAAAACTAACATTAAAGAAAAAAGTCTTTTTTTCATAAGTAACCTCCTTAAGCTTATTAATAAGTATATAAATAGTATTAGAAAATAGAGTGAATTTTATTAGCTGAACTTTTGTTTTTAGGTAGAAAGTTCAAACTACTGATATAAATAAAAAGTCAAAATAAAAAACTATGAATATGTATTAAATTTACATATTCATAGTTTTTATTTTGACTTTAGAATTTTTAAATAAGTATTATTTTGAATACCTGTTTTCAATTAATCTGCACATTCTAGAAAAAGATACTTTTCCATATGTGATACTTTTAATAACATTTACCTCTCATTTAAATTATGTGAGATAGTTATAAAAAATATGCATTTTTATTGATTATTATACTTAGTATATTATATATATTACTGTTGAGAAAAATTTTAAAAAATATTAATGAGAGGACATATATATAATGAAAATTATAGGAGTAAACATTCGATAATGTGGATACAGGACTAAAAATTTGAATTTTTTCAGTCTACTATATTCACATAAGTTCAGGATTTATTATAAAGAATAATATTTATTTTTTGTTTTCTGCACGTGAAATCATTCCTTGAGTAATAGCTAAATATTCTTCAGATACCTCAGGACATACTGTTAATATACTATCTATTACATAGTCAATATTGTTATCGTCTATTTTTTTTGAGTTAATACCTAAATCAGAAATCATATCTTCACTATTTAAAGAAGTATATATGGTATTTACAATTGGTGACTGCATAACTTCAGCACTTTCTGTACATATTTCTGAAAAATATAATGTTTCATCTATTACTACAAGTTGACCATAGGCATATTCCTTTTGATATTTGCCTGAATTACAATCATATTGCGTGTGCTCTACGTGTTTTATATCAAGTCTATAATTATCTTCGTTTCTTGTTAAAACACATCTTACTTCTAATTTCAATAATTTTTCCTTTGTATGCTTAGAAAAATTTTCACCGAATTCCGAAATGAATCGCTTCATGGATATTGTTTTTTTCATTTTATAATTTCTTTTCATTATAATTACGCTCCTTTAAAACTCAGCTAGAATAAAAACTTTAGCTGAATTAAGTTTCAATTTATATCAATAGTGTTTTGTGCTAATTATATTAGTATATCATAATAAATAAAAATTAGCAAAAATTGTGCCAACTTAAGTAGGTTAATACAAATGAACTATTTCCTTTTGATATATTGGTTTACAGTAGTATAATAACAGAAATTATATATTCCTTATATCTTTATTAAATCCCATATATAATGTGAAAATTAATAAAACTACACCAGCACTAATTGGTAATATATATGAAGGTAAAAGATCCAGTAGTACCCCAGATAAAATCATAGCAAAAGGAGTTAAAATACCAGAAATTGTTTCTATAAGTGACTGAATTCTCCCACGTAAATCATCAGGTGTTTCTCGCTGTATCATTACAGTTAATGGAATATTTACAATTGCAATAGCTATACCTAATATAAAAAAATCAATCATGTAAAATATAAAATATGTTAACGTATTAAAAACCATAAGATTTGGTATAATGGGTATTCCAATAAAAAGTATACATATTTCTGTAATTAAAAGACTGAAAATTAATGTTTTAAATTTTTTTTCTCTTTCTGGGAGTATAGATAAAATAGCTGCACCTAAAAGCATTCCTACTGGAAATATAGCTTCTAGTATTCCAAATTGAGATTCTGAAACACCAACTACTTTAACAAGTATATAAGAATAAGGGACTATGCTTCCTAGTACAAATAAAAAATTTAAAATTACTAAGAACATACTTAGTATAAAAAGAGCCTTTTTGAATTTAAGAAATCTCAATCCTTCATTGAACTGACTAAAAAAAGAACCCCTTATTAAATTTGTTGTTTCGTTTTCCATATCATTATTTTTTTCTTTCTCTTGTTTTGGTTTATTAAAATTAAAGTCGATAAATACTTCTGTAATACCTGAGATTATAAAAGATATACTATTGACAAGCAAGAATAACTTAATATCAATAAGGGAAAATACTAATCCTCCTAAAAAAGGTCCTCCTATTTGTGCGATAGATGAAATAGCATCACTTAAGGAGTTTATTCGCATTAAATTTTTATCATCTACAATGTTTGGTATAGATGCTCTAAAAGGTATATCAAAGAATGTACTGCAGGTTGATAACAAAAATGAAGCTGCGTATATATATGGTAATCTTAAAGTATCTACGGCTGCGGCTGTAAATAAAGATATAACTATGATTCCGCTCAAAATATCCATAACAACTACCATTTTCTTTCTATCAAGCTTATCTGCAATTACACCTGCAATTGGTCCGAAAATAATTCGAGGTACTGTCCCAAAAACCATTGCAGTTGCAAAAGTAGTTCCGCTTCCCGTAGTTTTTAATACATAAAGACTTATAGCAAAGTTATAAATATAAGAACCGAATAACGATACTAATCGTCCGAATAAGAGTAATAGCATATTACATATTAATTTATTTTGTCTTTTACTTTTTCTGCGTAAATTTAAGTTTTGCATACTAGTCCCCCTTTATGCTTTTAATTCATATAAATCACTATTATACCATAAAGAGGAATGCAAACAAGTTATCTGAAGCTTAGAAATCTTTATTCAGGGTTGGCAGCTATGCTTAACTTTCCATCCGCAGAGATAACAGTATTAGTAGCGGTAGACATGGGATAAATTATATTATTAAGCTAAAAATTCGTTCATATTTTTTATATAAGTAAAAATAGAATAAACAATTTAACATAGGGGGAATTTATAAAGTATATACTTGAAATCTTAACTAAACCTTAATTAAGTCTTAAAATTTTCCTAAAAATGAATAAAATTTATGATTATATGATAATATGGAGTAAAAGTTAAAATTTACAAAAGGGGAGTTAATAATGAATAAAAAATTAAAATCTACAGTTGTTTTAACTTTAGCTGCAGTTATGACTTCTCAAACTTTAGTGTTGGGAAGTTTGAATAAAGTTAAAGCTTTGGATTTATCTTCACAAGTCTCCTATGCAGTCATAGAGAATAAGGCTTTAGGAGGATTTGAACTAGTATCTAAAAAATGGATTCAAGATTTAAAATGTAATGCTTATGAGTATAAGCACACTAAAAGTGGAGCACGTCTTATATATTTGGACAATAAGAATGAGGATAAAATGTTTTCAGTAGCTTTCCGTACTCCAGCTAAGGATGATACAGGAATAAATCATATTATAGAGCATTCTGTACTTCAAGGTTCTAAAAAATACCCTGTTAAGGACCCATTTATAGAAATGAGTAAACGTTCATTAAACACTTTTTTAAATGCATTAACAGGTCCAGATTATACTATGTATCCAGTATCAAGTAAAAATAATAAGGATTTCGAAAATTTAATGAGCATATATTTGGATGCTGTTTTCTATCCTAACATGAGTAAAGATAAAAGGATCTTTCAAGAAGAAGGATGGAGATATGAACTAAACTCTCCTAATGATGAGTTAAAATATAATGGTATAGTTTATAATGAAATGAAGGGAAATTATTCTTCGCCTGAAACATTATTGAATAGAGCTGTTGAACAGTCTCTTTTTCCAGAGACTTCATATAAATATGAATCAGGTGGATATCCAGAAAAAATGCCTAATTTAACTTATGAGAAGTTTGTTAATACATATAAAGAATACTATACTCCTTCAAACAGCTATTTTTACTTGTCAGGAAATTTAAATATTGAAAAGACATTAAAATTTATAGGAGAAAATTATTTAAATAATTTTGATAAAAAAGAAGTAAATACTAAAATACAGATTCAAAAGCCATTTGATAAAAGAAAAATAAAGACAGTTGAATATTCAGTACAAAAGGGGACACCTACTGAAAATAAAACTTATTTAAGTTCAAACTATGTGGTAGATAAAATTACAAATAAAGATACAGCATTGGGATTCGTACTGCTTCAAACATTACTTGGAGGAATGCCATCTTCACCTGTTTCAAAGGCATTGAAGGAAAATGGTTTTGGTGAAAATGTTAGTGCTAGATATAATATGCAGTATCAGCAGCCAGTGTTTTCTATAAATGCAGAAAATACAGATGAAAGTAAAAAAGAAAAATTCCAAAAGGTAATTGATGAAACGCTTAAGAATATAGTTAAAAATGGTTTTGATAAAGACTTATTAAATTCTGTACTTAATGTATATGAGCTTTCTAATCGTACTATAAAAGGTGATTTTGCTCTTATGTACAACAATCTGATAATGAGAAGCTGGATATATGATGGAGATCCAACTTTATATTTGAATATAAATTCCGATATGGCTAATATCAAGGATAAGATAAAAAAAGGATATTTAGAAGGATTGATACAGAAATATCTACTAGATAATAAACATTCCTCATTAGTGGTTTTAAAACCTGTACCTGGGCTAGAAGAAAAGAAAGAAGCAGAATCAAAGGCAAAATTAGCAAAAATCAAAGCTTCTCTTTCAAAGGAAGAGATAAATAAGCTTATAAAGGAAACTAAAGAACTTAAAAAATGGCAGGAAACACCAAATTCAAAGGAAACTTTAAAAACACTTCCAAGTCTTACTCGTGGAGATATAAACATTAAAGCTAAAAAATACACTACTATAGAAAAAAATGAAAACGGAGTAAAGATACTGTACCATCCTATCTTTACTAATGGAGTAGATTATATAAGAATATATTTTGATACAACTAAAGTACCTCAGGAAAAGCTAGGATACTTATACTTGTTAGAAGAAGTTTTAGGCAATGTGGATACAAAAAATTATACTAAGGAAGAGTTAGTAGAAGAAATATTAAACAATTCAGGTGGAATCAGTATTGGAGGCAGTACTTTTGTAAAAAGTGGAGACAATAATGTTTATTATCCTAAGATGGTAGCAAATATAATGTCCCTAAAGGAGAAAACCCCTAAAAGCTTTGAACTTTTAAAAGAAATCATATATGACAGCAAATTAAATGATAAGGCAAGATTGAAGGAAATAGTAGGCAACATGAAGAGGGATAAAGAAGCAGAGTTAATGTCAAGCGGTAGTTATATGGCAATGCAAAAAGTATTATCTTATATGTCACAATCAGGAAAATACAATGATTATATGAATGAAGAGTTTTACAAGTTCTTGTGTGATTTAGATAAGAATTTTGACAGTAAAGGCAATGAAATAGTAAAGAACTTAGAAGAAGTTAGGAATCTTGTGTTTAATAAGCAGGATATGATAGCAAGTTATACTGGAGAAGAGGCAGATTATTCTACTTTCAGTGAAAACTTTAAAAACTTTTCAAAGAACTTAAGAAATGAAAAACTTCAAAGTCAAAGATACAATTTTGATAGCTCTGATATTAATGAAGGAATAATGACATCCTCAAAGGTTCAATATGTAGTAAAAGGTGGAGATTTGAAAAAAACAGGGTACGAGGCAAATGGAAAGCTTCAGGTTCTTGCTAATATATTGCAGGGTGGTTATTTGTGGAATAACATAAGAATAAAAGGCGGAGCCTATGGTGCTAATGTATCAATAAATAACTCTAATGTGATTTTTTCATCTTACAGAGATCCAAACTTAAAGGAAACCTTAGACACTATTGATAGAATTCCAGAATATCTTAAAAATTTCAATGCGAGTGAAGATGAAATGACTGACTATGTAATAGGAACTATTGGAAAACTTGATAATGCAAATGACATGTTAGCTAAGTTTATGGGACCTGCTGCTGATGGAATTATAGCAGATAGCTTTTATATAAGCGGAACTAAGCAAGAAGATATTCAAAAAGAAAGAGAAGAGATTATAGCTACTAAGGCAGAGGACATAAGAAATCTTGCCCCTGTTATAGATGCTTTATTAAAACAAGATTATTTATGTGTTGTAGGTGGAGAAACAAAGATAAAAGAAAATAAGAAAAACTTTGTGGTTATAAAAGATGGTTTAAATTCTAAGGAAGAAAAAGTATCAACTTTAGATATGGAAAAAAAGGAAAATGTACCTGTAGATAAAAATTGGAGTGTTAACTTTTCGCAAGAACTTGATGAATTAACAGTAAATACATCAAATGTTTATGTTCTAGATGAAAAAAATCATCAAGTAAAAGTAAAGGTAAGTTATGATAAAAAGAATAAAGCTATTAAAGTAGCACCAGAGACTTTGTATGAAAAAGGGAAAAAATATACTCTATTTATTAAGGGTATTCAAGCTGTAAAAGGAAATGAAAAAGTAGATAAGTTACAAGTTCCTATTGAGATGGAATTTGTAACTCAAAAATAAAAAAATAAATTAAATAGTATATAGTATTTCTAACAATGGAAACACCTATGGGTCTTTTAAGATAACTAACAGACCAGTAGGTGTTATTGTTATGTTGTGTTAAAATTTGATTTATGTGTTGAAACATAAAAAATAATGAAGAAATATATGCTATATTATATATGATATGCGATATAGAAGATGATTCAATTTGTGGTAAAACAAAATAAAAATGCATATTTTATTAATTATATGTAAAGTTCTGGTTGAAATAGTCGACGATTGTATGATAATATTTATATTAATGGAAGGTGATAAAATGACTTATAGAAATATTAACATTAAAGGTATAGAAATATATCATCCTAAAAATAAAGTGCACAATTCATTTTTTACCAATCACTTTGAAAAACAAGCTGAAGAAGTAGGTAAATTAATGGAGCATTTAGGTAGAAAATACAGATATTTAGGAAATACGGACGAAGAAAATTCATTAACGTTAGCAATTGAAGCATCTAAAAAAGCTATAAAAGATGCCAATATATCTCCAGAAGATATTGATATGATAGTATTTACTTCAGATACACCTGAATATACTTTTCCATGTAATGCATTAAAGATAAATAATGCAATTGGAGCGAAGAATGCACATATTGTATATGATTCAAATTCAAATTGTATTGGTATGTTAACAGCTATGGATGTGGTATGTAGATATATGAAAAGTAATGAAACCGTTAAAACAGCATTAGTTGTAGGCTCATTAATGATAAGTTCCGTAGTAAATCATAATGATACATTGACTTATCCTACTTTTGCTGATGGCAGTGCAGCAATTATACTGGAAACAGTTGAAGAAAATGAACTTAGAGGATTTATAGATTCTAATACATTTACAAACAGTAATTATCACGAAGTATTTTTAAGCCCTGTATGTGGCTTATCTAAACTACATAAAGAAAATGTACAGTTAACAGATAAATACTTGCGCTGGACAGCAGTTGATTTTAGTTTTTTAGCTGATAACTGGAAAATGATTATTGATGATATGCTTGGAAAATATGATTTAACACCACAGGACATAGGTCATTTCTTGTTTTCACAATTTTCAAAACCTGATGCAGAAGAAACTTTAAGAAAAATGAATGTGGAATTGGACAAATACACATTTGTAGGAGATGAATATGGATATACTGGAGTAACAAGTCCATTTTTTGCATTACATAGAGCTTTAAAAAATAACAAGATAAAAGAAAATGATTATGTAGTATTTTGTTCAGTAGGAGCAGGATATACAATGACATCAATATTGTACAAATTTTAATACAATAATTGGGGGAATAGTAATGAATACCAATATTGACACGATTATGGAATATCAGAGAAAAACTTATAAGTTAATTATTAATATTTATATTTTAAGTATTATTGGAGCTATAGTTGCATTTATGGGTCTAAAAACTTTAGGATTATATCCAGAAATTAAATGGAAGTATATAGTGGGCTTTATTATATTAGGTTTATCAGAAATCATACTATTTATGAGTACAAAAGATAATGTTTTAGATAGAACAAGAGCAAATGATAAAACATTCTCTAAATTTAAGGCTTTAGTAGGGTTGGGCTGTTTTGTAAATTATGTTTATATAGCAATTATGATACCTTCTAAAGAAATATGGGTGTGTGTATTTTACTTTGTACTACTAAGTGCATTATTTTTAGATAAGAAATTAACTATACAAGCTATTGCTTTAAGTGTTATTTGTGAAATAGTAGTTTTCAAAATTAATTCTTCAGTTATGCCATCACAAGATGTATTATTGAGAGAAGGGTTTATGAGACTTATTGTTATAGTTCTCATATCTTTTGGTATA
This sequence comes from Clostridium sp. ZS2-4, assembly GCF_026719745.1. Taxonomy (GTDB): domain Bacteria; phylum Bacillota; class Clostridia; order Clostridiales; family Clostridiaceae; genus Clostridium_H. Next base: position 163,126 of record NZ_JAPPRQ010000015.1, read on the forward strand.
TATTTCTTTATGAATCTTTCAGCTAATTTATTAGAAAAAGTTGATGATAAAATGAAAATAGAAATTGAAAACAATGCAAAAACCTCAAAGTTATTTAATAAAATATCAGAATTCGCACAAACTTTATTAAGTTCAAGTGAAACTTTAACTTCTATCATAGAAGAAGAATACGGTTCTATTCAAGAAATAGCAAGTACTAGCACTGAAGTTAATAAGGACAGTAATGAAATACTGTTAAAGACTAAAAAAAATAAAGATAGATTAGATACATTGTTAAAATTGAATAAAACAGTATCTATAAAAGCTATGGATACAGAAACTTCATCCTCAGATTTGATAAATATAGCTAATGAAAATAAAAGTTCAATAAATAAATCACTGAATATTATAGACAATATAAAGGGGAGTATAGAAAATACTCTCAATGTAGCAAAAATATTAAATGAAAAATCTGATCAACTAGACAGTATTTTCAAGATTTTATCAGATATTTCAGAGAAAACTAATTTATTAGCATTAAATGCATCCATTGAAGCGGCAAGAGTTGGAGATAGTGGAAAGGGATTTGCAGTAGTTGCTAATGAGATTAAAAAATTATCAGAGAATACAAAGCAATCTTTAGATCAGGTAGGTTGTATTACGGATGAATTTAAAGATAAGATTAGTAAAGTAGAAAAACTTATGATAGACAATAATGGAAAAGTATTAGAAAGCAATAATATGCTAAACATGGTATCAGATAATGTAGAAGAGATGATGACAGTGCTAAATACTTCTGTAGGAAATATCAAGGATATTAATACGTCTACTGAAATGTTATTAACAGAAGTAAATAGTGTTGTAGATTTTAATTCTAATATATATGAAACAACTAGAGAGACCATAAATAAATTTAAAACTGTAAGTGAAGAGATTAAGCAAAATGTGAATTTAATAGAAGAAATATCAATTAATACAGAGAACTTGAAGGATGTAGCAATTGAAATGAATAGTCTTATTGAATAAAGAGTCTTATTGAATAAAGAGAAACTTAATTAAGAGGACAAAATATTAATAAATGCTTAATTCTAGAAGTAAAAAATAGTAGAATATATAAGTATATTTTGCTATTTTTTATTTTGATAAAAATAAAGTTGACTTACTAGTAAATTTATATTAGGATGATAGTGAATATAAGTGTTAGTTATTTAAAATAATAATTTTTTTTTTGCATACTTTACGCAAACGATTGCATTAATTCGGAAAGGAAAGATCTTATATGAAAAAAATATGGTGGAAAGAAGCTGTTGCTTATCAAATATACCCAAAAAGTTTTATGGATTCAAATGGTGATGGAATAGGTGACATACAAGGTATAATTGCTAAATTAGATTATTTAAAAGAGTTAGGTATTGATGTAATCTGGGTTTGCCCTATTTATAAATCACCAAATGATGATAATGGTTATGATATTAGTAATTATCAAGATATTATGGATGAATTTGGAGCAATGAGTGATTTTAATCAGCTGCTGCAAGAAGTTCATAACCGTAATATGAAGCTTATTATCGATTTAGTTATTAATCATACAAGTGATGAACACCCTTGGTTTATTGAAGCACGATCTTCAAATAATAATCCTAAACGTGATTGGTATATATGGCGTGATGGTAAAAATGGAGAAGAACCAAATAACTGGGAAAGTATTTTCGGAGATTCTGCATGGGAATACGATAGAATCACTAATCAATATTTCTTGCATTTGTTTTCAAGAAAACAGCCAGATTTAAACTGGGAGAATAGTGATATGCGTCAATCTCTTTATGACATGATTAATTGGTGGTTAGATAAAGGAATTGATGGTTTCCGTATAGATGCCATAAGTCATATAAAAAAAGAAGAAGGCTTAAAAGACATGCCTAATCTAAAAGGAATGAAATATGTTCCTTCATTTGATAAGCATATGAATGTACAAGGAATTCATATGTATCTTGAAGAATTAAAAATGAATACTTTTGCTAAATACGATATTATGACAGTTGGTGAAGCAAATGGAGTTAAGGTGGAGGATGCACCACTTTGGGTTGGAGAAGAAAAAGGAAAATTTAATATGGTATTTCAGTTTGAGCATTTAGACTTATGGAATTCTGATGCTAACAGTAAACTGGATGTTGTAGCATTGAAAAAGATATTGTCCAAGTGGCAAAAAGGATTAGAAGGCAAAGGTTGGAATGCATTATATATTGAAAATCATGATATTCCTCGTGTAGTTTCTACTTGGGGAAATGATAAAGAATACTGGCGTGAGAGTGCAACATCATTAGGTGTTATGTATTTTATGATGCAGGGAACACCATTTATATATCAAGGACAAGAGATTGGCATGACTAATGTTAAGTTTAAAACAATTAATGAATATGATGATATAAGAACTAGAAATATGTATGAAATTAAGAGAGAAGAAGGGATGCCGCCTGAAGAAATAGTCAAAATGATATGGAAGACATCCAGAGATAATTCTCGTACTCCTATGCAGTGGAACGAATCGCCAAAGGCAGGATTTACCACTGGAACACCATGGATTGGAATTAATGAGAATTATAAAGAAATTAATGTAGCAAAACAGGAAAAAGATCCAAGCTCTGTGCTTAATTTTTATAAAAAAATGATCTCTGTCAAGAAGGAAAATCAAGTGTTCACATATGGTAAATATGATTTGATTTTAGAAAATAATGAGCAAATATATGCATACACACGTACATTAGACAATGAAAAAGTCGTTGTGATTTGTAATTTAACAGATTCGGAGGCTGTATATGAATATACACCTTTAAAACTTACACATGATGAATTGCTGTTATGTAATTATAATGTTGAGGAACATGATGATATGACAGGTTTTATATTAAAACCATATGAAGCAAGAGTTTACAGAGTTATATAATAAAAATTTTAGAGGGTTAAACAAAAACTCATCCTTTCGTCAATTTAAGAGGTAATATGGCGAAAGGATGAGTTTAAATGCTTGGACTTTATTTAAGTCCCTTTATTTTACCCTTAAGGGCTTTTAGACGTGAATTTACATAATTAAGCAGCTCAGAATCATTGTTTTTTATATAATCTGGAGCTTTAGAAACTATAGAAAGAATGTCTAATTTATTTCCCTTTACTGTTTTAGAAATATTATAAGCTAAACATTCATTTTTTACTTTCCAATAGGTAGTATTGAATTCAGCTACGTGATTTTTAGTATAGTATCCTTTTTCAATACCAAACTCAAATAAATCTGCTGCTGATTCTAATTCGTCTAAGTCGGTAACTTGTAAAGTTTCGTTAATAAGATTTTCAAATGTTTTCATTATAGCACCACTTTCTAATGTTATAATAATATTTTAAGCTTATATTATAGTTTATATACTGGAGCATATAAACTATAATGCAATATAATGTTTTATTATGCAAAATAAACCAGTGTATAAATTTATTTTACAAAACAAGTCAGAGTTAATTGTAATACTCTATGTGGAAATTGTAAAGATATTATTTATTAATATTTTGATTTTTCGTTTTCAATTAAAAAATAATCCAGTAAAAATCTTTAATTAATTAGATTTATAAGTATTTTATCATATATTTTAACAAAAAAGGTTTGATTTTCATTATATATCTATCAAGAGTGGCATTGTAGTATACGATATTATATTATATTAAGAAAGTAAATTTATTTTACTAAACTATGTAAGTGAGAATAACCTTTTAGATAGTAGAACGGAAAAATAATATATGTTGACATATATGTACGTATCTTTAACTTAAGAGAAATAAATTCTGCAGACATTCTTTAGAGTACATAGACTAATAAGGAGGCATATTTATGAGAAAAATAAGTTCAAAGATAATAATAACAATTACAGTATGCTGTTTAATCATTTCTACTGTTATAGGAAGCATAAGTGTATATGAGAGTTCTAAACATTTAAAACAAGAATCAAAGGGTAAATTATTATTTATGGCTCAAAGTTATTGCAATGAATTTGATAAAACCTTAAATAGTGCAGAAAGTTCGGTAGATACTTTTTCAGCTAATGTGGCTGCTGCATTTGATTTACAAAAATTCAAATCAAATCCTAAAAAATATATAAAAGAGTATGAAATTATCATGGATTCTATAATTAAGAAAACAGTTGAGACTTTAAATGGAGTACAGGGATATTATTTAACTATTAATCCAAAATTAACGGGTGAGGCACGTGAAATTTGGTATGTAGACGAAATGGGGAATGGGTCATTTAATAGAAAAGATTCAGATCCAGATGGAGATTATATAACCTATTTTACAGAGGATAATGAATATATGGGATGGTATTATAATCCTATAAAAGAAAGAAAAGGAATATGGAGTGAACCATATGAGGAAGAAGATTTAAATAATTTAACTATTGTTTCATATACAAAAGCAATAGAAAAAGATGGGATATTAATAGGAGTAGTAGGAATTGATGTCAAGATTGATGACTTGAAGAAAAGTTTACAAGAAATGAAAGTATATGATACTGGTTATGCATTTTTACTTAATGATGATTATGATATACTAATTCACCCAAATTACAAACAAGGGGATAATCTTAAAACTGTAAATAATGGAGCATTTAAAGTTATAACTGAGGAAATGGATAGGAAGGATTTAGGATCCATAGAGTATAAATATGATAGCAATTGTTATTGTAGCAACGATCTTATTTTTTTTAGTCGCTTTAATAGTTGGAAAAGCTATTAGTGATCCTATTGCGAAGGTAACAGACTTGATAAGAAAAACAGAAGAATTAGATTTGGAGTATGACACAAGATATGAATTTTTGTTAAAGTATAAAGATGAAACAGCAATTATGGCTAGGGCTATGATTAATACGAGGAGTGTATTAAGAACATTAATAGAAACTATAATAAAGAGTTCTAGAGATATAGATAATCAATCAGGAAATTTAGCTTCAGTAGCACATGAACTGACTGCTTCATCTGAAAATGTATCCAGAGGCATACAAAATACATCCAAAGGAGCGGGTTCACAAGTAGAAGAATTACTAAATATTAATAGTATATTAGATGAATTTAGTAAAAAGCTTGGTAATACTATAGAAGAAATAAGAGAAGTTGATTTAAATGCCAGAGAAGTTGAAATCATGGCTAATGCAAGTAGTAAGGATATGCAGGTTTTAGCAGAATCTGTGGATAAAGTAAATATAGTGTTTAATGATTTTTCTAATAAGATTTTAAGCTTTGGTGAAAATATAAAGCAAATAAATGAAATAACAGGTATTATACATAGCATTGCAGATCAAACAAATTTATTAGCATTAAATGCTTCTATTGAATCAGCCAGAGCAGGAGAAGCAGGAAAAGGATTTGCAGTAGTTGCTTCAGAAATTAGAAAGCTTGCAGAGCAGTCAAAGAATTCAGCTGAAAATATAAATTCTTTAATTAATGCTGTCTCTGATGACTCAAACCAAATGCTTGAAACTACGGATAATATGGAAAAACAACTTATTGATCAGGTTAGAGTTATAAGTTCTTCAATGAATTCATTTACAAATATAATAAATGGAATAGAAAAGACTGTTCCTAAAATTGAAGAAATTAATATTTCAGCTTCAAGTATAGATAAAGAAAAAGATTCTATTATACAGAAGATAGAAGCAATTTCTACAGTTGCAGAAGAAATTGCCGAATCATCTGAACGAATATCATCATCTTCAGAAGAAATGAATGCTTCTACTGAAGAATTATCTACAGCAGCAGAAGTTTTAAGTAACATGACAGAAGAAATGATGGAACAGATAAATAAGTTTAAAGTATGATTGTAAATAAAAGGGGACAGTTCTGTAAAATTAGTTATTTCAAAATAACTAATTTTACAGAACTGTCCCTGTTTTATATTATAGTTCATATGCTTGTCCTGAACTATTTTTTTCTTATTTAATACTTCCGGCTGTAATAGATTTAATAATATGTTTTTGAGCACAGAAGTAGAAGATGATTACAGGAATAATAGCTAAGATTAATCCTGCTAAGGCAAGGTGCCATTGTTTTGTATATTCACCAAAGAAGAAGAATGTTTTTAATGGTATAGTTTGAGTATCTGGTTTGTTTACAACCAATGATGGCAATAAGAAGTCATTCCATATCCAGACAGTGTTTAAAATAGCTACAGTTATTGATATTGGCTTTAACAATGGGAAAATTATATACCAGAAAGTTTGAAATTTTCCACAGCCATCTATCATTGCTGCCTCATCTAATTCTTTTGGAATACTCTTTAAAAAACCATGGTACAGGAATACGGATAGTGAAGTACCAAATCCAAGATACATAAAAATTAATCCACCGATATTCAATAAACCAAGTTTTCCCATTACTCTAACTAATGGCAGCATAACTGCTTGAAATGGAACTAACATTGATGAAATAAACAAGAAGAAAACAAATCCACTGGTTTTAGTTTTTGTTCTTTCAAGCATCCAAGCAGCCATAGATGCAAATAGTACTATGACTATAACGCTGCCTACAGTTATCAATAATGAATTAGTAAGTGCGCTGAAAAAATCCAGTCTTTCAAAAGCCTCTTTGAAATTATCGAAATTCCAAGCAGCAGGCCTTGATAATGTACTTTGGAATAATTCTTTTTTTGTTTTAAAGGCATTTACAATTATGATGTAGAAAGGGGATAAGTATAATAACCCTACCAAAATACTTACAATGCTTACTAATATTGCAGCAATATTAAATTTCTTCTTAAGTTCCATTATGCTTCCACCTCGCTTTTTTTAGAAAAATATACTTGAGTTAGAGTAATACCGCCAACTATCAAGAAGAAAACAACTGCTTTTGCTTGAGCAACGCCCATTAAGTTAAATTTGAATGCAGTATTATAAATGTTCATAGCTAACATTTGAGTAGAATTAGCTGGTCCTCCAGCTGTTAGTGATAAGTTTTGATCATATAGTTTAAATGAATTTGATAATGTTAAGAATAAACTCACTGTAAATGCTGGTCTAACTAAAGGTAATACGATGTGTTTAATCTTTTGCCATGCATTAGCACCATCAATTTGTGCTGCTTCAAGCAATTCTGGTGAAATGTTTTGCAGTGAAGAAATATAAATAACCATTATATATCCTGCCATCTGCCAAGCCATTAATATTATAAGTCCATAAAAACCTGTTTTACCATCAGACAGCCAACCTAATAACCATTTTTGACCAGTAGCATTACCTATTGCTGAAAATACCTGAGTGAAAACAAATTGCCAAATAAATCCTAAAATAAGTCCTCCAATTAAGTTTGGCATAAAAAATATTGTTCTAAGAGTATTACTTAACTTTGATTTTCTTATAGCAATTATAGCTAGAAGAAATCCTAAAACATTTAATACTATAACTGACAATATTGTAAATTTAAGTGTAAACCAGAAAGATTGTGCAAAACTTGGATCATTAAAGGCTGTAATGTAGTTTTTAAATCCAATCCATTTGACATCTGATTTTATACCATTCCAGTCTGTAAAGGAATAATAAATTCCAAGTAATAAGGGTATAAGTTGTACTAGAGTAAATGCAATGAGAACTGGTCCTACAAAAAGCCAAAATGATGATTTATTTTTCTTCATAACCCTCTCTCCTTTTTGATATAGCTTAATCTTAGTTAGTGAAAATCCTGGAATAGTTTGGAAAAACTTTTCCAGGATTATTTTTTATATACATTTAGTGAAAAAGTTTCAAGTTCAATTATTTTCTAGACTCAGCCCAAGTCTTTTTAGCATTTTCAACTAGTTTATCCCAAGTTATATCTCCAGCGATATATTTTTGAATATCAGTACCTAGCTTATCCATTCCCCAGCCAGTTGGATATCCCATGAATACCCATGGCATTGTGTTACCTTCGTTAGAGTATCTTAATACTTCTTTAGCTAAAGGATCGCCTGGTTGTAAGTTGTCGCCTTCATATCCTTTGAATGCTGGTATGAATTTAAAGTCTTTTATAATCATTTCTTTACCTTTATCAGAAGTATATAACCAATTTAAGAAATCTTTAGCAGCTGTTTTAGTTGCAGCGTCTTTAGTGCTGTTAATAGCCCAATACATTGGTACTCCAACTGGAATTGCACCTTCTTTAATGCCATCTAAAGGCATTGGAAGTATTCCCATATTTCCAGCTAGTTCTTTATCTACACCTTCAACTGAACCATATGCCCAGTTACCTTGTTGAATTACAGCAACTTTTCCTAATGCAAATTTTTGTTCAACTTGAGTTGAATAGTCAACGACATTGATCGTTTTGTTTGATCCATCTGGTTTATAACCGTATTTAATTTGTAAATCTAAAAGTTTCTTTAGACCTGCATTATGTTTAAAAGCAATTGTTTTAGCATTAAATGTGTCAACAACATTTTTAAATTCATTTGCAAATGCAACATTTGATAGATGTAAGCCTGTTACCCAAGTTTCTTTACCAGGTAATGCAAATACTGCTTCCAAACCTAGAACTTTTTTCTTTGAATCTAGTGTTTGAACTGCTTTTTCTAAATCAGCATATGTTTTTATAGAATTAGGATCTATACCTGCTTTTTTGAATAAGTTTTTATTGTAGATGAATCCATAACCTTCTTGGTTAAATGGCATACCATATAATTTTCCATCAAGTTTAACTGCTTCCAATGTTCCATCGTAAGCTTTGGAAACCCATGGTTGGTCTGATAAATCTTCAAGTTTTTCCTTCCAGTCAAGTGTATCTTGAGTACCACCTATATTGTATATTACTGGTTCTTGACCAGATGCAAATTTTGATTTTAATGCTGCACCATAATCATCTCCACCACCAACTGTTTGCAGGTTGATAGTAACATTTTTATGTTCATTCATATATTCCTTTGTTGCTTTTTCTAGAGCGTCTTTAGCTTCAACTTTGAATTGAAAAATATCAACCGTTACTTTTTTTTCTCCTGAATCTTTTGCAGTATCATTGCCAGTTTTTCCACAACCGGCCATAATTCCGCCTGTTAATGCTAAAGCGCAAGCTAAAGCTAAAAGTTTTTTAATGTTTTTCATAAAATCTCCTCCCTATTTATTATACGTATTTAATAGTTAACATGGGAAAACGTTTGCACAAATTAATTGTAATACTATTAAGAAAATTTGTCAATTACATTTTATTAATTTTGTAATAAAAATCCATATATTTTTTCATAAAATATACATAACAAGTAAAAATATTACTTTATGTAATTGAGAAGAATTATAAGTTATTCAAATAATTTCAAAAATACATACAAAATAATAGGGACAGTACTTAAAATCAGTTATATAAAAACAAATGATTTTAAATACTATCCCTAATTGAACATAAAATCAAAAACCTATATCATTAAATGAAGTTGTATCTTTAGAGCTATAATATCTTATATATTTAAGTTTTAAAGCTTTTTCTTTTAAGATAACATAGCTTTTAAATCTACTGAAGGATGATTTGGATAATCTACAACATTGCCTTCCCAAGTTCTGATTTTTACTGAATCTTTTCCTCTAGATATCAAATATTGAGGTAAAATAGGGGTTTTGCCTTTACCTTTTGGTGCATTAACTATATAAGTTGGAATAGCCATTCCAGAAGTATACCCTCTTAAATATTCCATAATTTCTATTCCATCATCTATTGAGGTGTTGAAATGGGTTGTACCAATTACATGTTTGGCATGAAAAATATAATAAGGTCTAACTCTACATTTTAATAATTCTTGATTTAACAGTCTCATTACATATTTATCGTTATTTATTCCATTTAGCAGTACACATTGATTTCCAAGAGGGATACCTGCATTTGCAAGTTTTTCGCAAGCAGCTTTTGATTCTTCTGTTATCTCCAGTGGGTGATTAAAGTGAGTATTAATATAAAGTGGATGATATTTTTTGAGAATATTAACCAAATTATCAGTGATTCTTTGAGGCATTGTAACCAAGGTTCTTGTTCCAAGTCTTATTATTTCAACAGTAGGAATTGAACGCAGTTCAGAAAGCAGCCAATCAATCATGTTGTCAGATAAAGCAAATGAATCCCCGCCTGTAATTAATACATCTCTGATTTCTGGAGTGTTTCTTATATATTCTATGGATTCTTGGAGTGTTTCTTTGCTTTTATGACAATCAGAAGAACTTATATTCCTTCTTCTTTGACAATGTCTGCAGTACATGGCACATTCATTTGTAACATTTATTATAAGTCTATCTGGATATCTTCTTGTGATTGAACCAGCTGGGTTAGTAAATTCTTCTCCCATAGGGTCTGTATCGCCTTCAGCTACAAGTTCTAAACCAGTTGGTATTGATTGCAATTTTACTGCATTAAATTTATCTTCATCTATTAAAGAAAGATAATAAGGTGATACTGCCCATCTGTATTTTTCACCTACTTTTTTTATGTTTTCGATTTCATTATCATCAAGGTCAATTAGTTTTGCTAATGTATCTATATCAGTTATTCTATTTTTTAACTGCCACTTCCAATCATTCCAATTATCTTCTGTTGCATTAAAGTAAGATAATATTTTATCTTTTTTAGCAGCAATTTTCTTTTTTTGTTCGGTGCTAGTACCTTTCTTTAAAGTGTCTTTGATTTGAAGATAATCATCAATCCTAGATTTTAATTCCTCAGCTCTTTTTAATGAAATTTCTCTTTTGTCGATATTATTCATATATCCGCCTCCTTTTGAGTTTTATTGAAGTGTTTATAATTTTAACTTGTATACCTTAGAAAATGGTCTATAAGGAATGTATACAAAAATATTTGAAAAGTACTGAAATTTTTGTTCGAATTATTGAAAGGTTAAGAAGTAAACCTATAAAAGTTGGTTACCATTATGCGTCTTATTTATAAAGTGAAATAAATCCTGCAATATTTATTTTAATATATTATAAAGAAATATACAAGGAAAATTTGATACATTCGTTCTAAAAGGCATGTTTAGGGGAATATAAGGGATAAGAAAAAAGTTGTTTTAAATAAAATATTCCAATATATGAAGGAATAGGTTCATATATTGGAAACTCAGAAAATATATAATGTTTTGCAAAGTAAAAATCTTTGTCTGATGTATGCAATTATTTGATTAGACAATCTTCACTGATGTACCTATTGAAACCAGATTATAGAGCTCAATAATATTAGAATTGTTTAAGCGAATACATCCATTCGATATAGCCTTACCGATAGAAGAGGGATTATTAGTTCCATGGATACCATAGCCAGAAATAGATAGTCCTAACCATCTTGCGCCAAAAGGACCACCAGGCTTGAATGCTTTGTTAACAATTTTAAAGTTTCCCTTTGGTGTAGGAGTAGAAGGTTTCCCAACTGCTGCAAGATAGGTTCTATATATTTTCCCATTTTTATATAAAGTGAGTGTACGAGCAGAAGTGTTGATTAAAATACTGTATTTACTTGCAGGAAAGCGAAGTAAATATGGATTAGTATAAGTGTATAAACACATAGTAACCTCCTTGTAGTTTACAGTTTAAAGACGACAGTTTACAATAAAAGGTGCTAGGTGCTAGGTGCTAGGTGCTAGGTGCTAGGTGCTAGGTGCTAGGTGCTAGGTGCTAGGTGCTAGGTGCTAGGTTAATTTATATAGATAGTTGTACCTTTTGGTATATTGTTATATATATACTTAGCATTAGCAATAGAAAGTCTTATGCATCCATGAGAGAGTTTGGAGCCTAAAGTTCCATTTGCAATTGTTCCATTTCTATATAATAAAACTGTATGGAATAGATAGTTTCCACTTATTTGAGTATAATATTTACACATAAGTTTAGGATTATCTTTAACTATAAAGCTGTTGCCTTTGTTTCCTACGTGAAAAGTTCCTTTTATTGTTGGAGTGGAAGGTTTGCCCACAGTACAGAGCATATTTTTTATCAACTTCCAATTACCATTAAAGCATTCAAATATATAAACTTTGGGACTCTTAGTATTTACCCATATATAGTATTGAGTTGGGCTATTTGAGTCTCTATCATTTATAAACTTTTCAGGGTAATTTGATGAACTTGCAGTAGATTTATCAATGTTCTTTTGAGGAGTATACATAGTCTTCTTAGTAGGAGGTAAATCAAGCTTTGCCAGAGTTCTTTCTCCTGCAATGCCGTCAATTGTTATGTTATTTCTTCGTTGAAAATCATAAACAGCATTTTCGGTTGCAATACCAAATATACCATCCACCATAAGATTATATCCAAACTTGTTCAATTTTTCTTGAATAGTTTTTACACTTTCGCCTTTTGATCCTATTTTAAAAATATTAGGTTCTTCATTTTCAACTTTAGATGGCTGCTTTTCTAATACTTTATTCTGGGGCTTTTTAGTGTTTTCTTGTTTTATCTCTGGAACAGTTTTGTTAATTATTTTTATGTTTTCTTTTGGATGTGTATTTTCATGATTTGTATTTTTGTTTAGCTTCTCTTGTGGAATTGGGTTGATTGTACAGGCTGCAAAGAAAAATATTACTATAAAAGATAAGGTTACAGATAATTTTTTAATTTTCATAATACTCCCCCTGACTCATCTACAAGGCTATATGCAAATCATTTTAAGGGTGTTTTAATTGAATAATTCATTATCAATATATGAAAGGGGAGAAAATGTGTGAAGTTTATTAAGATATGATTTTATCTATTTACAAAAAAAGAAGGGACATTTTTTAAAAAATATCTTTTTAAAAAATGTTCCTAAACTACTATTTATTTTCGTTAGATTTTATTTCAAGCCTAATGTAACAAGGGTTTTTAAATCATAAACATGATATTCTATAGGTAAAGAATCAGTGACGATTTTGCCTAAAATTGTTTGGCCTTTTTTTACTTTTAGTTTTAAACTTTTAAAATCTACATCAGAGAGTGCTACATGACCTTCTATGTGATCTGAACTATTGACAATTAATTCTTGTTTACCAGTTGTTTCACATTGAAGTGTAATGGTACCTTCATCATTCAATAAGATTTCACCAAGTATATTTTTTTCTTCGCCCATAACTTTACCGTTGAATAGACTTCCATCTTGTAATAATAAATACCCCTTCATTTTATTACCTCCTGTTATTTTTGTCTCACTGGACAAATTTAATACTTGATAGTAAATAATTATACAAGAACATTAATATTTACTTTCTAAAAAAAATTATAACATATTTTACTCTTTTTTCAATAAAAAAGATAAAATTAGTAGAGAATCAAAAAGATGGAGTTTGTGATTTCCAAGCTGTTCAAAGAATAATAGGACGTGCTAATGCTGATACTTTGGGATATGTATAGAATACATTCTGGTAGTTTTTATTTTATAAAAATATAGATTAGCTAAATGACAGTAGCTTATTGAAAATATGTAATTAATATTAAATTATGGTAAAATGAGAATGGTTAAATGGAAGATAAATATATAATATGGGGGGATTTTATGCAATTCGAGGGCTACACTGGAGAAATTAAAATTTTAGGACAGAATATTTCAACAGGAGATGTGGAGTATAAAAGGAAAATAGGATATATTCCTGAAGTAGCAGAAATATATGATAATCTTACAGCTAAGGAATATTTAACTTTTATTGGAGAATTATATGGACTTCAGTATGATAAAGTTGATAGAAAGGCAAAAAAGCTTATGGAGCTGTTTGCTATAGAAGAAGCTTATGAATCAAGAATTTCGTCTTATTCTAAAGGAATGAAGCAAAAAAATTTTAATAATATCAAGCTTGCTGCACAATCCTGATATATTATTTTTAGATGAACCTTTGAGTGGATTAGATGCTAATAGTGTAATGGTATTTAAGGAAATATTATCAGAATTGGCATTGCAGGGGAAAACTATATTTTATTCTTCACATATTATGGATGTAGTAGAGAAAATTAGTCATAGAATTATTTTATTAAATGATGGACAAATAGCAGCTGATGGGAGTTTTCAAGAACTTAAGAATAAATGTAGTGAAGGGTCTTTGGAAGATATTTTCAATCAACTTACAGGATTCAATGAATACAAAAGTATAGCAGAAGATTTTGTATCCGCAGTTAAAGAGGTGTAGCAATATGAAGGAATTTAAAGTTTTAAAATTTCTAGATAAATTTAAAGTTTTATTTGAAAAATTTGGTGTAGATTATGAAATAATGAGAAAGATTCTTCAAATGAAGTTAGTTATGGATGGAAGAAGAATTCCTACAATTATGAATAAGTCAAATAAAGAAAAAGAAGAGGAGAATAGTTTTTTTAAGTCATTGGGTTTATACGCTCTTTTTGGATTAATTATAGTGGTTTTAATAATACCAAAAACCAATTTGATTTTTCAAATGAGCTGTGTTTTTGGTATATTGATGTTTATGATTATGACAACATTAATCTCAGATTTTTCATCTGTACTTTTAGATGTCAGAGATAAGAATATAATATTTTCAAAGCCCGTTAATAATAAGACTATAAATGCAGCAAAGTTTATTCATGTGTTTATTTATATGTTTTCTTTAACTATAATACTGGAGAATTCACGTAATACCTATTATATAATTTTTTCGATACTTGCAGCAGCTGTACCTGTAATTTCAATACTGATTTACATTAAGCTTGTTCCTTCCTTTGAGAGAAATTTACAAAAATTAAATGTTAATAGTGGTAAAACAGATAAGAGAAAAAAGAAGCTATTTTACAAATTATCTAATGTATTTTGCTCAAACAAACAAGAACAAATATTTTTCAGATTTACTTATTATATGATTAAAAATGAGAAGAGTTTAAGCTTAAAGTATATCCATCTTTAGGGATGGCATTTATATTTCCATTTTTGTTTATATTCATGGAGCGTGGAGAAGGAAAAGGATTTAGCGAATGGCTGAGTTATATGGCTGTTATGTTTATAGTTGATATTTTTTTATGGAAGAAGTCCTTTAATATATCATGGGAAAAGGTTGAGAAAAGTTACACAGTGTGATAGTGTAAAAGGAAAAAGAACAAAGGGTTGGAAATTACAAAATTTTATAATTTTCTAGTAAATAAAAAAAAGGGGCGATTTTATGTTTTCTGAAAAAGTAGTAAACAATTTGAGTAGGTCTTCATGGATAAGGGCAATGTTTGAGGAAGGTGCAAGACTTGTTGAAAAATATGGGGCAGATAAGGTTTATGATTATAGTCTTGGCAATCCTTATGCAGAACCTCCAGCAGAGGTGGTTGAGTCATTAAAAAAGCATGTTTTAAGTGATGAAAAAGGATTACATAGATATATGAATAATGCTGGTTTTACAGAAGTCCGTGAAAAAGTTGCAAAATCTTTAGAAAAGGAAAGTGGAGTTGAACTTTCCAGTGAAAATATAATAATGACAGTTGGTGCTGCAGGAGGTTTGAATGTTGTTTTAAAAGCACTGCTTAATCATGGAGAAGAAGTTATTGTATTTGCACCTTATTTTGTGGAATATAATTTTTATACAGACAACCATGGTGGAAAAATAGTAGTAGTTCCTTCTGATACTTCAACTTTTGAACCAGATTTGAATGCACTGGAAGAAAGCATTACACCAAACACAAAAGCAATGATTATTAATACTCCTAATAATCCAACTGGAGTTGTGTATAGTGAAGAAAAGTTAAAACATATTGCAGAAGTTATTTCAAGAAAAGAAAAGGAATATGGTACAACAATATTTGTAATTTCAGATCAGCCTTATAGTGAAATAATTTACGATAACGTTAAGCTTCCAAGTATACTTTCTACTTTTAATAACTCTATTATTGTAAATTCATTTAGTAAGTCACTAGGGCTTGCAGGAGAAAGAATAGGGTATATTGCAGCAAGCAGTAGAATTAATGATATAAATATATTTATGAATGCTTTAAGTTTTTGCAATCGTACTTTAGGATTTGTAAATGCGCCTGCATTATTTCAAAAAGTTGTTGGAGATGCAATTGATGCTAAAGTAGATATTGAAGAATATAAGATTAGAAGGGATTTTTTATATGAAAATCTTACAAGACTTGGATTTGAATGTGTAAAGCCGCAAGGAGCCTTTTATCTTTTCCCTAAAGCTCTTATTGATGATGATGTAGAATTTGCGAAGAGGGCAATAAAATACAATTTGCTTCTGGTACCTGGCAGTGGATTTGGATGTCCAGGATATTTTAGAATGTCCTACTGTGTAGATTTTGATATGATTAAAAACTCTATTTCTGCTTTTGAAAATTTGGTTAAAGAATTTAAATAAACAACTAAAATTATAATGGAAACAAACATTCTAGTATATGTTTATTAATTACAATAATTTTATATTAAAAAAGACTACCGCACTTGACACGTAGAATAAGATTGATTAAAATAATATAAAAAGTTATTTAAGATTAACTTCGTATAACCCCAATAATATGGTTTGGGGGTGTCTACCAGGGACCAATAATTCCTGATTACGAAGAAAATACATTTATGTGTATTTTCTTTGTAGTCAGGATTTTTTTATTTAAATAGAATATAAAATAGTGTGTAAAGAGGAGGTTATTATCATGAATTTATCAACTTTACCTAAAATCGAATTACACTGCCATTTAGATGGCAGCGTCAGACCTGAAACAATCATTGATATAGCAGTAAATGAAAACATCAGTATTCCAACTTATGATATTGAACAAATAAAAAATATGTTAATTGCACCAGAGGAATGTAAATCATTAGATGAATATCTGGAAAGATTTATTATGCCATTATCGGTAATGCAGTCAAAGGAGAGTCTTAGAAGAATAGCTTATGAACTTCTTGAGGATGCGGCAGAGGAAAATGTAAAATACATTGAAGTGAGATTTGCTCCGCTGCTTCACATTGAAAAAGGATTAAGCATTGAAGAAGTAATTGAAAGTGTGTTAAAAGGAATTAAAGAAGCAGAAGAGAACTTTGATATCAAAGGAAATCTAATACTTTCATGTTTAAGAAATATGCCTGCTGAAACTGCTTTTGATGTGGTTGAAAAGGGGAAAAAATTCCTTGGAAAAGGAGTTGTAGCAGTAGATTTAGCTTCAAGTGAAGATGAAGGGTTTTGTGCAAGATTTATAGAACCTATTGCATTGGCAAGAAAATATGGATATAGAGTAACTATTCATGCTGGTGAAACTGGAATAGGTAAAAATGTTCTTGAAGCAGTTGAACTTCTAGGTGCTGAGAGAATAGGGCATGGAGTATATATCAAGAACTGTGATGAAGCATATAAGGTTGTAAAGAATAAAGGAATTGCTCTGGAAATGTGCCCTAAAAGTAATGTTCAAACTAAAGCAGTAGGCAGTTTAAGAGAACATCCAATTTATGATTTTCATAGGGCTGGAATCAAAGTAACAATTAATACGGACAATAGAACGGTATCAGATACAACTATGAGCAATGAATGCAGTATAGTATCTGAAGAGTTTGATATTACCTATGAAGACTATAAACAGATTTACTATAACAGTGTAGAGGCATCTTTTGCTGATGAGGAAACAAAGGAAAAATTAAGAAAATATTTTCAGTAGTAAAGTTATTTAAAGAAAAATAGCCAATAGAAAAATTGAAAGTTCTATTGGCTATTTTTCTCTATATAAAATTATTTTAAACAGATGTTTCAGGAGCTTGTGAAGGGTATTCTATAACCGGTTCAGAAGCATGTTCAGCAGCCGGTTTGGAAGTATATTCTACAACTTTTTTATATCGTTTTATATCTTTAAGTTTTTTCTGTTTTGTATAAGAGTGTTTTATGCTGTCTATAAGTAATATAGACATAACTACAAGTATAATTGCAAATGGGAGTCCTGCAGTGATTACAGCCGTTTGTAATGCTAAAAGTGCTTTTTCGCCACCAATTAACAGCAATACTGCAGCTACAAATCCTTCCATTAAAGCCCAAAATACTCTTTGAGGTATTGGAGAATCTAGTTTTCCACCAGAGGTAAGATTATCTACAACTAGGGAACCAGAGTCACTTGATGTAACAAAGAATGAAACAACTAATATTGTACCTAAAGTTGATAAGATAACTTTTATAATACCCGACAATATAGGTATATTTAAGTGGTTTATCATTTCAAATAAGGCTACTGGAAGATTGTTTTGTACTACTTCAAATAATTTTCCACCAAGTGCATTATTTATATATATAGCACTGCCACCAAATACTGATAACCATATAAAAGATAAAATAGAAGGAACAATTAATACTGCCAATACGAACTCTCTAATTGTTCTTCCTTTAGATACTCTTGCAATGAACATTCCAACAAATGGAGACCAAGATATCCACCATGCAAGATAAAATACAGACCAACTGCCTTGCCAAGAAGTATCTTTGATTGATATGAAAAAGGAAGATTTAATAAAATTATTTAAGTAAAGCCCTAATGAATTAGAAAATGTTTTAAATATATATGATGTTGGGCCAAGAATAAAGATAGCAAACATAAATACAAAAGCAATTTTTATATTTAATTCAGAGAGTATCTTAACTCCTTTATCTAGTCCGGAAACAACAGACCAAGTTGCCATCAAAGTAATAACAGCAATTAATACAACCTGTACTTTAACATCAAAATTTATACCTAATAAAAAGTTTAAACCGCTGTTAATTTGCTGTACTCCAAGACCTAATGAAGTAGCTAATCCGAATAAACATGACACAACAGCAAGTACATCTATGATATCGCCTATAACTCCAAAAATTTTGTCTTTTAATAGTGGGTAAAACACTGATCTTAAAGAAAGTGGTAAGTTTTTATTGTAAGCGAAAAATGCTAGAGCTAAAGATATCAATGCATAGATTCCCCAAGGGTGCAGTCCCCAATGAAAAAAAGTAGTTGCCATAGCTGATGTAGCTGTGTTTGAACTCAGGAAAATTGGAGGCTTGTTCACAGAATGATACAAAGGTTCTCCTACTGACCAGAACATTAATCCAATTCCCATGCCAGCAGATATCAACATTGAATACCATGAAAAATTTGAAAAATCAGGTTTAGCATTAAGTCCTCCAATTCTTACATCACCTAATTTTGAAAATGCCAGTAACAAGCAAACTAAAATAAAAAAGTTGCTAGACAATATAAAAAGCCAATCACCTTTAGAAATAATTGCGTTTTTAACGCTCTCAAAAACTCTATTTGCATTTTCTAAATCATGAAGTGCATACCCTGAAAAAGCCAATATGATTAGTCCAGCAACAATAGATACAACTGGATTCATATCTAAGCCAAATTTAGTAAAATTTCTGCTATATAATTTTTCTTCTAATTGTTTACTAATATCGTTATCCATATAAAAACCTCTCTTTCTATTTATTTTATATAACAAAAAGCACTCTAATTCTATGTTTAAACATAGAATTAGAGTGCCTAAGTTTCGCCAAAAAAATGACTCGCTTTATACCACAAAACATAGTATAGTTTAGACCCTCTTGGACCTAAACAGACCACAGTTCTATAAAAAAATATTTTTCAACAATAGTCTCACTATATAATAGCCAGTTTACTTAAATCTGTAAAAATACATATTTAAGCTCACAAGCCGAGCTACTACTAAAGCCTACTTCATATATATATATATATATTAAAAATAAAATAGTCTATATAATTTCTTTTGAAAAATAAGATAATTAATTAAAATTAAAAAGAAAATAAGAATTTATTTAAAGAAAAAACAATGTAAAATAGAATAACAAACTCCTCAACGATTGTAACATGGAAAATTTAAAAAGTCAATTGAAAAATATAAAATTCACATTCTTAATTAAAAAAGTAGATTACATAATGGAAACTAGGCGTTATTAGATGTATAATTAATAGGATTTTTGATATAATGGAAAAATGAATAACTAAAGAATGAGGTAAAAGTATGAAACACTTATTTATTATCAATCCAAAGGCTGGAAAAGGAAAAACGTTGGAAATTATACCTAAAATCAAGAAAATATTTAAAGAAATAAAAGAGGAGTTCATTATTGAGATAACTGAAAGGCCAGGACATGCTACTGAATTAGTTAGAAATTATGTAAAGAAAGAAAGTTATAGAGTTTACGCAGTTGGAGGAGATGGAACTCTAAATGAAGTTTTAAATGGCATGGTAAATAGTGGGAGTTGCCTTGGCGTTATACCTAATGGCAGTGGAAATGATTTTGTTAGAAGTATATATGAAAAAACAGTGTTTGAGAATATATTAAAAAATACTATACTTGGAGAAACGAAGGAAATAGATTTGGTAGAGATTAATAATAGATGTTTTATAAATATTTCTTCAATAGGCATAGATGCAGAAGTAACATATAATGCTAGAAAATTAAAACGCCTTCCGTTTATTTCAGGAGGATTGGCATATATATTAAGCGTCTTTATTACAATATTCAAATACAAATGCAGGTATATTCAATTAAAAATAGATGACAAAGAAATAGAATCAACTATAACTTTATTAACACTGGCAAATGGAAAATATTATGGTGGTGGTATGAAAGTAGCTCCATATGCAGATTTGCAGGATGGTATTCTTGATTTATGTATTATTGATAAATTAAGCAGAATTAGAATGTTAACATTATTTCCAAAGCTTATTAAAGGAAAACATGAGGAGATTAAAGAGGTTTCTTTTCATAAAGGTAGGAAAATAACTTTAGCGGCAGAAGAAGAAATTGCTGTAAATATTGATGGAGAAATAATAAAATCTCAGCAAATACAGTGTAATATAATTCCTAAAGGTATAAACGTTATTATTCCACAAACATAGTAAAGACAGAATATTAAGGACAAAAGGAGAATTAAAAAATGATTAAATTGTTATGGTATATTTATTTTGCAATGTATCTTTTATTAAACAGCATAACAGGAGAAATAAAATTATTTTTCTTAAGAAAGAAATCAATTAAACTGGCTGATGAATATGTACATGAAAAGGTTAAAAAGATATCGGATCATGTTTTAAAAAAATCTAAAACAAAAACTAATGTATTAGGATTGGAAAATATTCCGGATGAGCCTTGTGTTTTCATATGTAATCATCAGGCAATTTTTGATGGTTTTCTTTTAACTTCAAATATAAACAGACTTACAGGGTTTATCGCAAAAAAAGAGATAAAAAAGATTCCACTGGTTCGAAGTTGGTTAAGTGCAATGCATACTATATATATCGATAGAAAAAATATTAGAGAAGGTGTAAAAGCTATCAATGAAGGGGTAGAAAACCTGAAAAATGGATATTCTATGATTATATTTCCAGAGGGAACAAGAAGTTTAAAATCAGAAATGGCAGAATTTAAAAGGGGAAGTATGAAACTGGCTCTTAAAGCAAACGTACCTATAGTTCCTGTTACTATTGATGGTACGTATAAAGTTTTAGAAGTAGGTAATAAAGTGCAAGGGCATAGTGTGAAAATGATAGTTCACAAACCGATATATTTGGAAACACTATCTGAGTCAGAAAAAAAGAACTTGTCAAAAATTACTCATGATATAATTGAAAATGCATTGCTAGGGTAAGTTAACTACTCTGGCAATGCATTTTTATTATTTTATTTCAATTTCTACACCATAGTGATCGGAAACCACTTCGTTATTTTTACCATTAAAAATAACATAGGATGAATCAATATTCATTTTTTGATTTGTTAAAATTAAATCAAGACGCATATCATTTTTATTTAGATCCCAACCATCAATTTTACCTTTTACAGTAATACCGTTATCCTTTTGTTTTGCAAGATAAAAGGTGTCATAAAGTCCTTTATTTATCAAATAGTCATATCCTGCATTTTTAATGAAGGCATTATTGTTAAAGTCTCCCATGAAAAAGGTTGGTTTGTCAAATAGAATGTTTTTAAAAAGACAATCCACTTGATATTTAAAAGGTTCTTCAGTATCATCCCACCATCCTAAGTGGCATGAATAAAAGTCCATTAATTGACCATCTATATCAATAGATGCTCCAACGATTTTGCGAGTTTTCCAGTAGTTTATATCTTTGCTTTGGGATATGAAGAAAGAATGGTTATTTACAATATTGTGTTTTGTTAAAATGGCAATGCCTTCTTCATATATATCATATCCTATATGTGAAAAATCCCATACCATTTTATAGTCGCTGATGCCTAATTCATTTAGTTCATTTAATAAAATTAAGGCAAAATTATTTGCCTTAATTTTATCATTTACTAAACTTTCATCTATCAACTGACTTACTTCTTGAAGGGCAATCACATCATAGGATTTTTCTTTAATTACCTCTGCAATAATTCTAATTTTCTCAAGTTGATTTTCTTCCTGCCAAGAGTGACAGTTTAATGTTAAAAGCTTCATAAATTACACTCCTAAAATATCTTGAATTTCAGATTTTAATATATCCGCTTTTGGACCATATACTGCTTGAACCCCTTTGTCTTTAACAATAAGACCTAAAGCGCCATTTGCTTTCCACTTATTTTGTGGTGCAACATTATTTATATCATTAACTGTTACACGAAGACGTGTCATGCAGGCATCTATATCTACAATATTACTTCTTCCACCAAGTAAGCCAATTACTTTTTCAGCCATACTGTATTCAGTTTTGCTGGCAGCAACTTCTTTTTGTGCTTGTACTGGCTGTTGTGAAGCAGATGATTCAGTCATCTCAATATCATTTCCTGCACGTCCAGGGGTTGGAATATTAAACTTTTTAATAAGAAACTTAAATGTAAAGAAGTTTAATCCAAACCAAACTACTGCAACAACTATAAAGTTTACAAGGTCTTTTAAAAGTCCGGCATTTATAATCATCGGAGTACGAGTTAAAAGCTCGATTATACCAAAAGCATGAATACGAAGGTTTATTAGGTCTGCAACTGCAAATCCAAGACCAGTTAAAACAGCGTAAACAATATATAAAATTGGTGAAGTAAACATAAACATAAATTCAAGAGGTTCTGTAACTCCTGTCAAGAATACAGCAAGTGCAGCTGACAAGTACATAGATTTATATTTTGAACGTTTTTCTTTATCAACATTTAGATACATTGCAGCTGCTGCACCGATTAATGATGCAGATGATGTAATAATTTGTCCTACTTTGAAACGTGCAGGATGTACGGACGTAAGTAGTTGATTGTATGTATTCATATCTCCAAGTGATTTTAAGTTGTTTAGGTCTGTAATCCATGCAAGCCAAAGAGGGTCTTGTCCAGATACGATTTGACCTATTTTATCACCTGTTAAAATGTGATATACTCCACCAAGTTCTGTATAGTTCATAGGAATTGTAATCATATGATGAAGACCAAATGGTAACAATAAACGTTCAAGTGAACCATATATAAAGGTTGAAACAAATGGAGCACTATCCTTTGATGTTGCAATCCATTTACCAAAGCTATTTATAGCTGTTTGAGCAAAAGGCCAAAGGATTGAAAGAACAATTGCAGAAACTGCTGAACCTAATATAACAACAAATGGTACAAATCGTTTTCCATTAAAGAATGAAAGAGCATCTGGTAATTTGGAATAGTTATAATATTTATTATATAAAGATGCTCCAAGAAAACCTGATATAATACCAACGAACACTCCCATATTTAATGCTGGAGCTCCAAGAACGGATGTAAAATAATCTTTAACTAAAAGATTTCCACCTGTAAAAGAGTGTATTGTTGCATTTGGGTCTGCAAGCATAGCGCCACTTACACCAAATATAGCTCCTGTAATACGGTTGGTCAAAATGAATGCAATAAGTGCTGCAAATGCTCCACCAGCACGTTCTTTAGCCCAAGAACCTCCAATAGCTACAGCGAAAAGTACATTTAGGTTACAAATAATTGCCCATCCTATATCTTCCACAACATGAGCCAAGATTTGAAGAGCAGCCACATCATGAGCGGACATTCCAATTAGTTTACCAAGAGAAATCATTAATCCAGCAGCTGGCATAACTGCAACAACAACTAACAATGCTTTACCAAATTTTTGCCAAAAGTCAAATGAAACAAGTTTTGAATTTTTCAAGATTTTACCCCCTTATTCTTTTTATATGAGTAGTATTAAATTTTTAAAACAGTGGATATTATAATTATTAATAACAGTATCAGTGTTAAAGAGCAAACGTTTGCATGAATTACATTTTAGTAAGCTGATTACAATATCAGCTTACTAAAATGTAATATTTGTAAAATGACCTTAAGGTAATAAATACTTACTATAAGGCAAACGTTTGCGCATAGGCTAAAAAAGTACACTGATTTTTTAATCAGCTTCTTAGTGAAACTATTGATTTTACAACACTAATTGTGTATTATTTTTACCACCCAAAATGAATATTGATATAGTTAGTATAAAATATTAGAAGGCATATGTCAATAAAATTTATAAATTAATATTTTTTCAAAAATTTCCATATAGTTGTATTACATAAGGATTAATAAATAAAAAAGTTATTTTTATCTACTTTACACATATATTTTTTAGTATACTAAAAGTATACAGTAATAGCAAATTGGTTAATACATATTCATAAAAGTACTAATAATCATTTTATTGATAATATATTGCAATTATTAATAATCAATTTATGAAAAAAACTTGGACGAAGCTTTAATACAATGAATAGCATTTATTGTAACTTATATATTTAATAATTTTATTATAAAGAAGCAGGGGAGAAGGTTTATGGAATATAAAGTGAAAAACATATGTGTTATAGTCATAATTTTATTTTCTATGCTTTTACTATGTTCAGATATTTTTTTAAATGAAACTACTTTAAATTTTCCTAAAGCAGAAAAAGGGGAAATTAATCTTACACAATGGGATTTTCAAAATAATGGTATTGTATGTTTGAACGGTCAGTGGGAATTATATTTTAATGAATTATTGCAATTAGAAGATATTAAATATAAAAAAACTAAACAGTACTTTAATATACCTGGAGAGTTAATAGAACAATTAGATGGAAAATCTCAAGGGTATATGACACTTAGACTAAAAATATCACTTCCTGATAATAAGAATGTTTATGGGCTTAGAATTGATAGTATGCTGACAGCTTCAAAAGTTTGGGTAAATGGAGTTCTTCAAGGTTCACATGGTAAGGTAGGAAAAAATAAAAAAGAAGAAAAAGCAATTTACCTTCCAGTTTATGCTTACTTTACACCTGTAAATGGCATTGTGGACATAGTTATACAAACTTCTACCTATAGAGATATAGAACCCATAATTAGAGAAATGTATTTTGGAACAAAAAAGCAAATTATGAATATTTGTTTCAAAAATACAATAATGGATGTATTAGTTATAGGAAGCTTATTAATTATGGGGTTACATTATTTGGTTCTGTATCTATTAAGAAGAAAAGAAAGAAGTTGCTTTTATTTTTCAATTTTATGTTTACTGATTCAACTGAGAATTTTTATATTGAATGAAAGAATTTTGGTGAGAATCTATCCTGATATGCCCTATGAAGTATTAAGTAAAATAGCAGCAATTACCTATTATTTATGGACTGTAGTTTATATATTATTTTTAAAGGAGCAATTTGAGGATTTATCGGATAAAATTGTGAAAGTCACTATTGCGTTTGGAACTATATTCACAGTAATTTGTCTTTTTACAAGCAGTCGAATTTACGATGATTTAGGAATTAAAAGTCAAGTTATTTTAGTTTTTATTTTAATATATTTATTATTTTTCTTGATTAAAAAAGCTTCAAAAGGTAATAATAAGGCTCAAATGTCATTGCTATCCTTTGTTATCTTACTAATTACAGGTGTCAATGATATTTTGGTAAATGACAATATGATAAATAATATGTATGTTTTTCATATTGGAATGTTTATATTTGCACTTTTGGAAGCATATGTACTAGCAGTAAGCTATTCTAATAATTTTCATAACTTAGAACAATTAGTTATTGAGAATAAAAAAAATTATCAAAGATCTATTAGAGATAGCTTAACAAATTTGTACAATCATAGTTATATTGAGAACGTATTAATATCGGCAGTAGATAGATTTAATAAAACAGAGGAAATATTTTCGGTATTGATGATAGATATAGATTATTTTAAAAATCTTAATGATAAATATGGACATCCTTTTGGAGATGAGGTTTTAGTTAATTTGAGCAAATTATTCAAAGAGAATGTTAGAAATAGTGATTTTGCAGGAAGATATGGAGGGGAAGAATTCCTTATTATATTGCCTAATACAAATATAAAAGATGCCGAAAAAATTGCAGAAAGAATTAGAAAAGAAGTACAAGAAAGTAGTTGGTCTAGAGAAAATATAGAGGTTACTATTAGTATAGGAGTGTATCAAAATAGAAAGTTTACTAAACAGGAATGCATAGAAACAGTAGATAATCTTTTATATTTAGCAAAACACAATGGTAGAAATCGTATAGAAAAAATGCTGTAGCAAGTTGATTATCAAATTATTTCTTCCTAAAAAGAGTTTACAGGAAAATTTAATATTAACAGAATTATTATAAGGCAAGCAATTAATAAACTTGTAAAAGAAGAAAAGTATAATAAAATCATAAAAATATAAAACTAAGCCGAATGTATATTCAGCTTAGTTTTATATTTTTAGTATTAAATATTAAATTTCTCTACTACTAAATTTAGTTGTTTAACAATATTGCCAAGTTCTTCAGCAGTTTCAGCTACGATTTCCATTGCACTTGATTGTTCTTCCATGGATGCAGATACCTCTTCAGTAGAAGCTGCTGATTCTTGAGATATAGCAGATATTCCCTGGATAGAGCTTAATACTAAATCTTTATCTTCATTTACTTTATCAATATTAAGAACAAGATTGTTTGTTTGGCTTATCATATCTTCAATAGCTTTTTCAATAGTTTTAAAGGATTTTTCAGCTTCGCTCATTGAAGCATTAGCTTCACCAATTGTAGCTTGTCCTTTATTCATGTTAAGTTTAGTAGTTTCTATTTCATTTTGAATTTGCTCAATCATATTTTTAATTTCATAAGTAGAATTTGCAGTTTGTTCAGAAAGCTTTCGTATTTCATCAGCAACAACTGAGAAACCTTTACCTGATTCTCCAGCTCTAGCTGCTTCTATAGCAGCATTTAATGCTAAGAGGTTTGTTTGCTCTGCTATTGACTGAATAGTATTTACAATTTCATTAATAGAACTAGATTTATCAGAAAGCATATTTATATTTTCTGCAATTTGTGAAACTGCTTCATTGTTTTCTTCTAATTTATTAACTAATAATTCCATAGCTTGAATTCCTTGAGTATTAACTATTTTAGTGTTATTTGAAGATACTTTGAGCAAGTTGGCGTTATTATTAGCAGTATTTATTTCATCTGCAAGGTTTATAAGTTTTTCTGTTCCTTCTTGGGAATCGGTAGCTTGTTCTGTGGCACCTTTTGCTAGTTCTTCTATAGTTCTTGTTACGGCATCAATGGATTGTACTATTTCATTAATAGATGTTGAAAGAGATTGAGAATTATTGTTTACATTAGTTGAGGTTTGTTTTATATGCCCTACTATATTTCTTAGTTCTTCTCTTAAATTTACAACTGATTTTCCCATAATTCCTGTTTCATCGTTATATTTGGATATAACCTCAAAGTTAGTATCATATTTTAAATCCAGTTGAGAAGTTTTATTTATAAGTTTAGTTATGAATAAAATAGGATTACTTATTTTTTTGCTGAAATATATTGCCGAAATAATAGAAAGTACAAGAGCTACTATTATGAAAATAATCATAGCAAGTATAGTATTATATAGATACTTTTGTAAAACAGTTTTTTCTTGAAGAATTATGTTATTTATGTCATCAACATAGTTTCCAGTTCCAACTACCCAATCAAAAGGTTTGAAGTAAAGAGAATATGCTCTTTTAGGAAGAGGTTCAGTTTCACCGTTTTTAGGAAACCAATAGTCTGTATATCCGCCGCCCTCTTTCATACCATTGTTAATTAGTTCTTGAATCATATATTTACCTTTTGTATCTTGAAGATTATACCTGTTTTTACCTTCTGAATCTTTTCCGAGTAAAACTACGTTGATACCTTTACTAGTATCAACCCAGAAATAGCCATCTTTTCCGTATCTGACTTTTCTAAGTACATCAGCAGCTAGAGTTTTAGCCTGTTCAAGGGTCATTTCACCATTTTGATACTTGTCATAATAAATTTGAAGGATACTTACCATAGTTGATACTTCATTTTTAATATTTTCATCATAGTCATGTTTCAAAGTGGTTTCAAGTTCTTGAATATTTTTTGAATTTTGCTGTTTCATATTGATAATACTAAAAATTCCAATGCCAGAACCAGCGATAATGCAAGTAATAATTACTAGAAGTGTTATTTTTGTGCTTATTTTTTTCATTTGATTCACCTCATATTTATTATTTAATATATATATCGATAAAATACAAAAAGAACTATAGAGTTAAATTTTATTATCTAAACTTTCAATAGATGAATCAGATGATGTAATTTTCTTAGGAGATTCAAGTTTAGCTTTACATTGTGAAAGTTCATTTTGTAATTCAGATATTATTTTAGTTTGTTGTCTGACCTTAAGCTTCATACGAAGTTCTCTATAAAGTCCTAATAAGGTTATAATTAATGCTCCAGAAATTGCTGATATGAAAATTACAAGTGCTTGTGATATTTCAACACTAATAGAGAAAAAGTTGATCGAAACAGTTTTAGCATTTTGCACAGCAAAAATTGTGACTAGAGCTCCAAAAAATAATGATAAGATAAATCCAATTCTCATATAATCCCTCCTTATAAATGGTAATTAACGATAAAATACTTAATAGTATTATATAATAACATTAAGTATATATAAATAAATTTTAAGAAAATTGTCAAAATTTATTTAAATTTATGCAAAATATAAATAAAAAACTGAAAAAAGAATAAAAATATAAAAATTAAAAGTAGTATCAAATTGAAGATACTACTTTGGTTTTAAACATAGTATTATTTCATTATGAGTCTAAGTCCACAAATCAAAAATATTATTCCTATTATTTTATGCAGAGTGATTGGTGAAGGAGTAACTCCAAGCCATCCAAAATGATTAATAAATGCGCCTATTATAAGTTGTACAGATACAAAAATTGAAAATGACGTAAGTGTTCCTAAAGTTGGAATCACTAAAATACTTCCGAATACTACAATAATTCCAAGTAATCCACCTATCCAATAGTAAGGTGGCACTTTTGTAATATTTGAATATTCTTTAATATTACCTGTCAGTAATATAATAATAAGCATAGTTGTAGAACTTACTAGCACACTATTTAAAGCGGCATTTTTAGCATTAATTACTTTACCTAAATGAGCATTTAAAGGTGGTTGTACTGCCAAAAATATTCCTATAAATACTGCTAAAATTATATATGAAATTTTATTCATTTCTGGTACACCTCCAGTTTATGTATATTATTTTTCTTTATTTTTATTCTCAGTTGCTTTTGTATACAGTAAATAAGTGTATATTCATAATATAGTTGTAAAAGTGCAAATGTCAAATATAATAGATGAAATAGGTATAAGATTTTACTACAATGAAATATGGTTTTATTTTCATATGCTTAGATAGCCTTTTGTTATGATATAATTGAATTAAGAGATTGAATTTGCAAAATTTTCATAAATCCTGTATGTAAGATAAATAGATTTTGATGGTGGGGAGAAGATATGCAGGCAAATAAAGAGCAACTAAAATTAATTAATAGTAAACCAAATGAATACAGCGTAATAAAAGGATTAAAGAGATGCGGTAAAACTACGGCAGCAGTATATAGAGCGTTATATATAAAAAACAATTACTCTTTTTGTCAAGATGATAAAATTTTGATGTTATCATGTAGTAAAGAGCATTGTAAATACATAAATGATATTTACAACAAGCTTGAAAAGACTACAAAATACGATTATTATACTTTATTTTCAAATCTGGAAAATAAACCACATATAACTAAATTAGATGATATTATAAAGGAATATTTTAAGAAATATATTAAAAATAATAAATTAAATTATCAGCTTATTTTAAATGAGGATATAAAAATAAATATTATAAAACAATGTCTTTTAGAAATTAAAAGTTTATATCCAAAACTTAAAATATTAAAAGAAGCGTATATTAAATTCTTTATTGAAGAAATAAAGTGGATTAAAAGCTTTAACTATGAGAAAGTTGAAGATTATCAGATTGCTAAAAGAGGATGCAGAAAATATAAAAAAGGAGAAGGTCCAGCAGCGCTTAGAAAAAACAGTACAGCCAGAGAAGCAGTATTTGTATTAATGAAAACTTACAATGAAAAACTTAGACAGCAGGACTTTGTAGATTATGAAGACATGGTGTTATTTGCATTACAAGAAGCTAAAAGAAAAAAGGATGCAAAATATGCTCATATATTTATTGATGAAGGTGAAAAATATACAAAATTACAAATAGAATTTATCAAAAGTCTATATAATGAGAAGCCTTATTCTGGTATTACATTTATTGTAGATGTGGATGGAGAAGAAAGTCCTTATTCTGCTTTTGTAAGAAAGGGTAAAGTATATGTTAAAGATTTAGGTATAAAGATAAAAAGATTTAATTTTAAAAGCAGTTATAAATTTGATAAAGTATCAGATAAAAAGGACAACAAAACAGCTATGATCAATTCTATACAAAAGTTTGAGTATTTTGACTTAAGGCATAATAAAAAGTTTGACATGATGAAAGATTACAGTAATCTAAATGAGATAATTGTAAATAATGGTGATGGGGATGTGGAATATAAGGAAGAAGAATTGAGACAAGTTCCTGTATTCAGCAATATTGCAGCAGGTGAGCCTATATTAATAGATCCTGAACAGCAGGATAATTTTTATATTCCACAGTATTGGTTAAAAGGATTAAAAGATTGCTTTATTCTTAAAGTTAAAGGAGATAGTATGAAAAATGCTAATATTCATGATGGTGATTATGTAGTGATTCAAAAGCAATATAGTGCCAATCATAATGATATAGTAGCTGTGAATTTACAAGGAAGTGCAACATTAAAAAGACTTCATATGGGAAAAGAAGAAGTGTTACTTATGCCAGAAAATGAGAAATATGAACCTATTCCAGTAAAGGAAGAAGGAATATATTTAATTGGAAAAGCGGTAGGAATAATAAAACATAATTAAGGCTATTTTTAAAGAATAGCTTTATTTTTATATCTGTAAATATATTTAAAAACAAAGTTAAAATTTTTTTAACAAAATAAGGCTAATCAAAAACAAAAATGCCAGAGCAAAAAAGAATTCAAAAATCCAATAATTTTCTAATCAAATTTTAATCTTTGGTTCAGCAAACTTTAATTTTCATAGAATACAATATAAATATAAAGCGAACCGAGACATCGCATAACAAAATAAAAATTATTTGGAGGGATTCATATGGCAGTGTCATTAGAACAAATTGATTTATTGAGAAAGAGAGCAAATGTAAATTATCAGGAGGCAAAAGAAGCTTTAGAAATGTGCAATGGTGAAATTGTAGAAGCCTTGGTATATCTTGAAAAGAACAAGAAAGCTAAAGAAAACAAAATAAATGAATGTCAAGGTAAGGTTTGTGGTACAGTAAAGAATCTTATAAAAAAAGGAAATGAAACAAGAGTTGTAATAAAAAAACAAGAGGATAATGTATTAAATGTATCACTTAATGTAGCTGCTTTGTTTACGATTTTTGCTGCACCAGTTACTCTAGCTGCTTTTGCACTTGCAATGTTTACAAAACATAAAATTAGAATAGAAAAAAACAATAATGACAATTGTGCAGTGAATAAGGTTTTGAATAAAATGTCAGAGAAGGTGACTAATATAGTAGATGACATAACTGCAGAAGATAAACATACTAAATAAAAATGTTTATAATATAAGACATTATTGACATATATCTGGCCTTAAAAGGTAAGGTATATGTCAGTTTTGTTTTTATTTAATATTGTTTACAAACATTTCAATAGGATATAATTTAAAAAAGAAGATTATTTTAGGGGGAGTCAAATTGAAAGGTGAGAAAATTCTTGTAGTGGAAGATGAAGTGAAAATTGCTCGCTTTATTGAATTGGAATTGAAATATGAAGGTTATATAGTTGAGCAAGCTAATGATGGAAGAACGGGGCTTGAAAAATCTTTAAATGGAGAATATGATTTAATTTTACTGGATGTAATGCTTCCAGGATTAAATGGGATGGAAGTTTGCCGCAGAATACGTCAAGTTTCAGAAATACCTGTTATTATGCTAACTGCAAAGGATGAAACTACAGATATTGTAATGGGACTTGATACAGGAGCAGACGACTATATTACAAAGCCCTTTGTTATTGAAGAACTTTTGGCAAGAATCAGGGTGGCATTAAAAAGAAAAAAATCAGAAGATAAATCATCTGAAGTTCTTTCAATAAAAGGATTAAATTTAGATTCCAATAAGTATACGGTAACTTTTAATGGGGATAATATTGATTTGACAAAAACAGAATTTGATTTATTAAAATATCTTATGGAAAATCAAAATATAGCTTTAACAAGAGAGCGAATATTAGACAAGATTTGGGGTTTTGATTATGTAGGGGATACCAATGTGGTAGATGTATATATACGATATTTAAGAACTAAGATTGATAATAAATATAATGAAAAGTTTATTTACACAATTCGAGGGGTGGGGTACCTTGTAAAAAATGAATAAAAAAATAAATTTATTAACAAAAGCAATAAAAACTATTTTTCACTATATATTCCTTATAACAAAGAAGATTATATCGATTATACGTGGAGTTTTTAAAATTATAAAATTAATTGTTGGAGGTATAGTTCAGCGTTTTAAAAGACTTTTACGATTTTCTATAACCTTTAAAATAACTTTTGTATATACAGTCATACTGTCACTCCTTCTTTTTTTAGTAAGTATGGCAATTTTATTTGGATTTAAATTTTTTCTAATAGAACAAATGCGTCAGGATATTCAAAACAATAGCGAAATATATTTTTTTATACTCCTTGGTATATTAGTAGTTATAAATATTATTATAATATTTATAACTATGATAATAGGTTCAAGTGTAAGTAAAAAAATAATCAGTCCTATAGATGATATGACAGAAACTGTAAGGGCTATTAATATTCAAAAGTTAGATACTCGTCTTAATGTGAAAGGTTCCCATGATGAGTTGAAGGAGCTGGCACAAACCTTTAATGATATGTTTGACAGGGTTCAAGAGTCTTATGAAAGACAAAATCAGTTTGTATCAGATGCTTCCCATGAGCTTAGAACGCCTATTGCTGTGATTCAAGGATATGTTAACTTACTTGACAGATGGGGAAAAAATGATAAAGAAGTTTTGGAAGAATCTATAGAAGCAATAAAAAGTGAATCCGAGAATATGAAGGAGTTAGTTGAAAAATTATTATTCTTGGCAAGAGCAGATAAGAAAACTCAAAAAGTAGAGAAAACCCAATTTTATTTAGATGAGCTGATTGATGAGGTTGTTAAAGAGACAAAATTAATTGATACAAAGCATGAAATTGTAAATAAAACATATGAAAAAATCTTGATTTTTGCAGACCGTAAACTATTAAAGCAGACATTGAGAATATTTATAGATAACAGTATGAAATTTACCCCTGAAAATGGAAGTATAGCCATAGAAGGAGCGTATTCTTCAAAGGATAAGGCTGTGCTCATAATTGAAGATACTGGTATAGGTATCCCAAAAGAAGATATTTCTTATATTTTTAATAGATTCTATCGTTCAGATAAATCCCGATCTAAAGACAAAGGTGGAACCGGTCTTGGGTTATCCATTGCAAAGTGGATCATATCTCAGCATAAAGGGATAGTAGAGGTTAAGAGTGCTGTTGATGTTGGTACAAAAATTAGTATTTTTCTAGCGCTAAAAGGTAGTTGATTAATCAATTGCAAAATCATACAAATAAAGTTAATTAAAAGTGATAGGCTATTAAATATTTAATAGCCTATGTTTATTATACAGCATATCTTCTCTTTGCTTTTAATTTCTGCTTTTCATCATACATTCTTTTATCAGCAGTATTTATAAAATCATCAACAGATTTTTCTGGTATTTCATTAAATTCTGCCAGACCATAACTAATACTTATATTATAAGGTTTTAAATTTAGTTCATTTAGTTTTGTTACTTCATAGTTTAGTCTATAACAGATTTCATGTGCTTTTCTTTTATTGCAATTCTTAAAAATAATTAAGAATTCATCTCCACCTAACCTACATGCTATATCTTTTTCACCAATGAATTGTTTAATCAAGTCAGCTACAGTTTTAATTAAATAATCTCCTGTATTATGTCCGTAGGTATCATTTACATTTTTTAGTCCGTCAATATCTATAAAACAAATAGTTAAATCTTGTTTTCCAAGTACAGCTTGTCTGCATTCTTTTTCCAAAAACTCAAGTCCTACTCTGCGATTGAATAAATCAGTCATATGATCTTTTGTGGCATATTTCTCTAAGGTTTCTTCTGCAAGCTTTCTTCTTGTAATGTCTATTATCTCTGCAATTACAAATGACTTTTCTTCAATTGATGTTTTTTGAAGAAATATTTCAGCTGGAAATTGTTGTCCATTTACTTTTTGAAGCCATTTTACAGGAATATGAACTCTTTCATTGCGTGAGAACTCATTTAAAAGGACTTTTTGATCCATAGAATTTGAAAAAAGCTGCATTAAGTTAAAGCAAATAGAATCTTGATCAATATATCCAAATAGCTTAAAGAATAATTCATTGCCAAATACAATTTCAGACCTTTGCAAATCAATCACAATAATTGGAAGAGGTATATGTTGTAAAATTTTTTTGAAAAAATTTTCAGCTTCATTTATAAAGTTGTTTTTATACATTTCATCACACCCTTAAATTAAAAAATATATTAAATATGTAAATATAGAAATGTCAATTTAATTTGATTTTTAAGTTCAAAATTTTATATTAAAAGCTTAATAATTGTAATATTGTATATAAATTAAGTTTCACTTTGTTTTGTCATGACTATATACGTAGAATTGTGATAAAAAGAGGGGGGCATTTAAAAAAATCATAATGTATATATATTCCAATTATCAATATTCATTGTTCAATAATCGATTTATTAAAAAACTTCAATGAAGTTTTAATAGGATGAATAGTATTTCTTATAACTATGTATTAAATATGCTTTCTTAAGTATAAATCATAAATATACAAATGAGGTAATAATAATAGTTTATGGATAATATGATTACAAAATAAGGTTTTTGGAAGAAGGAAAAATATAAATGAAGAAGTTATTTAGAAAGTATATTTTGGTTAAAGGAATAGTTCAAGGAGTGGGATTCAGACCATTTGTTTATAAGATAGCAAATGAAAAAAGTTTGAAGGGATGGGTAAAAAATACTTCAGAAGGGGTTTATATAGATATCGAAGGTAAAGAAGAAAGCATTGAATTATTTTTATACAAATTAATTCACCAAGCACCACCTCTTTCAAAAATAAATGATATTAGTATTGAGGATAAAGAAGTTAAGAATTTTAAAGAATTTATTATTAAACAGAGTGATGGAAATAAAACACCTATTACATTAATATCTCCTGATATTGCTATTTGTGAAGAGTGTGAAAAAGAAATAAAAGATAATAAAAATAAAAGATATAAATATCCTTTTACTAATTGTACAAATTGCGGGCCAAGATTTTCTATAATAAAAAAATTACCTTATGACAGACCTATGACTACTATGA
Source organism: Clostridium sp. ZS2-4 (assembly GCF_026719745.1). GTDB lineage: Bacteria > Bacillota > Clostridia > Clostridiales > Clostridiaceae > Clostridium_H. Next base: position 198,930 of record NZ_JAPPRQ010000015.1, read on the forward strand.
ATGAGTTTGAAATGTGTTCAGAATGTAGTTTTGAATATAAAAATCCACTGGATAGAAGATTCCATGCTCAACCTAATGCTTGTGGAAAATGTGGGCCTAAGGTTTGGCTTACAGATAGATATGGAAATATAGAGAAAGTAGAAAACCCCATAGAAGAAGCAAAAAAATTAATTAAGCAGGGCAAAATTATAGCTGTAAAAGGATTAGGTGGTTTTCATCTTGTATGTGATGCTGAAAATGAAAAAGCTATTCAAACTTTAAGAGATAGAAAAATAAGACCATCAAAACCTTTTGCTCTTATGATGAAAGATATATACACTATAAAGCAATATTGCAATGTTAATAAAAAAGAAGAAAATATACTTAAAGGTATTAGAAGACCAATATTATTATTAGATAAAAAAGTTAATATATTACCAGATAATATAGCTCCAAATAATAAAAAAATAGGAGTTATGCTTCCATATACTCCACTGCACCACCTTTTATTTGATGATAATATAAAGGTTTTGATTATGACTAGTGCAAATGCAAGTGGACTTCCAATAGTATATAAAAATGATGAAGCATTAGAAAAATTAAAAGATATTGTAGATTGTTTTTTATTGCATAATAGAGAAATACATATACCAGTAGATGATTCCGTAGCTAGAGTAATATTAGGAGAAGAGAGGTTAATCAGACGTTCAAGAGGATATGCCCCTTTGCCTATATCAATTAGTGGAATAACAGAAACTTTTGCTTATGGCTCTCATTTAAAAAATACTTTTTGCATATCTAAAGGGGAATTCGCATTCATGAGTCAGCATATGGGGGATATGGACAACTTAGAGGCATATGAAAATTATGAGAAGAACGTAGAGCATTTCAGAAGTTTATATAATATTAAACCTAAGTTATTAGCTTATGATATGCATCCTGATTTTTTATTGTCAAAATCAGCACAAAAAGAAGAGATAAAGAAATTTGCTGTACAGCATCATCATGCACACATAGCAAGCTGTATGGTAGAGAATAAAATTAATAAAGAAATTATAGGAATTGCATTTGATGGAACAGGATTAGGAATAGACGGTAAAGTATGGGGAGGAGAGTTTCTAGTTTGTAATTATACCGATTTTAAAAGAGTTGGACATTTAAATTACGTGAAAATGCCAGGGGGAGATACTGCGGTTAAAGAACCTTGGAGAATGGGAATTAGCTTTCTATATAAGACCTATGGAGATAAATTGGATACCAATATCTTTAGTAATCTACCTGATAATAATATAAAAAATATAATTATGATGTTAAAAAATGATTTGAATTCTATTGAAACTTCAAGTATGGGAAGATTCTTTGATGCTGTTTCTACATTGCTTGGATTAAAAAATAGAATTACTTATGAAGGTGAAGCTTCAATTTATTTAGAAGTCATTGCAAAAGATAATGAGGGAGGAAGATATGATTATAGCATTGATAGTATAAATGAAACTTATGTAATAAATACAGATAACATTATAAAAGGCATTATAACGGATATAAAAAAGGAGATAAATAAAAGCGTTATATCTAAAAAATTTCATGATACGGTAATAGCTTTTTCCATAGAAATGTGTAAGCTTATACGAAATAAGACAGGTATAAATGTTGTAGCGTTAAGTGGTGGAGTATTTCAAAATGAAATTATTTTAAAGGGGATATACAGAGGACTAATGAAGAATGATTTTCAGGTATATATTCATGGAGAAGTACCTTGTAATGATGGTGGAATATCAATTGGACAATTGGCTATTGCAAACTATAAAGCAAAGAATGAATAACTAAGGATAGAGAAGTTATGTGCAGTCATCATGGAGATCACCATCATAAAAAAAGAATTGAATAAAAGTAAGCCAGCATGACAATGAAATAAATGTTTTGCTGGCTTACATTCAAATTTATAGTGAACTAACGAATTTCACCATGTCTCTCATAATTTGTTATTTCAGCTATTGAGTTATCTTCATTTACAAAAACTACTTTAGGTTTATGTTCTCTATATTCTTCTTCATCAATTTCACAGTAGCACATAATTATAATCTTATCTTGGGGTTGTACACATCTTGCAGCAGCTCCATTTAAACATATTACCTTACTTCCAGGCTCACCAGCTATGACATAGGTTTGAAATCTGTTACCATTATCGATATCTACTATATCAACCTTTTCATATTCCAATATATTTGCAGCCTCCATTAATTCTTTATCTATTGTTATGCTTCCTACATAATTCAAGTCGGCTTGTGTTACTACCGCTCTGTGTATTTTTGATTTTAATATATTTAACTTCATTATTTTTCCTCCTTTGTAAATGTGAAATTATCTATAAGACGAGTCTTACCTATATAAACTGCAAGTGCTATAAGTATTGATTTTTCAATTTTTTCTACAGGCTTTAATGATGAACTATCTACAATTTCAATATAATCTATTTTTGAAGAAGGTACCTTAGTTATTTTTTCTTTAATAGCTTCTCTTATTTTAGAAGAAACTGTTTCACCTTTTTCTAATAGTTCTTTTGCTTTCTTAAGACTTTTGGTTAAACATAAAGCTTCTTCTCTTTCTTCTGGTGAAAGGTAAGTATTTCTTGAACTTTTAGCAAGTCCATCTTCTTCTCTTACAATTGGGCAGCCTACAATTTCTATATCGAAATTTAAATCTCTAACCATTCTTTTGATAACAGCTAGCTGCTGAGCATCTTTTTCACCAAAATAAGCTCTATCAGGAGTTATAATATTAAATAATTTTGAAACTACTGTACACACTCCTGTAAAATGTCCTGGTCTTTTAGCTCCACATAATTCATCTGTAAGGCCCTCTACATTTACATAAGTTGCTGCATCCTCAAAATACATTTCCTTTGGTTCAGGATTAAATACTAAATTAGCCCCAGCTCCTTCGCAAAGTTTTGCATCTCTGTCCATATCCCTTGGATATGTAGCTAAATCCTCATTTGGTCCAAATTGAATAGGATTTACAAAAACACTTACTACTACCTTATCATTCTCTGCTACTGCTCTATCAATAAGACTTTTATGTCCTTCGTGGAGATAGCCCATAGTAGGTACAAGCCCTACAGATAATCCTTCTTTTCTCCATTCTTTTATACATTGTCTAACTTCATTTATAGTATGAGCTATTTTAAAGTTGTGCATTTAAATACATCCTCCCTTAAGCTAATATCTTTATTTTAATTTTAAAATTTTTGAATTTAGTAATAAAGGCTTTAAATATTTGAATTATTTCATTTTGAATAAAAGGAAATATAGGGTGGATGAAATACCCGAAGGAACCTGAATTGTCTATATTCGAAAAGACTTTAGCGGATAATAAGTCACTAGTGTGACATATAATTTTAGTCTTTAAGTTATACTTTTGCATATTCTGCTTTATGCTATTAAATAGAGTTGTAATAAAGATTATATCGCTATCCGTAATAAGATTTTTTAATGATATGTTTTTAAGTTCATAGATTTTGATATTTTTAATGCAGTCTGGTAGGTACTGCTATAATATTCTTTAAGCTTTCTAGTATTGATAGAAAAATATTTCTTTAAAGAAAAGCCTACTTGTACAACTATAGCTGTCTCATTCTAATGATATGAGCAGAATAAATATTAAATTTGAATACGACAAACTGGTGCAGTTCCATAGGATACTACCCATTTTGCATTATTTTAACACATAAATTGCATTATTTCAAAATATTTATTTTGTTTTGGCAGTGTAATTATCATGAAACAGTACAAATATGTCTTAAATTTGAGTTTATTTGTATTAAATAGATTTATTTTCAATGGAGCAATTCTGTATAATTTCAACTAAGTCAAAAGGATTATTTAACTTATAATTTGGTGAAATATTTTTCATTTGGTCATCCAAATGCTTGCCTAGAACTGCAATTAAATCGTCATGCTCTACTTTCTTATCTAATATTTTTTCTACGGAAATTTATATTTTTTATAAACTATGTTCTTATTAGTCATTTTAAATAAATAGCAACAAAGGAGTAAAAATCTACAATTTTTTACTCCTTTGTATATTGGTTAAATAGATAATTTAAATTTGTTTTCAGAGTTATTAATACATATACCATTCTTGATGGATATTATTCTATCTGCCAGCATTTCTGATTCATAAGGGTCATGAGTAACTAAAATGACACTTATCTTGAATTCTTTTTTATATTGTAGAAATTCTTTATATACTATTCCTTTTGTATCTTTATCTAATGCTGAAAAAGGTTCATCAAGCAGCAGTATGTTAGGTTTCACAGCTAATGCCCTTGCCAGGGCAACTCTTTGTTTTTCTCCACCAGATATATGATTGGGCTTTCGGTTTTTTAGATGTTCAATTTTAAAAGTTTCAGTTATATACTTAATGTAATCCATATTATAGCTCTTTAGATTTTTTACTCCAAACAAAATATTTTCTTCTACTGTCATATGAGGAAAGAGGGCATAATTTTGAAATAAATATCCTATATGTCTATTTCTTATTGGTAAATTTATATTATCAGAAGACGAAAATACTATTTTATCATCTATTTTAATAAGCCCTTTATCTGGAGTTTTAATGCCAGAAATACAATCTAGAATTGTGGTTTTGCCTGACCCAGATGAACCCTGTAGAGCAACTACTTCATTATCGATGGTGAAGCTGCAATTTAAATCAAAATAATGTAATTTTTTTACTATATCTAATTCAATCATCTAATCTCCCTCGTTTGGTTATTAATATATGGAATTATTTCAAAGTATTAAGAGTGCAGCTTATTATAATCTTTCTTTTTTAACCAGGTATTTAGTCCAAATACTAAAATAAAACTAAAGACTACAACTACTGCCAAAAGAGTATTGGCCACTTCTGTATACCCATTATCCACTGCGAAATATATTGCAGTAGGAATAGTTTGAGTTTTCCCAGGAATATTTCCTGCAACCATTAGAGTTGCGCCAAATTCTCCAAGAGCTCTTGCAAAAGACAATATAATTCCACTTACTATTCCAGGCCATGCTAGAGGAAATGTTATTTTCCAAAAAATACGCCATTCACCTGAGCCCAAGGTTCGTGCTGCATTTTCATATGTATGGTCAACATTTAAGAAGGCAGCCTTGCAGCTTTGATACATCAGCGGCAGTGCAACTACCGATGCAGCAATACAAGCAGCTGCTGGGGTAAAGATAAGAGTTATACCAAAGATATTGTATAAAAATTTCCCTAAAAATGATCTTTTGCTTAACAAAATAAGCAATCCATAACCTGTAATAGTTGGAGGAAGAACCATTGGCATTATAATTAAGGATTCAAGTATATCTTTTGCTTTAAAATTATACTTAGTAAATATTCTACTCAAAAACATCCCAATTATAAATGTAAAAATTGTAGATATAAAAGCTATTTTTAATGAAAGAATAATTGGTGATAATATCATAATTTTACCTATTTCCCAGCAGAATTAAATCCATATTTTTTAAATACATTTTGAGCATCAGTACTAGTTAGATATTCCATAAATTTTTTTGCACCTTCCTTGTTTTTACTGCTTTTAACCAATGCCATTGGATATACGATAGGCTTATGTGATTTTTCATCAAAGCTTTCTGCTATATAACTTTTTTTCAAGGTATAAGTATCACTGTTATAAACAATTCCAGCAGCAGCTTCACCACTTTCTACATACTGAGCAACCTGTTTAACTGTTTTTCCATACACAAGTTTATCAGCAAGAGGCTCCCACAATTTATAATATTCCATAGTTTGTTTTCCATATTTTCCAGCAGGAACAGATTCAGGTTCCCCAATACTAAGTTTTACATCAATACCTTTAATATCAGAAAGTTTTTTTATTTTTTCTTTATATTCCTTGGATACAATTAAAACAAGTGAGTTTTTTAATAAATCAACTCTAGTGTCTGTGTCAATAAAATTCTTTTCCTGAAGTGAATCCATTTTACTTTTTGAAGCTGATAAGAATAAATCTGTTGGTGCCCCTTGTTCGATCTGTTTTTGTAAAGCACCAGAAGATCCAAAGTTTAATGTTACTTTTGCACCAGTTTTTTCTTCATACATTTTTTTAATTTCAGTCAATGATTCTGTTAAGCTTGCTGCAGCTGATACTGTTATATCTAAAGTTTTGGTATCAGTAGTTTTTTTAGCTTCGTTTTCGTTTACTTTGGAATTTCCACATCCAAATAAACCTAAAATCAAAGTACATGAAATTAAAATACTAAAAATTTTTTTCATAGTAAATCCCTCCTGAATTTTTATCCCATGACCAGCGTAAAGTCTCAGGATTTTAGTTGAACTGTATGTCTACTATCAATATAAAATTAATAATTGTTTTAGGCAAGTTAAAAATACCACAATGTAGGTAAAAAATGTATTAAATTCTAATAAATTGTCATAAATACTTCATAAATCTTACTTTATGTAACTTTATAATAGTATTTTAGTATGAAATAGATAATGATTGCTAATCCCATGAATATATCAATACTAAAAATTGATATATTGATTAGTTTTAAATAAAGTGATATAGTATTTACGACAGTGTATATACAGATGCATACTCATTGATGAAACGAGGTGTAAAGATAATGAGAAATATTAGAGATGAAATTATAAAATTAAAAAAAGAAAGAAATGCAGTTATATTGGCGCATTATTATCAAGAGCCTGAAATTCAGGAAATAGCTGATTATACAGGAGATTCTTATTATTTAAGCAAAGTGGGAAGAGAATGCACAGAAGAAACAATTGTCTTCTGTGGTGTAAAATTCATGGCTGAAAGTGCAAAAATCCTTTCACCAGATAAAAGGGTTCTTTTACCTAACAAGGATGCTTTATGCTGTATGGTTTATATGGCTGATGCAGAGCAAGTTGGAAAAGTAAAACGAGAATATCCAAATGCAAAAGTAGTTTGCTATGTGAATTCGTCTACTGAGGTTAAGTCAGTATCAGATGTATGCTGTACATCTTCCAGTGCCATTAATATAATCAAGAATATAGACAGCGATGAAATAATTTTTGTACCAGACAGAAATTTAGGCAGTTATGTGCAGGAAAAAATACCTGAAAAGAAGATTATATTATGGAATGGATGCTGTAATGTCCACGACGTTATAGATGCGGAAGAAATTGAAGATGCAAAAGAAAAATATGGACAGGATGTTAAAGTGTTAGTCCATCCTGAATGTAAGAAAGAAGTTAGAGATTTGGCTGATTTTATAGGAAGCACAGGAGAAATAATAAAATTTGCTTCTTCTGATGATTCACTTAAGTATCTCATTGTAACAGAAGTAGGAATTCTTCATGAGCTTAAAAAGAGAAATCCTAATAAGGAATTTTATACTCTGGATATGGTTTGCAGAAGTATGAAGATAACTACTCTGGAGGATGTATATAATTGTCTTAAGGATTTAAACAATGAAATACAGCTTGATGAAGATATGAGAAACTCTGCACATAAAGCGCTTCAAAATATGCACATTCTTGGAGGCTGATAATATGAATATTTATGCAGATGTGCTTATAGTAGGAACAGGAATTGCAGGTATGTACAGTGCCTTAAACTTAAGAAAAGATTTAAATATAGTTATGATAACTAAATCAACCATTGAAGAGAGTAATTCTTATCTTGCTCAAGGGGGGATATCTACTGCCAAAAATGAGAAAGATAAAGCTGTATTTATTCAAGATACTTTAAAGGCAGGTATATATATAAATGATATAACAGCAGTAGAATTGCTTGCCGCTGAGTCAAGGGAAAATATAAAAAATCTTACTGACTTTGGGGTAGAATTTGATAAGGCTAAAGATGGTTTTGATTACACAAAAGAAGGGGCTCATAGTATAAATAGAATTGTTCACTGTGCTGATGAAACAGGAAGAAAGGTTTCACAGGTTTTAATAGAACAAGTTAAGGTAAGAGAAAATATAAAAATATATGAAAATACTTGCTGTATAGATATATTAAAAGAAAGTAATAACTGTAAAGGTGCAGTTGTTTTAAAAGGGGGCAATTTAATAAATATATATGCAAAGACTACAATACTGGCATGTGGAGGCATTGGAGGATTATTTAAAAATTCTACTAATCAAAGAAGTTTAATAGGTAGTGGTCTAGGTATTGCAATTAGAAATAATATTGCAGTTAAAGATATGAATTATATTCAATTTCATCCTACTGCATTATATGAAGGAGAAACTGAAGGAAAAAGATTTCTAATTTCAGAATCTTTAAGAGGCGAAGGGGCAATATTAGTTAATAAATATGGGGATAGATTTGTGGACGAACTTCTTCCGAGAAATGTGGTTGCAGAAGCTATACTGGAAGAACAAAAAAAAACAAATTCCAGATATGTATATTTAGATATAACTCATATGCCAGCACAATTTATTATAAATAGATTTCCATGTATATATAAGGAATGTAAAAAAAGAGGATTGGATATAATAAAAGAGAGGATACCGGTAACTCCTGCTCAACATTACTTTATGGGAGGAATAAAAGTAGATAATAACTCAAAAACTTCTATGAAGAATTTGTTCGCTTGTGGGGAAGCTAGTTGTACTGGGGTACATGGGGCAAATAGACTTGCTAGCAATTCGCTTTTGGAAGCATTAGTATTTTCGAGAAGGGCGGCTATTTTTATAAATAAAGTTATTGATGGTATTAATGTAAATTTTGTTTCAAACTATATACATTATAATCAGGCATTAGAGATTAATACATTAAATAAAAAAATAGTAATAAATGAATTTATGAGAATTAGAGGGGATATAAAGGATGAACTGGTTAGTTGTTGATGAGATATTAAAGACTGCACTTAAAGAAGATGCTGCAAATGGGGATATAACTACAAGTTCAATTGTGGATAAAGATAGCGTTTGTTCCGTTGATATAATAGCAAAAGAAGATGGTATTATTGCTGGAACTGACGTATTTAGAAGAATTTTTACTCTTTTAGGAGAAGTTCAAGTTGAATTTAATGTAAGTGATGGAGAGAAAGTTAAAAAAACGCAGGTATTAGGTAAAATCCAAGGCAATACTTATAATGTGTTATTAGGTGAGAGATTAGCACTTAATCTTCTTCAGCGAATGAGTGGTATTGCTACTATTACCAGAATGCTTGTGAAAAAGATAGAAGGTACAAAAGCAAGACTTTTAGACACCAGAAAAACTACTCCTAATCTTAGAGTACTTGAAAAATATGCAGCAAAGATTGGCGGGGCGTGTAATCATAGATTTAATTTATCTGATGGGGTTTTGATAAAGGATAATCATATAGGTGCTGCAGGAGGAATAAAAGAAGCTGTAGGTATGGTAAGAAACAATGTGTCTTTTGTAAGAAAAATAGAGGTTGAAGTGGAGAGTTTGCAGCAGGTTAGAGAAGCATTGGAATCAGGGGCAGATATAATAATGTTGGATAATATGGATACAGAAACAATGAAAAAAGCTGTAGAAATTATAGCTGGAAAAGCTTTAACAGAAGCTTCAGGAAATGTGAATTTAAACAGAATAAGAGATATTGCCGCTACTGGAGTGGATTTTATATCCGCAGGAATGATTACTCATTCTGTAAAAGCTTTGGATATAAGCATGAAAAATTTAAAAATAACTTATTAAAATGACTTGTTTTAAATAAAGAGATTGAAAAAACTAGTCCAGTGGGTTTACTCCACTAGACTAGTTTTTTGGTTTAAAAATGAGTTCTCAAATTCAGCAGCTTCAACAGGTTTTCCAATTAAATAACCCTGTATGGAATCACACTTTAATTCTTTTAAAATATTAAGGTGTTCATTAGTTTCTATACCTTCAGCAACCACCTTTAGATTTAAACTATGAGCCATCATTATTGTTATTTTAATTATTTCAAGATTTTTAGTGTTCTTATCGATATCTGTAATAAGAGACTTATCTATCTTTAAGGTGTTAATTGGCAAGCTGCTTACATAGCTTAAAGAAGAATAGCCTGTTCCAAAATCATCTAGAGAGATAGTTACTCCTAATTCTCTCAAGGTTTTTAAAGTATTTATAGTTAAGGAAACATCCTCCATAGCTTCATCTTCAGTAATTTCTAAGTTAAGATAAGATGGAGAGAGTTTTGAGTGATTTAAGGCATCAGTTACTATATCTATAAAGTTTTCCTGCTTTAGTTGATTAAAAGAAATATTTACAGAAATATAGAAGTCTCTATAGCCTTTTTCATGCCACTTTTTACACTGTTTACAGGCATTGAACAGAACCCAGTTATCTATATGAACAATTTCACCTATATCTTTAGCCTTTTGAATAAAGTCATTAGGATAGATAAGCTTATCTTCAAATTTCCATCTTATTAAAGCTTCAGCGCCCAATAAATTCAATTGGTTTATATTGTTTATTGGTTGAAAATGAAGTATAAATTCATTGTTTTTTAGTGCTTTTCTCAGGTTATTTTCCATAACCAGCTCAGTTAAAGCTTGAGAATTCATGTTTTCAGAATAAATTTTATAAGTATATCCACCACTATTTTTAGCTACATACATTGCAGAATCAGCATTTTTCATTAATGTTGGTAAATCATCACCATTATCAGGATAAAAGCTTATACCTATGCTGCAACCAACATAAATTTCATGATTTTGATAATTAATAGGAGATTTTAAAACATTACAAATTTTTTCAGCCAGATTTTTAGTTTCATGAGGAAAGCAGATATTATTTTGAACTATAATAAATTCATCTCCACCTAGTCGACCGAGCAAGTAGTTTTCATTTAGTATGAATTGCAGCTTGTCAGCTACCTTTTCCAGTATATAGTCTCCGGCATTGTGACCTAAGCTGTCATTAATATTTTTAAAATTATCTAAATCAATAAAGAAGAGAGCAAACTTGGTTTTGTTTTCTTTTATTATTAGTTCTATATTTTCCATTATATTTTTGCGATTTGAGAGTCCTGTTAGTGTATCATAATAGGCAAGTTGGATTAATTTACTCTCAGATTTTTGGAGTGTTTCAAACATAGTGTTAATTTCTTTGTTCAGTTCAGTTATTTCATCATTGCCTTTTAATTCTAGTCTATGTGATAAATCGCCTGTATTAGTAATTTCATCAACTGTAGTTTTAATAGACAATATTTTTTTTATTATTGTTTTATTTAAAAATGTTATCACCAATATAATACATAAAAGGGATATTACAAATAAAATAACAAGATATAAAGTAAGGCTGTTTTCAGCAGTTTTGTAAATATCTCTTGGCATATCTACAGTAATTATTAAAGCAGGAGCGGAGAATATATCATTAATCAAAGCATATCCTGTTATAGTATTTTTATCCTTGATTTTTACATAGGTGTTATTGGAAGGATTATAAGTAATAGTATTTTCCAATATATTTTTATCATAGTTCTGTACTTTTATATTAAGGTCTAAATCAGCTGAAAGGGTTTTAAGTGCCTGATTATCAAAATATTTTACTAAAATAAAAGTACCTTTTACTGGACCACTACTGTCATTTTTCACCACAGGCTGTGCACTAATGAAAATAGGTAGATTATTATGTATCAATATCCCAGTAAATCTTTTAGAATTAGTAAATGAATTAACTCTAGATATAATATCCCTTTGAACATTATGGTCTAAATCAGATGAAGTGTATAAAGTACTGGTTATAGTTTTATTAAATATAATTTCACCTGAATTATTTATAAAGGCTAAAAAGGATATATTTAAATTTTTGAAGCTGTTTAAATCATCGCTAAAATTAGAATCTATAAAATGTTTATTGTGATTTTCCATGAATTCATAAGTCTCATCCCACTGAGAATATTCCAAATTAAGTGAAGTGAGAGCTTGCATGTCTTTTTTTATAAAGTGTAAAACTCTTGTAGTATTTGATAAAGTTTTTGAAAATTCTATTTCATTAACATTTCTTATTAAAAGTATTTTAGAAAAAAAATATATCAAACAAATTGCAGTAAAAATAGATACTATTGTTAGTTTTATAATTTTTGTATATAATTTCATTTTTTATATACACTCCTCTGTAAGTTAAAGTTTTAGTCGCTTGCAGAATTCCACAAGCATTGATTTGCCTAACTTTTAAGCCGGTAGGCTTTTATATTTTCCTCCACTGCGACATAATAGAATTACACCACATAAAACCAAACACCACAGAGGAGGAGAACAAACATGTTTTGTCTTAATAAAAATAAACAATTTAATTTTTTTGAAAAGGTATCTGATTTAAAAGCTTTGGCTTCAAAGCAACCCGTAGGGTTCATAACTTTGCTTTCTGACAATTTTGATATTGAAAGCTTTATTCCTAGTTCTTTTACAGAACATTATTATGCCGATTTAGGCAGGAATAGAGAATATGCACTTTCTTCCGTATTATCAGCTCTAATTTTAATGCAAATTTTTCATATACCTACTACCGTATTGTTAAATCTATTTCTTGTATTTTCTACTCAAATAAGAGAATTTTGTGGCTTCTATAATTCGGTACCAGATGAGTCTTTTTTTAGTAGATTTAAAACTACCTTTGAAACTGATATTGCTAATTTATTTGATTCCATGGTTCCTAAAATTATTAATATCTGTGAAGAAATTAATAATAATCTTCCAGATAATTCTCCCTATAAAAGTTTTAATTCTATGCTTATATATGATACTTCTGGCTTAAAACCAAGAGTTAAAGAAAATAATCCAAAAACACTGGTATCCGAAATTAATAGACAGAAAGCTTATGCTAAAGCCAAAAATAAAAAAAGTTT
>NZ_JAPPRQ010000016.1 GCF_026719745.1 Clostridium sp. ZS2-4
AAACTTTTTTTATTTTTGGCTTTAGCATAAGCTTTCTGTCTATTAATTTCGGATACCAGTGTTTTTGGATTATTTTCTTTAACTCTTGGTTTTAAGCCAGAAGTATCATATATAAGCATAGAATTAAGACTTTTATAGGGAGAATTATCTGGAAGATCATTATTAATTTCTTCACAGATATTAATAACTTTAGGAACCATGGAATCAAATAAATTAGCAATATCAGTTTCAAAGGTAGTTTTAAATCTACTAAAAAAAGACTCATCTGGTACCGAATTATAGAAGCCACAAAATTCTCTTATTTCAGTAGAAAATACAAGAAATAGATTTAACAATACGGCAGTAGGTATATGAAAAATTTGCATTAAAATTAGAGCTGATAATACAGAAGAAAGTGCATATTCTCTATTTCTGCCTAAATCGGCATAATAATGTTCTGTAAAAGAACTAGGAATAAAGCTTTCAATATCAAAATTGTCAGAAAGCAAAGTTATGAACCCTACGGGTTGCTTTGAAGCCAAAGCTTTTAAATCAGATACCTGTTCAAAAAAATTAAGTTGTTTATTTTTATTAAGGCAAAACATGTTTGTTCTCCTCCTCTGTGGTGTTTGGTTTTATGTGGTGTAATTCTATTATGTCGCAGTGGAGGAAAATATAAAAGCCTAACGGCTTAAAAGTTAGGCAAATCAATGCTTGTGGAATTCTGCAAGCGACTACACATACTTATATGCAAGGAGAGATCGTGGTGAAACATGAACTTATAATAATTGGTGCGGGAGCTTCAGGCATTACAGCTGCCATAACTGCAAAAAATTCTGGTATAGATGTTGCTTTGCTAGAAGTGAACAATAGAATTGGGAAAAAAATATTAACTACAGGTAATGGAAGATGTAATATAACTAATATATATAGTAAACTTGAAAGATATCATAGTGATAATCAAAACTTTTTTAAACCAGTTCTAAATGCTTTTACTGTTACAGACACTATAAATTTCTTTAAAGAGCTGGGTTTACCTCTAATAACCTTAGAAGAAGGAAAAATGTATCCTATGTCCTTACAAGCTTCTTCTGTTTTGGATATATTAAGAGCTTCTTTAGAAGAAAAACAAATCCCTGTTTATTTAGAAACAAAGGTTACTGATATAACTGCTTATAAAAAAGGTTTTAAAATTATAACTACTACGCAAGAAGAATATGAGTGTGAAAAATTATTACTTTGCTGTGGTGGAAAATCCGCCCCTAAAACTGGCTCAGATGGTTCAGGATTTAATTTAGCTAAAAAACTAGGTCACAGTATCATTGAACCTCTTCCTGCTCTTGTGCAGCTAAAATTAAGCTATAAAAAACTAAAGTCATTGTCTGGCGTAAAATTCGACGGCACAGCTGAAGTTTTTGTTGATAATGTACCTTTAAGAAAAGAATTTGGAGAAATACTTTTTACTGACTATGGTATATCAGGCCCTCCTATTCTTCAGCTAAGCAGAACAGCCTCCTCTGCTTTGTCAAAAGATAAAAAATCATTTTTAAAATTAGATATGATGCCTAATCTATCTTTAAAAGAATTAGAAGAGTTTTTAGAAACTCACTGGGGCATATTTGGATATAGAAGTATTCATGATTCTTTTGTAGGAATTATAAATAAAAAGATTATACCAATTCTTTTAAAAGAAAGTGGTATAGATAATATACATAAATCCTGCTGGGAACTGGAATGGGATGAAAAAAAGAATATTTACAGCCTGTTAAAAGAATGGAAATTTGAAATTACCGGAACAAACGGATTCAATAACGCTCAGGTAACTGCTGGAGGAATAAATACAGAGGAAGTAAATTCCCAAACCTTACAGTCTAAAATACTTCATAACCTTTATTTTGCAGGTGAAATACTAGATGTAGATGGTGACTGCGGTGGCTTTAACCTTCAATGGGCATGGGCTTCTGGGGTTATCTCTGCTAAAAATGCAGCTAAAAAAAGATAAACTTAAACTCAAACCTAAACCTATAAAATTTGGCATACATTTATAGGTTTAGGTTTAATAACTTTACACTCATTAAAATATATAATAGCCAAAGTGTTAAATTTTTAAATCTTATTTTTTCTCCAAACTGTATGTCCTAAAGTAAGTTCTTCTTCATCCTTTACTATTTGGTGAATAAATACTATTTCATCTTCACTTTCATTTCTTTGAGTTAATACTTTTATATTTTCACCGTACTTAGTTTCTTTTTTATAGGTTATTTTTATATTTACCAATGTATAGTTTAAAACTACATCCTTAGGAATACTTTCAATCATCCATGCAGCATATTTTTCATTATTTACATGCCCGTTTGTATCTATATCGCTGTATCTAACTTTAAATAGAATTTCATTATCTATTCTCTGTATTTTGTCTATATTTTCGATTTTTAAACTTTCACCAGCATTATTTTCTAATCCATACGCTTTAACAAGTTCTTCGTTAACCCTTATAGGTCTTTTATTTTTAATATCTATCAACATCCATACAGAATTTGCCTCAGCTATAGTTTTACCCTCAGCATCCAATATATAAAATTTCCTATAAGCATAGAATTTTCTCAAAGAATAAGGTAGAGTTCTAACTTTTATCTTATCTCCAATTTTAGGATATTCTTTTATGGTTATATCCCATTTATACAATATCCAAGCCATATTTCTTTCTAATAAATAATCTAACCCTACTCCTAATTCTTCACTCTGATATATAGCAACATCATTAAAATAATCAATTAAACTTGTCATAAGTGCTTTTTTCTTATAATTAACTTCATAAAAATGTATCTCATATTCTTTTTCAGTTAACACTCTACTCATAATAAATCTCCTTGTTAAAATATAAAACACTACAATTTATTAAAATAAACTGTAGTGTTTTATATTTACTTTCTAAAATTAAATACCTTTATTTAATTCTTCTAATAACTTTTCAATATCCATTCCATGAACCATAGCTGCTTCTTCAAGAGTTTCTCCTTGTGCAGATGGGCATCCAACACATCCCATACCAAAGCTCATTAAGACTTCAGGACTATTAGCAAAATTTCTAACTATTTCTCCTATTGTCATATCCTTTGTTATTTTCATTATAGTCACCTCATTCCTCTTTATAACATCAACATATCAAGATTATACCAAAATAATATTAATTAATAAAGGTTATTCATGAATTATACTTGATATTATAGTTCATCTACCATCATAGTCTGGTCTCTTTTTGGTCCTACTGAAACTATAGAAATCTTAGTTTCAGTAAATTCTTCTATTCTCTTTAAGTATTTCTTCGCATTTTCTGGAAGTTCATCGTAACTTCTAGCATCAGCTATACTTTCATCCCATCCTTCGAACTCTTCATAAATAGGTTCACATTTAGCTAAATCTTCAAGACTTGCTGGGAAGTAATCTATAACCTTATCCTCGAATTTATATCCAGTACAAACCTTTAATTTTTCTATGCCTGCAAGTGTGTCTATTTTTGTTACTGCAAAGCTTGTAAGACCTGAAATTCTTGCTGAGCTTTTTAGTATTACAAGGTCAAGCCATCCGCATCTTCTTGCTCTTCCTGTTGTTACTCCATATTCGTGACCTTTTTCTCTTATTAATTCTCCCATTTCATCCTCAAGCTCTGTTGGGAAAGGTCCTTTACCTACTCTTGTAGTATAAGCCTTTGCTATACCTACTGCACTATTTATCATAGTAGGTCCAATTCCTGCACCTGTACAAACCCCACCTGATATAGTGTTTGATGAAGTAACATATGGATATGTTCCATAGTCTATATCAAGTAATGATCCTTGAGCTCCTTCAAATAGCACATTTTTATTAGCTTTTATTTCATCATAAATTTTTACAGATATATCTGCAACATAAGGTCTCATTCTTTCTGCATAGGCTAAATATTCATTATATATAGCTTCAAAATCTAAAGCTTCTCCACCATAAAGATTTATTAAATCATTTTTATCTTCTATATTCTTTCTAAGTTTTTCTTCAAAAACTTCTTTATGCATTAAATCACAAACTCTTATTCCGCTTCTTTCAGCTTTATCTGTATAACATGGTCCTATTCCTTTTTTTGTAGTTCCAATGTCATTTTTTCCTCTTGCTTGTTCCTTTAACCCATCTAATATTCTGTGATACGGCATTATAAGCTGTGCTCTATCACTTATTAAAAGTTTTTCCGGAGTAATCTTTTCTCCTAAATCCTCTAAGTAATCAATTTCTTCAAACATAGCTTTTGGATCTACAACAACACCATTTCCTATTATGTTTAATTTATTATCATATAATATTCCTGAAGGTATTAAATGCAGCTTATACTGTTTATCTCCAACTTCCACAGTATGTCCAGCATTATTTCCTCCTTGGAATCTAACAACCAAGTCTGCCTTCTCTGCAAGATAATCTGTCATCTTTCCTTTACCTTCGTCTCCCCATTGAGCTCCTAATACAACAAATGCTGACATAAAAAATTCCTCACTTTCACAATTAAATTACATAAACTTATCTATTTTCTTTAATTTTTTAACTTTTCTTTGTTTTTTATTCTTCTTTTTTTAAAATATCTCTTGCAACTATAACACCAGTAACTGAAGCCTGCATTAATCCTCTTGTAATACCTGCTCCGTCTCCTATTGTATAAAGATTTTGTATCTCAGTTTCAAAGTTATCATTAGTATCAAACTTACTTGAGTAGAATTTAACCTCTACACCATATAGAAGAGTGTTTTTACTGTAAAGTCCTGGAGCTATTTTGTCAAAGGCTTTAATAGCTTCAACAATTGATGTTAAATGTCTTTGAGGAAGAACAAAGCTTAAATCTCCTGGAACTGCTGACTTCAAAGTAGGTCTTGTAGTAGACTTTTTAAGTCTTTCCTCATCTGTTCTGCGTCCATTTAATAAATCCCCAAGTCTCTGTACCATTATAGGTCCACCAGTTAGCATATTTCCAAGCTGTGCAATATATTTACCATAGTCTATAGGTTGATTAAACGGTTCTGTAAATGTAGTAGATACAAGCATAGCAAAGTTTGTATTCTCAGTTCTAAGCTCTGCTTGAGAATAACTATGACCATTTACAACCGCAATTCTTCCATCATAATGCTCTTCTGATACAACTCCACCAGGATTCATACAGAAGGTTCTAACCTTATTATCAAATGTATCAGAATAATAAACAAGCTTTGCTTCATATAAATCCTTTGTTAAATGATCCATTATAGAATTAGGAACCTCTACTCTGACTCCTATATCAACAGCATTATTTTTTGTCTTCATACTATGTTTTTTAGCTTCCTTTGATAGCCATTCAGCACCGCCGCGGCCTGGAGCTATTATAATATACTTTCCTTTTATGTCTTTATTTCCATCTTTAGTATTTATTTTTATTCCAACTGCTTTTCCATCTTCTATTATTAATTCGTCTGCTTCACTTAACTCACTAAAGTCTGTTTTTGTATTTTCAATTAAATGATGATACATACCACTTAAAACATCATAAGCAAGTTCAGTTCCTAAATGTCTTACTGGACACTCAACTAAACGAATATTGTGCTTGCTTGCTTCATACTTGATTTCTTCTACTCTTTCATTATTTAAACCATGAATAGTTTCATTAGCTCCAAATTTCAAATAAATTTCATCACAATAATTTATTAATTCTTGAGCTTCTTCTTCTGAACGATATTCAAGTAATCTTCCACCAACTTCTGGGCTTAATGAAAGCTTACCATCTGAAAAAGCACCTGCGCCTGACCATCCGAATGTTATTCCGCATGGTTCACAATGTACACACTTCCCAGTGTCTCTTGCTGGACACTTTCTCTTTTCAATATTTCTTCCTTTATCTATTATTAAAATCTCCAATTGCGGATTTGATTTTGTCACTTCCAAGGCTGTGAATATTCCAGCTGGCCCTGCACCAACTATTATAATATCATAATTATTTTTCAACATTCATCCCCTCCCTATCAATAGTACCAAAGCTATATCCTTTAGTCAATAAAAAATACGAATATTTATCACCATGTTTTTTCTAAAATTCGTGTTTATATTATTGGCTTCATCATCTTTTGATATTATTATCTTTTACTCTCAATTTAAATATATACATGCATAAGAGCAAAATACTTCTATTATATTTTTGATGGCAAAGGGAATACTCATTATATAAGCTGTTTAAAGGTGGTAGATGATATGAGTATACCTAACATACTAACTTTAATGAGATTGTTTCTAATACCAATTTTTATTTTATTCTTTTTTTCTGGAACTGATACCAGTTTAACAAATGCTACTCTTGTTTTTTTATTAGCAGGTGTTACTGACGTTTTAGATGGCTTTATTGCCAGGAAATATAATCTTATAACAAAATGGGGAACAGTGTTGGATCCTTTAGCTGATAAACTAATGCTTTTAACTGTTCTAACCTGCTTAGTATTGAAAAATTTTATTCCTCCATGGGTTCTAATTATAATGACACTTAAAGAATTTCTAATGATAACGGCTGGCATAACATTATACAAAAAAGATATTGTAATGCCCGCTGATAGTTATGGTAAAATAGCTACTTTAGTTTTTTACTTAGCAATATTATATTTACCCTTCAACTCACTTTTCAGTAACTACTTAATATATTTAGCAGTTGGAAGCTCTATTTTTGCCTTTGCAAACTATCTAATGAAATATAGCAGAAGATATAAGGTATAAAATATTCTTCAATAAAAAAGTATAGATTAAATCTTTATATTAATTTAGTCTATACTTTTTATGTTTATATTATTTATCTTTTTTTATTTGTTCATATTCCTTGCTTTTTCAACACATTCTTCCATGGCTTCTATAACAGCTGATCTTAAACCATTTTTCTCTAAAGAATACACAGCTTCAATAGTTGTTCCTCCTGGTGAACACACATCATCCTTTAGCTGCCCAGGATGCTTTCCTGTTTCAAGTACCATTTTTGCTGAACCATAAACAGCTTGAGCTGCCATCTTATAAGCTTTCTGTCTTGGAAGTCCTTTAAGTACCGCCCCATCAGCCAATGCTTCAATGAACATATAAACATATGCCGGTGAAGATCCTGTAAGTGCTGTAACTACATCCATATATTGCTCTTCTACAACCTCAACCTTACCAAAGCATTTAAATATACCTATAATTTTTTTCTTTTCTTCCTCTGTTATAAGTTCATTTAGACACAGGGTACTCATACCTTCTCCAACCAACGCTGGTGTATTTGGCATAGTTCTAATGATTTTAACTCCTTTTTCGAAGTATTCTTCAGCCTTTGCTATAGTTATTCCTGCCGCAATAGTTACAATAATGGTATCCTGTTTAACCTGATTCTTTATTTCTCTTATAACATCTTTATACTTATTAGGTTTAACAGATAAAAATATTATATTTGAAAATCTCGCAACTTCTATATTGCTAGTTGTAATGTTGATATCTGTTTCCTTTTTTATTTCTATAAGTTTTCCTTCAGTAGGATTACTAGCTATTATGTATTGAGGACTAATTAAATCAGATTTAACTATTCCCCTTATCATAGCACTAGCCATATTACCGCATCCAATAAAACCTATTTTATTTTGCATAAACATACCTCCCATTTCATTGAATATACAAATATTTTTGTGATATAATTTGTTAAATTCATAATATAAGAAAATTGCGTGGCAATTTTCTTATATTCCCCAGTCACCAGTAACCAATCCCCAGTAAAAGAGGATTTTCTTCCTTAGGTAAGAAAATCTTAAAATAATAAAAGAGTATAGATTTTTTTAAAAGTTTTATTTAATCTTAACATCCTTCAGATCACATAAAGCATAAAAAAGATACTTTAAATTTAAAGATTTTCTGACACTAGGGAGAAAATCAACATTTCCTGGTGACTGGGAATTGGCGACTGGTTACTGGAATAAAATTGCATCGCACTTTTATTCTATTACACTATATTATCATAGAAAGGAGTAGACTGTATATCAGTCACACTTAAAAATGAACGCAAACAGAAAAGAACAACTGAAAGACGTAAAAAGAGTTGTTATAAAGGTTGGAACTTCAACTTTAACTTACCCAACTGGTCTGTTAAATTTAAGTCGTATAGAAAACCTAGTAAGACAACTTTCAGATATACACAATCGTGGAATAGAAGTTATTCTTGTTTCTTCTGGTGCAATTGGTGCTGGAATAGGTAAGCTTGGACTTAAGGAAAGACCTAAAACAATTCCACAAAAACAAGCTGCAGCTGCTGTAGGTCAAGGCATTCTCCTTCATATGTATGAAAAACTTTTTTCTGAATATGGAAAGATAGCTGCTCAAATACTTTTAACAAGAGATGACATATCCCACAGAACTCGTTTTTTAAATGCCACAAACACTTTCTATGCACTGCTTGAACAAGGTGTTATACCTATTGTAAATGAAAATGATGCTCTAGTTGTAGATGAAATAAAATTTGGTGATAATGATACTTTATCTGCAATGGTAGCAAGTCTTGTAAATGCTGATTTACTTATATTGTTAACTGATATAGATGGATTATACGATTCTAATCCAAAAACAAATCCAAATGCCCAATTTATTGATTATGTTGAAAATATAACTGATGAAATAATAGCTACGGCTGGTGATGCCGGAAGTTCTCTTGGTACTGGAGGAATGATAACAAAAATAAATGCTGGTAAAATCGCTACTTCCTCTGGTTCATCAATGATTATTGTTAATGGAGATGCTCCTAACGTTTTAAATGACATACTAGACGGAAAAGACATAGGTACTTTCTTCCAAGCAACTGAGCGTCCTCTTCAAGCTAAAAAGCATTGGATGGCTTTTGGAACTAAACCTAGCGGAAATATTGTAGTAGACAAGGGAGCCGAAAAAGCATTAATTGAAAATCACAAGAGCTTACTTCCTAAAGGAATTATAAGTATAAATGGAACTTTCTCAGAAGGTGAAGTAGTTTCTATATTAAATAATAATAATGAGGAAATAGGTCATGGAATTACAAACTATAATTCCTCAGATATTAATGTAATAAAAGGATTAGATTCTTGTGACATTGAAGAAAAACTTGGATATAAAAACTATGACGTTGTAATTCATGCAAATAATTTAGTAATGCTTAAATAATAGGAGGTAAAAAAAATGGATGCAAAACAACATGTAATTGAAAAAGCTACTCTTGCAAAAGAAGCTTTTCGTAAACTAGCAATTATTGATACTGTTACTAAAAACAAATCTCTAATTGCAATGGCTGATGCATTAATTGAAAATATGGATGTAATACTAGCAGCCAACTCAAAGGATATACAAAATGGAGAAGAAAAAGGTCTTTCAAAAGCTCTACTTGATAGACTTTTACTTGATGAAAAAAGAATTACTTCTATGGCTGAAGGACTAAGAGAAATTGCATTTCTTGATGATCCTATTGGTGAAGTAATTAAAATGTGGAAGCGACCAAATAATCTTCAAATAGGTCAAATCAGAGTTCCTCTAGGAGTTATAGGAATAATATATGAAGCTAGACCAAATGTTACTGTAGACGCTGCTGGACTTTGTATAAAGGCAGGTAATGCAGTAGTGTTAAGAGGTGGTTCTGAAGCCATAAACTCCAATACTACAATAGCTAAGATTATTTCTGATGCTGCTGAAAAAGCTGGTCTTCCTAAAGGTTCTATTAACCTTATTGAAACAACAGATAGAGAAGCTGCAAATGCAATGATGAAATTAAACGGCTATATAGATGTGCTTATACCAAGAGGTGGTGCTGGACTTATAAATGCAGTAGTTCAAAATTCTACTGTTCCAGTTATTGAAACAGGGGTTGGAAACTGTCACATATTTGTAGATGAGTCTGCCGATTTAGATAATGCAGTAGATATAGTAATAAATGCAAAAACTCAAAGACCTGCTGTATGTAATGCAATGGAAACACTACTTGTACACAAAAATATAGTAAAAGAGTTTCTTCCTAAACTATCAGCCAAACTAGAATCTTTAGGTGTAGAAATGAGAGGATGCCCTACTACTCAAAGCATTATATCAAATGCTAAACCAGCATCTGAAGAGGACTGGGCAACTGAATACCTAGATTTAATTTTAGCAGTAAGAACTGTTGATTCCATTGATGAAGCTTTAGAGCACATTTATAAATACGGAACTAAACATTCAGAAGCAATACTTACAAATAACTACGAAAATTCTCAAAGATTTTTAAATGAAGTAGATGCTGCTGCTGTATATATCAACGCATCTACCCGCTTCACAGATGGAAGTGAATTTGGTTTTGGTGCAGAAATTGGAATAAGCACTCAAAAGCTTCATGCAAGAGGTCCAATGGGACTTAAAGAACTTACTACAACTAAATATATTATTTACGGTCAAGGTCAAACTAGATAATATAAAAATTACAGTTTACAGTCTTCAGATATATTTATCTAAAACTGTAAACTGTAATTTTACATTATATACTATTCTTTAAATAAACCTTTGGTGAGTTCTTCCATTTCCTTTTTTCTTTTTTCAGTTTCCTCATAATTGATAGTTATTTTATCAGTTATATTGAGTACATCTCCTTCTTTTGCTTCTTTAGGCAATATATCTGCTTCTATATTTATCATAGTGCCCTCATCAAGTTCAATAACAGCATACTTTCCCTCAAATCTGTCTATTGTTCCAAGCATAAATATATTTCTCTCCTTATGTTTATTTATTAAATTTCTTCTTTATCAACTTCTTCTTTATCAGATTCTTCTTCAGCACTTTTTTCTAAGTAATCTTTGTCATTTTCTTCTTCAGTTATATCAATAACTTCAACTTTTTCTTCATGTACATTTGCCATAATACTTTTACCTTTAAATATTGCTCCTTCTTCTATTAATATGCTTTTAACTTCTATATCCCCTATCAGCCTCCCACTTGACTGAATCTCTAATAGTTCAAAGCACTTAATATTTCCTTCCACGGCACCTGCAATACTTACATTGGCTGAAGTTATATTACCTTTTACTATACCGCCTTTTTCAATTATAACATCTGCCTTTGAATATATATCACCTTTAAATCTACCTTCAACTTTTATGACCTCATTAGAGTCTATGTTCCCCTCCATATCCGTCTCTGGTCCCACTATTGTTGCTGTATTCATAATTTCTTCAGTCTTTGTTGTTTTACTATCTTTACTTGAAAAAAGTGCCATACTAATCCCCCTTTATTACTCAAACTAAAATACTCTTAATAATTAAATTATTTATAGTATTGATATTTTATTACTGTTATTAAGCTTTTTGTTCAAGTTTTTCTGGTATATCTTCTTCTGCTTTTACAATATTTAAATTATCTTTATTCTGATTTTCTACAGCACCTTTAAGATAACTTGGCAATTCCATACCTGCTGCATTAAATACATCTTCAAAAGGAGGTATTGATTTTAACATTCCTGAAAGGAAGTTAGCTGTTGTAGGTGTTCCATCACCATTTCCACCCATAGTATCCCAAACAGTAATCTTATCAATCTTAATATTCTTAATGGCTTCAACTTGAAGCTTAACAATTTCAGGTAATTTATCCGCAATCATAAGCATAACTGCATCTTTTGAATCATTTCCAGCCGCTTCAATAATTTTTTGGAATCCTTCCGCCTGTTTGCTCAATATTTCCATAGTACCTTGAGCTTGTGCCTGCATCTTGAATAATATGGCATCAGCTTCACCTTTTGCATGACGTCTAATTTTTTCTGCTTCTGCCTCAGCATCCAATTCTACTTTTTGTTTATCAGTTTCGGCTTTAACTATTATGTCTGCAACATTAGTAGCTCTTTCCTTATCAGCACGAGCATTTTCTGCTTCCTGTTCTGCTGAATATGCTTCTTGAAGGGCTTTTGCCGCTTGAACCTTTTCTGCAGCAATAGCTATTTTATCTGCTTCTGCTTGCTTTTCACGTCTTTCTGCTTCAGAATTTGCAATAGTAATTCTAGCCTGGTTTTCTCCTTCTATTGCCTCAGAATCTGCCTTAGATACTCTAACTCTTTCTTCTCTTTTAGCTTCTGCTTCACCTATAGCACCATCTCTATTTTTCTCTGCAACACTTTTCTTAGCATCGTTTATAGCTTTTGCTGCTGCTTCTTGCCCAAGGGCTTCAATATATCCAGACTCATCCTTGATATCTGTTACATTTACATTGATAAGCTTAAGACCAATCTTTTTAAGCTCTGCTTCAACATTTTGAGATACATTTTCTAAGAATTTATCTCTATCTGAGTTTATTTCTTCTATATCCATAGTAGCAATTACCAGTCTTAATTGTCCAAAAATAATATCCTTAGCAAGCTCTTGTATATCGTTTCTGGAAAGACCAAGAAGTCTCTCTGCTGCGTTGTTCATAATACCATCATCAGTAGAAATACCTACAGTAAATGTTGAAGGTACATCAACTCTTATGTTCTGCTTACTCAAAGCTTTAGTTAGATTCACCTCTATTGATATAGGTCTCAAATCAAGAAATTCACAACTCTGAATAACAGGTATTACAAAAGCTGCTCCACCATGAATACATTTTGCTGAACGGTTGCTCCCATCTTCATCTTTTCCTGTTTTACCATATATAACAAGAATTCTATCAGATGGACATCTTTTATATCTTGCAAATAAAGCTATTATTGTAATAAATATTGCAACCACTATTACTGCTATTACAATTATTGATGAAAAATCACCCATTTTATACATCTCCTTTATTATCATCTTCTAATGCTTTTACAACTAAAACATTCCCTTCAATACCAATAACCTTTATTTTAGTACCTGTCTTCAGTTCCCTCCCATAAGTAATTGCAGGTACCTCTTTTAATGAGCTTTGGAAAATTACCTGAATCTTTCCTCCTTCCTTTCCATTATCACGTACAGTCAGATATACTTCTCCCACTGCACCTATTGCATTTTTCAAATTAATATTTCCACTTTCAGTAAGCTTAAATATTAATTTATAAACACTACTTAATATAACTATTACTAATGCACCTAAGATTATTCCTAGTGCAATCGTTAGCATTTTACTGTAGCCATGTCTAACCCCCATTATTCCAGTCCATGAAAATATGGTGAAAAATATAATTATATTTCTCAATGTAATTAACTTTAACGGAACATTTGGGTCTAAATCCATATCTGTGTCTGCATCTATATCTACATCTGTATCTATATCGAAATCCATATCTATAGAATCACATATATCTGGAGTATCCACGCCGTTATCTAAACCAATAATTAACATACCCATTTGCAGTATGAATAAAGCAGTAAATGGAATTGCCAATGACCAAAAGAACTTTTCAAAATCTGAAATACCACTCCACCAAACCTCCATATCTTCACTCCCTTTTTAATCCTATAATTATATAAATATTTCTTACTCTTCAAGTTAATTACTAATATACGTTTTAATTGTATATGGATTTTATTACATATTCTACCTTTTTATATAACAAAAATCAAGCACCTTTGTTTAAAGTAACCAATAGTGCTTGATTTTTTTATTACACATATCCATTCATACCTCTAACAGAAATTTCCCCTGAAATAATCTCTTCCACTTTCCCATCCTCATACTGTACAATCAGCTTGCCATCTTTACTTAAATCTAAAACTTTTGCTTTTGTCTCTTTTTTTCTTTCAATTATCCTAACTTGTTTTCCAATTAGAATTGATTTTTTCCTGCAAATTTCTATAGATTTGTCAATTTTCCCTTCATTAATAAATTCATCATATAAATTCTCAAAATTATTTAAAACTTTACTGACTAATTCTTTCCTTTTTACATATTGTCCTTTTTCGATTTTAAGTGAAGAAGCTACATCTTTTATTGCCTCTGAGAACTCTTCTTTTTCTATATTTACATTTATACCTATTCCCATTATGACGTAATTCACTTTAGTTAATTCTCCACTCATTTCTGTTAAAATTCCGCATACTTTTTTTCCATTCATAACTATATCATTTGACCATTTTATTAAAGCCTCTATTCCCATATCTTTTGCTGCCATTACCACAG
Organism: Clostridium sp. ZS2-4; assembly: GCF_026719745.1. Lineage (GTDB taxonomy): Bacteria > Bacillota > Clostridia > Clostridiales > Clostridiaceae > Clostridium_H. Next base: position 14,074 of record NZ_JAPPRQ010000016.1, read on the forward strand.
CTGCTGCTCCTATTTGAGTAACCTTTGATACTTTCATCGGGTCTATATCAGGTCTTAATATAATGGACATCCATATGCCTTTATATTTAGGTGATGTCCAATTTCGACCAAGCCTACCTCTTCCCATAGTTTGCTCTTCTGCTATAACTACTGTTCCCTCTTTGACTCCCTCTCTTGCCAACTTCTTAGCTTCATTGTTTGTAGAGTCTACAGAATCAAAATGTATTATATTGTTTCCTATATATTTAGTATTTAGATTATTCTTTATCTCTTCATAAGTAAGCAGGTCTGGGCAAGAAACTAACTTATATCCTTTTCTTGAAACAGATTCTATTTCATACCCCTCTTGTTTTATAGCATTTATATATTTCCATATAGCTGCACGGCTAACCCCTAAGCTTTCACTAATTTTTTGACCAGATACAAAAGTATTTTGATTTTCTTTAAGCAAATTTATTATTTGTTCCTTCATCATTATCCCCCTTAAAGCAGCTCTTGTAGAAAGTATAACACACTATCTTTCATTAGCATTATTCACAATTTGAAATTGATTTGTTTTTCCCATCATATAAGCCAGCTTGATTATTTCCTTTTCTTCTGTAGACATTTCTCTCTTAAACATTTTCTCAAATTGCTTGATTAATCTATATGTATCAATTTTTTTCTTTCCGTTATTAAGTGCCTTTAACTTCTTTCTTTTATGTGGATCATATGTATTGAATTTAATTGTTTCATTATAAATTTTTTTAAAAATTTCTGCTGTATAGTAAGCATCATTAAGTGCATCATGAAATTGTTCTTTAATGTCAATATTTAATAATTCTACTGCATTACGCAAACCAACATTAGTCCCTTTTGGACAATTAAGATATTTTGATGCATAAGACTGAATATTGATATATTCTTTAGGAATTAAGGATGTACATAATTCATGATATTCTATATTCCTAAATAATTCTTTCATATCTCCTACTCCCCACACACCAAAGACGTTTCTTTCCCCTTTAACAAACTCAATAAATTCTTCATAGATTTCATTAAAAGTTTTTGCAGTCTTTAATTGCTCTATTGTTATACCTGTAATTTCTTTTACAAAAGGGTGAATATCCGTATATATTTTAGGCTTTATTAGTCTATTTAAAGTTGAAATTATTTGAAAATCTTCATCAATCTTTACGGCACCTACCTGAATTATTTCAAAAGGACATTTTTTAATCGTTATATTTTTATTTCCTTTTTTGTAATTGTATCCTTGATTAAATTCTAAATCAAATATTATATAATTCATTTTCTTCACCCCTAAACTAAGTCCTATTATTTAGTATACCACTGGTTATCAAAAAAAAATTTATTATTTAATATTGAATACTTTTTATTCCCCTGGACATAATTGTTAATAGATACCCCATGGATATCTTGTTTTATTACTTTATTTAATCCCCCCCACAGCTTATAATAATGTACTTTTTAAGTTAAAGTTCGTTATTATAAGCTTTTTTAGTTATTTTCTATTTTGTTTATTTAAAAATATTCTCGATATTTATCAAGTATTGTATAATATTATATAAGAAAGCTATTTAATAAAATTAAGTTTTAAACCTAGTATTGGTACCTATTAACTAGTTACTATTGAAAATGGGAGGTATGTTATGAATATACGGGACTTTTTTAATTATGAAAATTGGGTAACCGTTGGTAAAGTTTCAGATCAATCGAAATTTGCATACAAAATATTAAAATCATTAGAAGCTGGCAAATTCAAAGTGGAAGGTGTAAATCCTAAAGATGACACTAATAAAATATATAAGTCATTATCAGACATTCCTTATAAAATTGATATAATCGATTTATGCATAAACCCCACTGAAGGTATAGAAATAGTTAAAGAAGCAAAAAAATTAAATATAGATAAGATATTGATACAACCTGGTGCAGAAAGTGAAGAAATACTGGATTACTGTAAATCTAACGGCATAGTGGCAATTCAAGGTTGTGCTCTTGTACAATTGTTAACTCATTTTAATGTTGATATAAATCAGTTTTAAAATTATCCTAATATAAAAACAAGGATGAACCACCCAGTTCATCCTTGTTTTTATATACTTTTCTATAACAACATCAATCCCAGAGCTATTACAACACCAGAACATAATAAATCAACTATGCAGAATCCCATGATATCTTTTGCACTAAGACCTGCAATACCTAATGCCGGTAAAGCCCAGAATGGTTGAATCATATTTGTCCAAGCATCTCCCCATGCAATAGCCATAGCTGTTTTGTGAGTAGCTACTCCTAAAGCAGCTCCAGCAGGCATCATTATAGGTGCTTGCACGGCCCATTGTCCACCACCTGATGGTACAAAGAAGTTTACAAGCCCTGCACTTAAAAATGTAAATAATGGAAATGTTGTTTTATTTGAAATTGCAACGAATCCAGTTGACATTGCTCCTGCAAGTGAAATATCAGTAGGACCTTTAACAGTCATCATACCCATAATTCCTGCGTAAAATGGGAATTGAAGAATGATTCCTGCAGTTCCTTTAGTAGCTTCCACTATAGCATTTAAGAATTTTTTTGGTGTTCCGTGAAGTATTATAGCTGCAAACAAGAAAATAAAGTTAACAATATCCAAATCAAGCTTAAATCCCTTTGTAGAAAAATAATAAACTATATATACTAATCCCATTGTACCTACAAGTAAAGATATTACTCTGCTGTTTTCAAGTCTGTCAGCAGGAGTCATATCAGCTAAAGATACTGTAGCTGCTTGTTCTTCATCGTCTATTAATAATTTTGGATCAATTAATACAGTATTTTCTTTACTAGGCATCATAGCTTTATTTACTAATGGAAGAATGATTAATAATATTAATAAAATTATTAAATTGTAACTTGAAAATAATGTTGCACTTGTTGATACAGGACTAGTTACAGCCCCTGAAGTTGCAACTGCCAAGTCTTTTCCACCTGAAGCCAGTTTAAGAGGTATAGATCCAGAAAGACCAGCATGCCATACCAAGAATCCTGAATAAGCTGATGCAATCAATAACCTATAGTCAACACCTTTAACTTCTTTTGCAATTTCTTTTGCAAATATAGCTCCAATTACAAGACCAAATCCCCAGTTTATCCAACAAGCAATAGTTGAAATAACAGTAACCAATACTATTGCTTGAGTTGCTCCCTTTGGTTTCTTAGCTAAAGCTTTAAGCCATCTTTTAAAAGAAGGAGCACTAGCTAAAGTATGCCCTGTAACAAGTACTAATGCCATTTGCATTGAAAAAGCAAGTAACTTCCAGAATCCATCACTCCAACCTATAATCATTCCTAAAGGTCCTTGATGAGTAATTGGCATTCCCAATATGAATACTACAAATGTTAAGATAACGGCAAATATAAATGGATCAGGTAAGTACCTTTGTACAATAGCTACACAACCCTGTGAAAATTTTTTTAACATATGATTCCATCTCCTTATCATACATTTATTTTAATATTTGTTTATTTTTACCATATATGGTTATGCTTATGTCGTATTATTGATTATATACTATTTTCTATCTAAAATCTATAAAAATATTCCTTTTTTTGTAATTTTTTTATATGTTGATTGCAAAACATTTCATTAAGATAATCATATTATTCAACAATAAATGTTTACTATTACATATTTTGGTTATATAATTATTGGTATAATTATATTTTTTTTCCAGCAAAATCGATTTTGTATTTTACCATAGTACATATTTAAAAGGAGGTGAAATCTGGTTTAAATACGGATATGACTTGTTTGTAAGTTGTTTTCGTAATCAATGAACCAGGAATCATATGGAAATTAAAAAAATTACTGTTCTTGGAGCAGGTACAATGGGACATGGCATTGCTCAGCTTTGTGCAGAATCTGGACTAAGTGTAAATATGTTCGACATATCAAGTGAAAACTTAAATAAAGGCTTTGAAAATATAAAAAAGAGCCTAAGTTTACTTATATCCAATGAAAAAATCACCAAATCTCAATATGAGGATATATTATCTAAAATCAGCTTATCAACCTCTTTAGAAAAAGCAGTAAAAGATGTTCAGCTAGTAGTAGAATGTGTTGCTGAAAAATTATCTATAAAACAAAGCGTATTTGGACAACTTGATTCACTATGCTCATCAGATGTCATCCTTGCAACCAACACTTCAGGCTTAAGTCCGTCAGATATTTCTAGAAATCTTAAACATCCTGAAAGAGTTGTTGTAGCTCACTTCTGGTGTCCAGCAGAATTAATTCCATTAGTCGAAGTAGTACCTGGAGAAAAAACTTCTTCTAAAACAATGGAAATCACTACTGAATGGATTAGACAAATAGGTAAACAGCCAGTTAAAATGAATAAAGAATGTCTTGGATTTATAGGAAATCGTCTTCAACTTGCACTTTTAAGAGAAGCTATCTATATAGTTGAACAAGGATGGGCAGATCCTGAAGAAGTTGATAAGGCTGTAGAGTTCGGTTTAGGTCGTCGTCTACCAGTTACTGGTCCATTAAGAAGTGCAGATCTTGGTGGTCTTGATATTTTCTACAATATATCTTCATACCTTTTCAAAGACCTATGTAACTCAACTGAAACATCTCAATACTTAAAAGAAAAAGTCGATGCTGGCAAATGTGGTGCTAAAACTGGTGAAGGAAACTATACATGGTCTCCAGAAGCAATTGACGATATAACAAAGAAAAGAACTGATCTTTTATTATATTTCCTTGAACAGGATAAATTGAACAAATAAACCGCTATATAATAAAATTTTCAAGCAATCTTATTATAGTCCCAATCTCCATCATAAAGAAATCTGAATTTTATTTCATATTTTTGAATATGAATAAATATAGCAATTTTTTAGGGTGAAATTTTTGAAAGGTTTGTTAATCTATTTTAGCGGGACTGGTAATAGTAAATTTATAGCAACTTGCATGAGAAATGTATTTGCAAAATATAACCATGAAGTAACTTTGTATTCAATAGAAGAAAACCTGAACATAGATTGGAATTCCTATGATTTCTTAGTTTTAGGCAGTCCTAAATACTATGAATACCCTCCATTATTTTTTATAAATTGGGTGAAAGATAATATTCCAACACTATCTAATCCTATTAACTGTATAATTTATTGTACTGGTACTGCACCAGTTGCCACAAGCTTTAAAAAACTTCAAAAAATTCTACAAGAAAAAAACTGTCCTGTTGTTACTACTAAAACTTTTCAAATGCCAAGCAATTATTTGTTAGGTGCTTTTGGTGATACTCAAAAAGAAAAATATAAGGTTTATTCCAAATGGAGCAGTGAAAGGGTATATTTACTGGTAGAGGATTTTTTAGATGGGATTTATAGCATAGAAAAAATAAATGGATTTATAGGGTTTCTATGCAAAAATGTAAGCTATTATTTGTGTAGCTATAATAAAAATAAGTGCAAACACTTCTCAATAAGCTCTGATTGTATTGAATGTAGACAGTGTGTAGATAACTGTCCAACCAATAACATTGAAATGATAGATAATAAAATTTCCTTTAAAAATAACTGTATTTTATGTACCAGATGTATAAATAATTGTCCCCAAAATGCAATTTTATACAAAGGTAAAAAGCCTAAGCAGTATAAATACACAGCTTCCTAAACTTTTAATAAGCTATTAAAACTAAAAAATAGAGTAAGTATATGCCACTTTTATACTTACTCTATTAATTTACATACATTTCAGTAAGATCTATTGCAATTATCAATGTTCAATAATTAACTTATTAAAAACTTAAACAATTACAAATTCAAAATTTCTCCAACCTTAAGCTTCATTTCATCCTTTTCACAAACTGTATTATGAAGAACTTCTCTTTCTTGTATATCCTTTATAGCTTTTGGTTCCTCTTCTTTTATCAGCTTGCTCATTTCCTTAACCAACTGAAAATCATTCAAATCACTGTGTTTAGAATCCAGAGAATTCATAACTGAATAAGGGAACTTATACGGACTTGCTGTTGAAGCAATAATAGCCTTAGTAGAATCATTAAATTCTTCTTTATATTTTTTATCAACACTATATGCTACTGCCGTATGAGTGTCTATTAAATAGTCATACTGTTTATGCACTTGATCTATAGCCTCTTTTGTATCTTCTTCTGAAGCAAAGTTCCCATAAAAATCTTTAAGCGCATTTTTCATAGTCTCATCTATTTCATAAATTCCTTCAGTCTGCAATTCATTCATCATCGTTTTCACTTTTGAAGCATCTTCTTCACTCAATAAGTATAATAGTCTCTCTAAATTACTTGAGATTAAAATATCCATAGATGGAGATATTGTTGTAAAAAATTCTCTATTTTTATCATATACTCCTTTATCCATAAAGTCGTATAGAACATTATTCTTATTTGATGCACATATAAGTTTATTTATAGGAATACCCATTTCCTTTGCATAATATGCTGCTAGTATATTTCCAAAGTTTCCTGTTGGAACAGTGACATTTATTTTTTCTCCATCTGTTATATCACCATTCTTATATAAATTTAAATAAGCCTTAAAGTAATATACTATTTGCGGTACAAGTCTTCCTATATTAATTGAGTTTGCAGAAGAAAACATGTAATTATTTTCTTCCAAAACCTTTGAAAATTCTTTATCAGTAAAGATTTGTTTAACTCCACTTTGTGCATCATCAAAGTTACCTTTAATTGCAACAACATAAGTATTATTTCCCTTATGAGTTATCATTTGCATTCTTTGAATCTCACTAACTCCTTCTTGTGGGAAAAATATAATAATCTTAATTCCTTCAATATCTGTAAATCCTTCTAATGCAGCTTTACCTGTATCACCAGATGTAGCAGTAAGTATAACAATCTCTTTATCTAACTTCTGTTTCTTCGCAGAAGTTGTTAATAAATATGGTAATATGGATAATGCCATGTCCTTAAAAGCAAGAGTAGGACCATGATATAACTCTAAGAAAAATACATCGCCTACTTTTTTTAATGGAGCTATTTCTTCTGTATCAAATTTATCATCATATGCCTTATCTATACATTGTTTTAATTCATCCTCAGTAAAATCAGTGAAAAACTTACTCATTACATAGTAAGCAAGTTCCTTATAATTCATCTCTGCTAAAACATTAAGTTCCTTATCTATTTTAGGTATCTCACTTGGAACAAAAAGACCTCCATCCTCTGCAATTCCTCTTAAAATTGCTTTAGATGCTTCTATTGTTTCTCCATTTCCTCGTGTACTTTTATAATAAATCTTTTTCACAGCGTTACATCCTTTCCTAATTGAAGTTATATTTAATTATGTTTTCCTAATTTGCCTCTCCATTTTCTACTCTTATAATGTTTTCTATTTTCCCAACGCTGGATAGTTCTTGTATCTCTAACATAGAGGCATTCATATTACCTTCTAATGTTTTATGTGTTACAAACACTAATGTAACATCTTCTTTAGCTTTACCCTTTTGAATTACTGATAAAACACTTACATTATTCTTTGCTAAAATAGTAGTTATTTCAGCTAGTACACCTGGCATATCTTTTACAGTAGCTCTTATATAATATTGAGTTTCTGTATTTTCCATATGACTAACTTTCTTAGCAGCAGGTTTTCTAACCTTTGTTTGCACAGTTTTTATTTCTAAATCATTCTTAAGAATAGAAACTATATCTCCAACTACTGCACTACCTGTTGGGAGGTCACCTGCACCTCTACCATACAGCATCAAGTCACCAACAGCATTTCCTTTAAGTAATATTGCATTAAAGGAATCATTAACATTTGCTAATGGATGTCTTTCTGGAATCATAGTAGGATGTACTCTTAGTTCTAAAACATTATCTATATCTTTTACAATTGCTAAAAGCTTTATTATATAACCAAACTCTTTTGCGTATTCAATATCTATAGGTTTTATATTGCAAATTCCTTCTCTATATATCAAACTGCTGTCAACCCTTGTTCCAAAAGCCAAAGAAGTCAATATTCCAAGCTTATAAACAGCATCATAAGCTTCTACGTCTGAAGTTGGGTCTGCTTCTGCATACCCCTTTTCTTGAGCTTCTTTTAGAGCAGTCTCAAAATCCATATTTTCTAAATACATCTTTGTTAAAATGTAATTTGTTGTTCCATTTATAATACCAACTATTTTTTCAATTTTATTAGCTGTCAAGCTATCATTTATTGCATGTAGTATAGGAATACCACCTGCAACACTAGCTTCGTATCTCAGCATTACGCCTTCTTTTTCTGCAGTTTCAATAAGTTCCTCACCTAAAGTAGCAATAGCAAGCTTGTTAGCAGTTACAACGTGCTTTTTAGCTTTCATTGCTCTTATCATATAATCCTTAGCTGGCTCAGTACCACCCATAACTTCTACAACAATCTTGATGCTTTCATCTTCGAATATTTCATCTGGGTTTGAAGTTAAAATTTCTCTTGGCACGTCTACAGCTCTTTTTTTGTCAGGATCTCTAACCAAGATTTTAGCTACCTCTACATCGCAACCTGACCTTTCTCTTATTTCCTCTCTATTATCATTTACAATCTGCCATACTCCTCCACCTACATTTCCTAATCCAAGTATAGCAATTTTCACCTTTTTCATATATTTGCCCCCTCTAAGATTGATAAATTATTTTGCCCCACAAATCATAAATCTATAATTAATATATTTATGATTTAAATCTTATTATACTTTTAATTTTGAAAATAATAAAGAGATTATAAATATTTTTCTGTATATTTAGACTTTTTGAAAACGTATAAATATAATATTCAACTATATAAGTAATATTATTAGTTCTTCATCTAGTATAATACTATAAAAATAAGTATTTTTTTAACTATGCACTATGTTTTGAGAATAGTTGAATCATATATTAAAGAATTTACAAAAAATAAAAAAACCTGAAGTTTATCTTCAGGTTTTTATTATTCTAATAAAATTAGATTACTGTAATGTTTTCAGCTTGAGGACCTTTAGCTCCATCAACAACGTCAAAACTTACTTTTTCGCCTTCTTCTAAAGTTTTGAATCCTTCTTTGTTGATTTGTGAAAAATGAGCGAATACGTCATTTCCTTCATCTGTAGTAATAAATCCAAATCCTTTGTCTCCGTTAAACCATTTTACTGTACCTGTCATATGTTCTTACCTCCGAAATTTTTATTCCTTTAATTCTTTGTAAAAATAAATCATCAATAAAAATTTCGAAATCTATGTATTTAAGTTATTCTTAATTGATACAATTTCAAAAATATTCATATAATAAATCATTTACTTCTGAATCAAGGTTCTATATAAGTATACACTATACAGAAAATAGTTCAAGTGTTTTTTTGTTATTATAATTTTATTATTAATTATTTTTGATACAATCAGTATTTTCTGAACAAACTAATATAAAATCAAACTTAATTCTATAACATTATATAGTTGATGTCTGTTTTTATTATATGGAAAGTATGATATACTTAGCTGGTTTATGTAAATAATGAAAATCTGTTCAAAATATATTTGAAAATTGAAAGGTGAATTATAATGATAAAATTTAAAGAACTAGAGCTTAGCGATGATATACTAAAAGTGCTGAAAGCTCAAGGCATCAGTGAACCAACTCCAATTCAAGAACAAAGTATAAGGTTCATAAAAGATGGTAATGATGTTATAGCTGAGGCACAGACTGGTACTGGAAAAACACTTGCATTTCTACTGCCAATGTTTGAGAATATGAATCCTAATATAGATACAATCCAAGGTTTAATCCTAACACCCACAAGAGAGCTTGCCATTCAAATAACTGAAGAAGCTATGAAGCTGAAAGAATCTAAAGATTTAAATATATTAGCTGCATACGGTGGTAAGGATATAGGTGCACAACTAAAAAAGCTTAAAGGTAACATTCATTTAGTAATTGCAACTCCAGGCAGACTTTTAGACCATCTTAACAGAGAATCAATTAATCTTGACCATTTGAAAACATTAGTATTGGATGAAGCTGACCAAATGCTTCTTATGGGATTTAAAAATGAGGCTGAATTGATTATAAAGCATACACCGAAAAAGCGTCAGACTCTTTGCTTTTCAGCAACAATGAACTCTCAAGTAAAAAAATTAGCCTATAAAAATATGAAAGACCCTAAACTAGTGGTAATAGAAAAAGAAGAAGTAACTCTTAAAAATATCGAACAAGTTTTAATAGAAACAACAGATAGAAGAAAACAAGAAGACTTATGTACAATTTTAGATGAAGAAAATCCATTTATGGCTATCATATTTTGTAGAACCCAAAGAAGAGCCGATAATCTTGAAGAAGCTCTTTATCAGAAGGGTTATAATTGTCAAAAGCTGCATGGTGGTTTAACTCAATCAAAGCGTGAAAGAGTAATGAAAGCCTTTAAAAAGACAGATATTCAGTATTTAATAGCTACTGATGTAGCGGCCAGAGGACTAGATATAACTGGGGTCAGCCATGTATTTAACTACGATATTCCAGAAAACGCTGAAAGCTATATACACCGTATAGGTAGAACTGGAAGAGCTGGTGAAAAAGGATATACTTTTCTATTTGCAGCTCCAAAAGATAAAAACATTTTAGACGCAATAGAAAAGGAAATTAATTTTAAAATTCCTAGAAGGATTTTGAAGTAGTTTTACAACTTCTTTACAATTTGTAGATAGTTATTATAAATACCAATTGTATACTTTAATTGTAGCGAGGGGATATGAAATAAATTAGTAAATTATATCTCCTAATAAATAACGAAAAACAACGATATAAAATAAATTAATGTTACAATTAGAGGAGGAAATTATTATGAAATCAAAAAGAATAGCATCTTTAGTTTTACTTACTGCAATGGCATTAGGAGGAACAAAAGCTTTTGCACAAGTATCTCAAGATACAATGTTAAAAAACAAGTTAATGACTGAGAAAGTAGCTGTGCAATTAAATGAGAAGAGCACAAAAACATCTGAAGAAAAAGCTGTTAATGCATTTGAAAAATATCTTGATATTAAAGTAGAAAGTAAAGATTTAAAAGCTACAACAATAGAACAAGGTGGACAAAAATATTTCTTAGTAACAAATAAAAATATTAGTGAAGATAAAATAAGCTATACAGCTTTAATAGATACTAAAACAAATAAAGTACTTGAGCTTGAATCTTATGATAAGACAGCTAAAGGAAATACTAAAGAATTTAATATTGAAGAAGCTAAAGGAAAAGCACTTGATTTTATCAAGAAAAACAATTTAGCAGATGTTAACAAAGTAGAATTTGATGAAGCTAGCAGCAAGGAAGTTTCAAAAGCAGCAAATGCTTACTTCATGTATTTTAAATATGATACTAATAAAAAATTATTAGTTAGCATAGATAAAGCTAGTGATAANCTAGCAAACATAATTTGGAGTAATTCCCTTTTAAGAAAACCAAAAATATATTAAGACATAAAAAAAACATCGTATAATTCAAAATTGAAAAATACGATGTTTCTTTATGTAAATTATACAGTTAGTTACTTTGACCAATAAGTTGGGTGAACCAGCATCATGGGTAGCTTTGTCTTTGAATCACCCTTAGCCGTGTTGATCTGGGCTTGGGTAAGAAAGATGCTATTTGTAAGATTAGCTCCACTAAGATCGGCATCCCTCAAATCAGCCCCGATGAGATCAGTCCCACGCAAATCGACTCCTCTAAGATTTGCAGCAATAAGGCATGCTCCTCTCAGGTCTGCACCTCTAAGATTGGTTTTTCTTAGGTCTTTCCCAAAATAATCTAATCGACGAGAGTTAGCGTTCTGATTTCTTGAAGAAATGTTTTTTCCACTGTGGGCTTTAGTACGTACTAGCTGGCTGGTATTTTTCAGCAGCGCATTAACCTTAGCTCTATGAGCCTGCGTATTCAGTGTTAATAGAGAATCAGCGTCAAGAAGAGTAAGACGTTCAGTATTGTTCAGCAATGAACTTATTTCCTCCTTGATACCCTTGTCCCTTTGCAAAATAAACGCTTCTGAAAGGTACCATAGCATTTCATGAAGCTGTCTCATAATCAGAAACGCCTCAAACATTTGTTTAGCAGATTCAGGAACTTGTCTCCAATCAAGTCCTCCATAAGTAACTTGTGCTACCTTTTGACCAGCACCAAAGCAGTCATAAGCAGTACAACCCTTAAGCCCCTTGTTTCTAAGATTTTTATGAATCGAGCAGGTAAAGTCTGATTGTAAGTTTATACAAGGCTTACCTGCATCTTTATCTGTTGGGAAACCTTCCGCAGCTGAAAAGTACAATGCTACACAGCATAGCCCAAAACATTTTTCGCAGTCAACTCTCAATTCTTTATTACGCTTATCTTCATGTGTATATATCATATTAATTTACCTCATACTAGAAAAATATAAATAATCTTACTTTTAAATTATATCATATACAGTGAGTGTTTCAACATCTCTATAACGCTTATAGGATAATTCTTGTAACTTCATATTGATAGATTATATCTTGTTGTAACGTGATGTTTTGCTGTTATGTCTTAGCTATTTTTTTAATATTAGCTTTTTATATCATCATTTAAGAATATTCCTAAGTTAATATTACAAAAATTAATTAATACATTTTCCTTTATGAATTATTCTTTTTAGCATGTCTAATCATTATACAATACTTTAGTTTATCCTATTCTTATTTCCTTTTTTTATTATAAAAACACCTAACAAAATAAGAGCGATACTAAAAATAAGACACAATGAAATCACAAAAAATATATTTGTATAGTTAAAATGTATTTTACCAATAGTTGTTATACCGTTTGGTTCTATAACTGTCCATTCTTTATTATTTAAAATAGCGTGTGCAAAATTGAAGCAAATATATCCAAATTGACAGATGCTATACATAATTATAATATAGCCTAATAAATACAATTTTTCTCTAATTATTCTAAGCATAGATAAACAATCCTTTCTAATTATTAATTTTATGTATAGAATTGAACATACTGAATTCGTAATACCCGCTAGTATGACTTGACTTTTTAATAGTAAAATTTGTGGCTATTATTTTTATTTCTATTATTTAACACTTAATTATTTTCAAAAAATTGATGTTGATAGCTTTCATCTGACTGTTGTTCTTTTGTCCTTTCTGCAAATATATTAATCATAAACTTAATATCATACTTATTTGATAAATAGAATATGCCTCTATATATTAAATATCCAATTATTACTCCTAAAACATTTAGTATTACATCATCAATGTCTACTGCTCTTACAAAAGCTCTTCCCGATAATATTTCTATAAGTTGTAGTAACTCTATACATATAGATACTATAAACCCTTGTATAATAACTCTTTTTATTCTAGTAAATTCTTCCCATATTATTGGCGATATTACTCCTAAAGGGAGTAATAATATTAAATTTCCCCCTACATTTCTTAATATTAGCCTTACTTGAAAAGCTACATCCCCTCCGTAATCAGTTCCAATCTTACCTATTTCTTCAACTACCTCTTTGAATGGTATTAAATTTATTGGCAATCTAAAATAATCACGACTATGTTTGAACCCTATACTTAGGGGAAATAAGGTAACTCCTAATAATAAAAAAACATACAATACAAAGATGAATTTTACCAATTCTCTAATCCAACTAATTTTTATATTCATTTTATATTTTTTAAATATACTTATTGCAAATACTACTAAATATATTGGAATTCCTATAACTAACATTAGTTCACCTTTTATGGAATACCCCATATTTCTCTTCCTTCTTTCAATTTTTTATTATATTTTTCTATCTCCTACCATTATGTTTTAATACATTATATCTTCTTACAACACACTTTCTTTAGAATGTGTCTCAATATCCAAAGATAATACTGATAATATGCATAACATATGGCTAAAAGTCATATTCAAAATACTCCTTAACAAAATTAGCCATAGGATGTCTATCATTTTCTTGTCCGATATAATCTAAATCAAAATCATAAAAATACAAATATGCTATACTTTTTTTCTCTTCAGATGTTCCAATCATACCAAAGGATTTTGGAAATTCTGTATTACTATTTGCATCTTCAGCCACAACTTTAAAAGTATAACTATTTATTGAAAACTCATATTCAGGGATGAAATATTTACTTTCGTCATAATCAGACTCCACTTTTTCTTCTAAAAAAGTATATTTTTCTGCTAATTTATCTTTTTCGCTCTGATATGTTTTATCATCATAGTTCACAATGAGAGCAACTGAATAAGATTCAAATAGAAATATTGTTTTATGAGTATATTTGTATGCTATATTCTCATATTTAGGTAAATCATCAAGCTTAGGCATAATGTCTTTGGCATTTGTATCAATTGTGGTGCCACTATTAAGATAATTTTCAATATTTGAACTTGACTTGCTACAGCCCGTAATACTAAGAACAAAAGCAATCAATATAATAATTAAATATTTTTTCTTCATTTTAAATCACTCCTATATGGTGTAGTACCCACTACACTGACTCAAAATATAAATCTAGTTAAATTCATTTTATTTGATGATTTTATTATATTCTATCATTATTTTTACATATGAGTAAAATAATATATTATATGTTATAATATATTTTATAAATTAACAACTCATAAATTATCAAATATAAAGGTGTGTATTATGAAAAAAAAGAAGCTAAAATCTAAAATATTCAAGTTTTTTTTACTTGAATTAATTTTCTGTAGTATAACTACTCCATTTACTGCATTTTATGGTCCTTTTAATAATGTAAGAGATACGTTAGTAGGAATGTCTATGACCACAATGAGCCATAGATGGATTGCCAAACTTTTTCTATCAGATAAAGAGATTCAAAATATATTAAGTGAAAATTCTGTTGAAACAGTATCTCAATCTAAAAAAGATATAGATAATATGACCATAAAATCTGATAATAAAAATAATATTGAAAGATATGTTTTAGAAGATACAGGATTCAAAGGGTACCTCCTTGTAATTAGCAATCCTAAAAAAGTAAAAGTAGGATATGCTGAAAAGTTAGGTGAAGTTGGACAAACTACTAGTGAAATAGCTAAAAGATTTAATGCTGTAGCAGCTGTAAATGGCGGTGCTTTTAAAGATAAGACTGCAAATGGTACTTTATATGCAGGTACTGGCGCTTTTCCACTAGGTATACTAATGTCTAATGGAAAAGTAATTAGAAGTACAGTTAAGAAAAATGAAGAAACAGAGATTATTGGTATAACTAAAAAGGGTATCTTACTTGTAGGTAAATATTCTTTAGAACAATTAGAAGACTTAAACTGTAGTGAAGCCTTGTCTTATGGTCCACCTTTAATTGTAAATGGTGAAAAAGTAAAAATAAAGGGTAACGGCGGATGGGGATCAGCTCCTAGAACTGCCATAGGACAGAGAAAAGATGGTAGTATTCTCTTATTAGTTATAGATGGTACAGTAGTTAAAAGGTTTGGAGTTTCTATGTCCGAACTACAAGATATTTTATATGATCAAGGTGCCTATACTGCTGCTAACTTAGATGGAGGATCATCCACTACTATGTATTTTCAAGGGAAAGTAATTAATAATCCTTGTGATAGTATAGGTGAACGTTGTATACCTTCAGCAATATATGTGGAACCTTAAATCGGAGGTAAATATATGAGACAAACTCAAAAATCAAATAAAAAGAAAAAACTTATTTATACCTTTAAGAAATTGTTTGCATTTATAACTTTGGGATTAATTTTGCAGTTTTCTGCTTTATATTATGTAAATAATTTCGTATTAGTAAAAAGAGATGTATCTAAAAATATGGTTTTAAAAAAAGTCATTAATACCGCTAGTAATAATAATAAAGATATACAAATAAATTTACCTCACAATATAGAAAATCTTCAAATTTCTTATGATAGTGACTACATTAGCTATTTGGAGGATGATAATTTGAAAATTATTGATACTGCCACTGGAGTTGAAAAAATAGTGGACATCTCTGAACCAGGGTATATATCTTGTTATAACTGGATACCCAATAGAAATAAACTCTATATAGCGCTTAAGCGAAAATTTAGGAAAAGTAGTAAATTTACTTTTTTCTCTTACAACGCTGATAACGATCAACTTGATCAAGTTAACGATATGGATGAAGCTGTAAAAATAACTTCAAATACAAAATGTGAAGTTGAAAGTATAAACTCATCACCTCTAACAGGTATTGTTTGCTTAAATCTTAAAAATTCAACCTCTCATAACTCTTTATATAAAATAGATAGAATGAATAATATATATGAATTAGACATAGATAGTACTAATATTAGCGATATTTCATTGTTGTTAAATAATGATGCTATTGTTTATGAAACATTACCTAATAATAGAATTTACATTTTAAACAAAAAAAATACTAAGAGAGTAAAGATTAAAAACTCTGAAAAATTAACACTAATAGATACGGATAAAAATGATGTTATTTACTTAGGAGAATTAATAGATGATAAAATATCTACCATATATTATAGAAAATTTGATGATTATGATGCAGATTGGACTGAACTAAAATTACCTTATGAAGTAAATAAAAAAGATCTTTATTTAATAGATAAAGATACAATATATGTTAATGATTCTTTGAAAGGTACTTTAACAGAAATAAATAGCAACAAACAAACTACATATAATGGTAAATTACTTGGTATATACAATTCAAAAATAGTATGTAATGTTGATTCAAAACTTTTAAAAATTAATTTGAAATAATTATTCATAAAATTATTATAATTGTTTTGGGAAAATGGTTGGAACTTTATGTTATTCTACCATTTTTTCTATTTGAAAATATTTTTAAAAAGCCTACCACTAAACTCCGAAATACTTAAGCTCCAAAAACAAGTGTTCCAACACCCCAATATATCCATGGTAGAAAAAATAATATACAGTTGCTTATAATCCCTACTTTGATAATTTTATTGTAATTTTTTTGAAGCGCTGCAACAGCAAAAATAATACCTATTGGACTTATGAAAGGAGTAAGTAATAAAGGCATTCCCTCTAATTTTTGAAAGGGTGTTATTTGAAAAAGCCAATTTAATATAAGTAATATTTGAAATACAGCTATGCTAAGTGGTAACACACTTATAACTTTCCAAACCTTTGATTGTGCTTGTTCACCGTTTTGCTCAGTTGATACTTTCATGTTTTTCACCTTTCTTTATTAATATTAAATTCCATTTGCTCTGCTATTCTTTTTCACTTATATCTTTACTATTTTTATCTATATAAATATCAAGTGCTTTTATTCCTCTGTGAGCAAGTTTAACAAATAGTACAAACCCATATATACCAGCACCTAAGAATACAAGATATATCAATATAATAATTATTGAAAATCCAGCATCAAATCCCATCGTAAATACCTCCTATTGATTTGTAATTAATATAAATAATACCACTTTAATATAAAAATAACAAACTCACTTATAAATAATAATAAGCATAAGTAAAGGGATTCTACATTTAAAATTTAATGCAAAATCCCTTTACTTTGAATACACAAATTTATTTAATTTTTTATTTTACTTTGATTATTATTCACTGACAACCTTCTTTGTCTATAAACACTTAATATAATTCCAACCGATATCATATTAAGCAAACTTCTACATCAGCAAGAGTTTTTTGTTTATTGGTTTATAATCATCAATGCATTTTTGATTTAGCTTCTTTAATTTCTTCTTCCGTTAATCCTGTTATATTTTTTATAAATTCTATGTCTGAACCAGCTTTAATTAACTTTTTTAATATTTCCATTCTTT
Organism: Clostridium sp. ZS2-4; assembly: GCF_026719745.1. Lineage (GTDB taxonomy): Bacteria > Bacillota > Clostridia > Clostridiales > Clostridiaceae > Clostridium_H. The sequence goes on from NZ_JAPPRQ010000016.1 coordinate 31,922, forward strand.
CTTGTAATACCCCTTTTTCTATACCTTCTTCAACACTTTTTTTTCTTACATCATCAATTACTCTTTCTAAATTATATACCATAGATTCTACCTCCCATTGATTTGTCTTTTCTAATATATCTTCTATTTCCTGTTGCATATCCTTTGGTAGTCTTGGTTTTATTATTCCTTTTAACCACTGTCTAAATATATCATACTGTTCTGGTTTTATTTTTTTAAGTATAAATATCATTTTTCTTAGTCTTTTTATTAGTTCTTTATCATCTATTCTTTAATCTATCAAAAATACTGATGATACTAAATTTGCTATATCAAATAATTCTTCTTGTCTATATCTATTTACATCTAAAAATATATAATTAAAATCTAAAATATTTTCTTCGAATAATTCATATCCACTTAATATTTCTTTAAAACTTGTACACGCTGTCCATTTATTTTTTCCATTATATAATACTATGGGTATAATGGCTGGTAGCTTAAAATTCTTTCTTTTTCTTTTATTCTTATCAGTATTTTTCAGTACATCTCTCCATATTTCTGCCATATAAAATAACAGTCTTATCGGCATCTGAAAATCCACTTTTGATTGAAATTCTAGTAACACATAAAATATTACTTCTTCTCCATTTACATTAACTTTATATAATATATCTGATTCCTCTTCTTCAAAATCTGAAAGTACATAAGATTTATCAACTAGAATTAAATCTTCTTCTTTTATTAGTTTTGCCCATTCTTTTTTAGTAAAACTTCTTAAAAATTCTAAAAAAGTACCTTTATGCGAAAATATATGTTTATATCCTACATCATGCTCATGATGTACTTTATTGTTTTTCATTTTATCACGTCCTAGCTTTATTATTTCAATTATATCATATACATTTATTTTCTATAACAAGCATCTTTAATAAATTTAACTAACCTCTTTTTTAACGTAATAAATCCAACAAAACTTTTAACTGTTCTGCCAGATTTATGGTTATAGTTTCTTTTATTATCTATCCTTTAACGTTTAACATTCTTCAAATGGAGTATAACAATTCACTACCTTTCCATAATTTATTTCAAATTCAATGAATTATTTACCTGAAAATAAAAGTATCATAAGTATATGAATACAGTATAATCATCATTGCACCGCATAAAATCATATAATATAATGTAATTTATGGGTATTATTACATATAACATAAATATATTTTAAGGAGGAAAGTTATGAAAAAGTTATTAAAAATATTTTTCAGTGCTTTTTTAATTTTTAATCAGTGTTTCTTCGGAGCTGCTTATGCAAAGGAAAATGTTGAAAAAGAACCAATTTACTCAAAACAGCAGATTAAAGAGGATATTGACTTTATGCTGAAAACTATGGAAAATGTACATCCTAATTTATATTTTGCAGCTTCTAAGGAAAACATAAAAAAAGAAATAGACAAAGAACTGAACAGCATAAATAAACCTTTAACTGCAATAGAGGTTTATAGAAAATTTGCACCTATTGTAAGTGAATTTGAAGATGGACATACATGGCTTACAGAACCACAAGATTACATGGAAAAAGTTTATAATTCAGATAAAATGCTATTTATATCTTTAACAATACGAGATGGCAAAATGTATATAAAAGATACATTTAAAAAAGAATACGATAAATATAAAGATTGGGAAATTATTTCAATAAACGATAAACAAACTTCAGATATATATAGTCAGATTTCAAAATATATAAGCTGCCCTACTAAATCATTTAAAGAAGCTGCTATGCAAAGAAGATTTACAGACTATTATCATATAGATAATGAGTTGAAGAATGAATATACTTTAATTATTAGAAAAGATAATAAAGAGCAAACCATAAAGCTTAAAGGTATAGGCATGGAAGAGATAAAAAAAATCAATGCTAAAAAAGAAGACTATGTAGATTACAGCTATAAAAAGCTAAATGATAATACAGGTCTTATTACTTTCAATACATTCAGAGATTTTGATAAGTTTAAGAAATTTTTAGATGAAACCTTTGAAAAGATAAACAAGGACCATATAAGTAATCTTATAATAGATTTAAGAAACAATGGTGGCGGAAATTCTCAATTAGGAGATTTATTAATAGAATACATTTATGATGGGAACTATAAACAAGCTGATAGAATGGATATAAAAATAAGCAATGAAATATTAGAATATTATAAAGATAATTTGAAAAAACAAGGTATGGGTGAAGAAGAAATCAAAAAAGTTATAGGTGAGTTTTACCCTAAATATCTTGGAAAAGTATACACAAGCAAAGGTCCAGCTTCAAGACATTTTACTGATAAACCTAAGTTTAAAGGGGATTCTTATTTCTTAACAAGTAGATATACCTTCTCAAGTGCTGTTATGCTTGCTTCTACTGTAAAAGATTATAATATAGGTTACTTAATAGGTGCGGAAACAGGAGGACTTCCAACAGAATATGGTGATATATATTGGTTTAGACTTCCTAACACAAAATTGGCAATAGCAGTATCTCATAAATATTTTGTAAGACCTAATGGACTTGATACAAAACGAGGAGTAATTCCCGATTATAATATTAATGATTTAGAAAATAAGGATGCTTTGGATATAGCTCTAGAAATAATAAAAAATAAAGCTTATAAATAAAAATACTTATATACTTATCTTTCTTCATATATATCATAACTTCCATCATAAATTTTACTAGGTATATTTGATTTTCTCATTAAGAATATATTTACTGGTTCATAAAAATCAATTTGTGTATGATGAAATCCATGAGGAACAACCTTTGCTATTACTTTTTGATTTTGCTCATAAATAATATGCTCTGGTTCATAAAAGAACGCAAGAATAAACAAGCCCTCTACGCAACATATAGTTACAATAATTGCCGTAACAATTGAGGATATTATTTTCAAGGCATTTTTTATAATAGAATCTTTAATTTTTGAATATTCTTTTGAACATAAAAATATATTAATGGAAACTATAATTGTAATAATAAAAGATAAGACATTAATCATATATAAAATATCTATCCACCCTCTGAATAGTAAATCCAACTTTGCTACTATGGTGTTTCCTATTTTATAGGATATTATTATAATTATATTTATTAATACTATATAGACACTATTTTTATTAACTCTCTTTTTTAATATATGATTCACTATACAACCCTTCTTCCATTAAATAAGTATTAAAATTATATGTAGTGATCATTGATATTTTCTAACTAACTTATATGTATCTTTTTCCTAATCTTTTCAATAGTTTTTTCTGGTTCTAGTGTTTGTAACAATACCTTTATGCTATTACCAGAAAAACTTATTGCTTTATTTAATTCTTTGTAAAATATTCTGTTAAATACTGAGCTTTTAATTTTTAAAAGTGATATCTTAATATTCTTTATCTCTGTTTCTTTAATTAAAAACCTTTCACTCTGAAGATTGTCTCTAAAAGGTTTAAACTCTATTGTTTTTTCATCAATATGCAAGGCACCAAATGTTGGTCCATTAAACTTTTTCAAATTGCAAATAATCACTAATTCATTATCATGTTTTGAGATTTTATTATAAGATGTTTGAATTGCTTTTTCTGTTTCTTTTTGCAGAAAATCTGGATATGTAAAAAATGCCACAAGGCTTATTATACTTATAATTACTATACTAATTATAAGTTCTTCTTTTCCCTTTGTTAAATACGCACTAATAATAGAAATCAATGTAATAATTAGAAATTGCTTAATACGTAAACTCTTAAAATAATTTTTAACAAAAAGCTTAATGTTTTCTTTCTCCACAATGTCCATTATTTATATCCCCCCAACTATATATAATTATTATATTTGTTAATACATAAGTTCTTCATACATTGCAACATCACTCTTGAGCAAATATAGATATCCCCGACCATACTCCTACCTAAAACCATTTAGCAATATAGCTCACCTATACTTATAACAAATTTAATATATAAAATTATACCATATAAAGAATTATATTCACAAAATGTCATGTAGTTTCCAACAGGTCAACTATTGCAGAACTTACTTTCATCTTATACGTATATATTACTTTTAAGTAATTATATACATGGAGTCATTCGTTTGCTACAAATAAAAAAGAGCTGCACCTTCATTTAGTGCTAACTCTTATGTATCAATAATTTTATTTATTTTTGAGAATATAGTATTCTATATGAAAGTTTACATTCAGTTATTACTGTAGTGGTATACTAAAGTTGTAACACCTCAGTCGAATAAATGATATAATTTATTTCAGAAAAGAGGTTACGACAATGAAAAAACGAAGATACGAATCAGAATTTAAAAATAAGATTATACGCCTTC
>NZ_JAPPRQ010000017.1 GCF_026719745.1 Clostridium sp. ZS2-4
TAGCAACAATAGGTACGACAGCATTAGTAGTTGCTAAAGCAACCGCAATAGGGGCAGCAGTAGCAGGAACAGCGGCAGTATTAAGTCAAGCAATATCAGATGCAGGACGAAAAGAAGTAAGTGATATTTCCTCTTATATGGCTGCTGGAGGACGAGAATCCTTTGTAGGAGCAGTCTCTGGAGCAGTCTCTGGAGCAATATTTGGACCTTTTGGAGTAGGTGAAGCCTTAGGTGGAAAAATGCTGTTAGGAGGAATAACCAACGGCTTTGAAAGTATAGTAAGACAAAAATTAGAAGGTAAAGGAATAAACTTTAAAACTGTACTAACTGATTTTGGAATAGGAGCAGGAACAGCAGCAGCATTCCATGGANTAGTGCTTGGTAGCAATTTGGGTAATGGTTATGAGGCTTTAGGTAGGTTTAAAAAGGAAGTTAAGAAGGTTAAGAATGAATTAGGATCAAGTGTAGATGATACTGCTAAAGTGATTACTGAGGGGGTTACAGAAGCTGAAATAGATATTCCTTCTGCTTTTAAGCAAAAAGAATTTGCGAGTTCATATGAATCAAGGATTAGTCAAACACCTGCCGATGTGAATATAAAAGCAGTTTTTGAAGGAGGTAGAGGTGAATCTTTATGTACCCTTAAACCACCGCCAGACCCTCAATTAAAGAAAATATTAGATGAAGCTGGTATTGAAGGTATTCAATATAAAAATGGAGTTCCAGATTTTTCACTTGTATCAAAAGCAGAGTTAGAAATTGAGCATATGGTTGGTGGAAAAGGAAAAATGGGAACGAAAGCTAGAAATATGAATTTTGTACAGGCAGATAAAAAGTTAGTAGAGCAACTTAATAATTCACCAGAACTAGCACATAAATTTGATATGGAGCCAGGTGGAATTACTGAAAAGGATATACGAAACTTTAGAAAGAAAAATAAATTAACATGGCATGAATTAAACGATTGTAAAACAATGCAACTTGTACCGTCAAAAATAAATAGTACATTTGGGCACCTTGGTGGTATAGGTGAGGTAAATGCAGGGGCATTTGAACCTGAAGGATTTGCTAATAAATAAAAAAGGAGATTTTAAAGATGACAGTAAATGATTCGATTTTTGGAGAGTTGAAGTATGATTATATTTGGTCTAAGTATACAACCATTGATTTTTTAGGAAAAGAAACGAAAATAACTCTTATGATTAATGGTGATGAAGATGGGGTGTTTGAAGAAGAGCAGTATATAGCTTATAATTCATTAATGGAAAAGTGGAGTAATTTACAAGAAACGATTTTAGAACCAATTTTAAATTACTATAAACAAAAGCGACATGAACTAGGTTATGATATTGAATTTAATGAAAATTATCCTTTAATTGAAACAATAGAAAAATTACTTGAAAATATAACTTTAGTTGGAATTGTTATTCCATACTCAGGAGCTTATGATGGGGGAGAGATTGGAGTAATTTTTGATTGTACATGGGATGATGAAAATGGGATAGGACTTTGTCTTGTAGATGAAAAGGTAATAGAAGTAGGGTACCAGGATGTTGCGATTTGATCTGACCTACGGACAGTTGATAACAAGCTCATTCTCGGGGGATGAACAAAGTGTGAAGTACGAGCTGTGAAACAATACACAAATGTGTATTGTTTCCTCTTGAAAATGGAAGAAATTTTATTTTCATTAGTAAGCTATATAAAAAGAAGTTAATAATTTCACCTTGTCCTAAATAGTGTCTCTATTTATAATAAAATAGAGATTATTAAACAAAGGATGAAGAGATATGAATACTCAAAATGAAAAAGAACAAGCATATAA
>NZ_JAPPRQ010000018.1 GCF_026719745.1 Clostridium sp. ZS2-4
TTTAAACTTACATGCTACGCATACCTTTTTATCAAAAGGCTTTTTGTTGTACCTTTTTTTTGAACAGTTTCAAATGAATTTTTAAAAGTTATCCACATTTTTATTTTTTAAATTCTACAATCATCTAGTTTAGTGATTTATTCAAATTGTTTTTCAGTGTGAAAATGACTAATAAGCTCATATAGATAATTTTAGCGAAATTTATCCAAATTATACTTTTAATTTTAAACTCTAATATGGATTTTTCGAAAATTGGTTTAAAATCAATTTTAAACTTTTTAGTATGAAAAAAATAAGAAAATAAGTTATATAAAAATGGTGGCAAAGAAGAAAGTGTTCCATACAAAATTGCCGTTTTAGCTGCATCATCTAATCCATATATCATGTTGAATTTAAAATAAAGTGAAGGCTTAAATGGATTGTTAGTTATTTTATTCCAAATTTCTTTATAATCTTTTAAAGAAATTTTTTTTGTTTTTTTCTTTTTGTGAGTTTTTTTTGAAAGCTTTTTATTGCTTTTTTTACCAGGATATAATTTTATTCCAAATATATATACAGATAGAGTATTTGTTTTATAACCTATGGTAATTAGTAACGGTAAGGGTAAAAAAAGAAATATAAGAGTTATCAGTAACCAAATCACATAAAATCCTCCATAAATAATAATATTTATTAGTATTTACACATTAATCAATTAATATAACAAAAGAATGAAAATGGAGCATAATATTTTTTTTTCAACAGCTTATAAATATAATGGGAAAACATTTCATGAGTATTTATTTGATTTCTGAAAAGAATAAAAAGAAAGGCAGGTGAAGTTTTATATATGAAAAATAAACATATCGTAGCAGTATTAATAAGTATATTGGTTAGTATAAATATATTAGCTAGTTCAGTCATTGCAAAACCTATGCAAATTGATGCTAGAAGTGCTGTTGCTATTGACAGTAAATCAAGATGTGTTTTATATGAAAAAAATTCCAATATGTTAATTCCTATTGCCAGTACTACTAAAATTATGACTACATTAGTAACTTTAAAATACGGAAATTTAGATAAAGAAATTGAAATATCAAGCAATGCAGCTAATATTCACGGTTCAGAGGTAGGTTATAAAAAAGGAGATATAATAACGCTTAGAGAACTGTTGTATGGCCTTATGTTGAGATCAGGAAATGATGCTGCCATAGCAATTGCAGAAGGAATGTGCGGCAGTGTTGATGAATTTCTAAAACTGATGAATGAATATGCTGAAGAGATAGGTGTAACCAACACTCATTTTGAATCTCCTCATGGTTTAGACAGTCAGTATCACTATTCAACTGCTTATGATTTGGCATTAGTAACGGCAAAAGCAAAGGAGAATAAATTATTTAATCAAATTGTCAGTATAAAGGATGTAGATGCTGAGGAATATGGTTTTACAAGAAGTTATCATAATATAAATAAAATATTATATCAAATTCCAGGAGCTAATGGTGTGAAAACTGGATATACAGGAAATGCTGGAAAATGCCTGGTAACTTCTGTAAATATGGGTGAAGATGATATAATTATAGTTGTATTAAATTGCAATAAGAGATGGAATGAAACAAAAAAAATCTATGATTATGTAAAAGATAATTATGAATTTAAAAAAGTTGTAAGTAAAGGACAAATTGTAGATAAGTATAATCATAATGAAAAAACAGAAATAAATTTAATATGTGATGAAGATATAATAATACCTTTTAAAAAAGGTGACAGTTACGAAACTAAGATAATAAAACCCAAGAGCATAAAGAATTCTTTGCGCAAAAATGATGATTTGGGTAAAATATCAATTTATAAAAATGGAGAGGTTATTTACAGTAAAAGCTTAAAATGTGGTGAAAATATACATGTCAATACCCCTATAACATTTAAAGAAGTAATAGGAAAATTATTTAAGGGAAAATGATTATGATTATATAAAGAGATAGAAAGCAACTATTTGCAATCTATCTCTTGTTTATTTTTAATATTAGTAACATATTTTCAAATATGTAATGAATATAATTTATATTGTAGCATATATTATGGGGGTATAGGAATGAGATTAGTGCTCAACTACAAGACTGGTAAGAGAGAAGTCTTAAATGAAAATGATACTAAGAATATTATTTCAAGTATCAACTATTTAAAATTAATTAAATTTTTAATGAGTTCAAAAAAAGTTAGTGGAAAAAGTATTAAAATATTAGATAAAGAAGTAAAAGTAGATGAGTTAAGATCTTTAGAAATATTATTCATATAAATATATGGTATAGTATTATGAAATAAATGCTTCTGTTTATGTAAAGAGAAGCATTTATTTTTTAATTTGTATGTCTTATAATAAAAAAGTAGTTTATATTCAATAAATTTTGAAACTTAAAGTTAATTATAGTTTATAATTAAAAATAAATGATAGTAAAGAATATTTTGTGTTGGCGAAGTTTTGAAAAATTAAATGTTACATTTCTGTATATATAAGTTGCAATAAATAAAAATCTTGTTGAAGTTTTTTTATAAATTGATTATTGAGCAATGAATATTGATAATTGCAATATATATGTGTTTAAAAATGTTTAATTACTGTGTAAATGTCTATAATTATAATATAAGAGAATGTACAAGTTTATCAGGAGGAAAAAATGCAGGAAAACATGCAAAAAAATATGGAAGAAATACTAAAAAAGTATTATGGATATACTGAGTTTAGAGAAGGACAGAAAGAAATTATTGAAAGTATTTTAGTGGGAAAAGATACTTTTGCTATTATGCCTACAGGAGGAGGAAAATCTCTTTGTTATCAGATACCAGCTGTTATAATGGATGGACTTACATTAGTTATTTCTCCACTTATTTCACTTATGAAAGATCAAGTAGATTCTTTAAATAGTTTCGGAATACCTGCGGGAGTTATTAATAGTACTCAAAGTATAAATGAAATAAGAGATACAATCTATAGAGCAGCACAAGGAGAGCTAAAGCTTTTATATGTAGCTCCAGAAAGATTAGATGTGGAAGCTTTTTACAGGCTTTTTCAAACTTTAAATGTTTCACAAATTGCCATTGATGAAGCTCATTGTGCTTCACAATGGGGTCATGATTTTAGAGTTAGCTATAGAGCTATTGCTCCGTTTATTGAAAGGTTTAATCCAAGACCAGTAGTTTCTGCTTTTACGGCAACAGCAACTATTGATGTCAGACAAGATGTTGTAAAACTATTAAATTTAAGAAACCCTGATATTTATATAACTGGTTTTGATAGAAAAAATCTGTCTTTTTCAGTGATGAAAAATGAAAACAAACAAGATTTTATTTTAAAATATATAGAAGACAATAAGGATAAGTCGGGAATAATTTATGCAGCAACTAGAAAAGAAGTTGATAATTTATATTCTTCACTTGAGAAAAAAGGGTATTCAGTAGGAAAATATCATGCAGGAATGAGTGACAATGAGAGAGAACAAAGTCAAGAGCATTTTTTATATGATGATATAAAAATAATGGTAGCAACTAATGCATTTGGAATGGGTATAGATAAATCCAATGTAAGATTTGTAATACATTACAATATGCCTAAAAATATTGAAGCTTACTATCAAGAAGCAGGAAGGGCAGGAAGAGATGGTGAAAGTGGAGAATGTATACTTTTGTTTGGACCACGAGATACCATGCTTCAAAAATTTTTTATTGAACAGACTGTTTTTACTGAAGAAAGAAAAATGAATGAATACAGAAAACTGCAGTCAATGGTAGATTATTGTCATACTACAAGGTGTTTAAGAAAATATATTTTAGAATATTTTGGAGAAAATGATATTGCAGATAAATGTGAGAATTGCAGTAATTGTAATGATGATAGTGAATTTATAGATATAACTGTAGATGCTCAGAAAATTTTTTCTTGTATATATAGAATGAGAGAAAGATATGGAGTTACTATGGTAGCAGAGGTGCTTAGAGGTTCAAAGAATCAAAAGATATTGAATTTGAATTTCCATAATCTGTCAACCTATGGGATAATGAAGAATTATACCATAAAAGGAATAAAAGATATAATAAATATGTTAATTGCAGAGGAATATTTAACTCTTACAGAAGAAGAGTTTTCAGTGGTAAAGCTGAGAAATAAAGCAGTTGAAGTTCTAAAGAATAATCAAAAAGTTTTGCAGAAGGTTTATAAGCAAAAAGAAAAAGTTCATATTGATAATTCCTTATTTGATAAGCTTAGGGAAGTAAGAAAGGAAATTGCTCAAAGAGAGGCTGTTCCTCCATATATTGTATTTGCTGATACTACTCTAAAAGAAATGAGTGAAACAATACCTTTAAATAAGGAAGAAATATTGAATATTAAAGGTGTTGGAGAAAAGAAATTTGAAAGATATGGAGAAGAATTTTTACAAGCTTTAATACAATATAATGACCAGCATAAATTAAGAAACCTTGAAGATAAAGCCGTAACAGAAGGACTTGTAACAAATGAAGAAAAAATATCAAGTCATGTAATAACCTTCAATATGTTAAGTGAAGGAAGAAATTTAAACGAAATTGCAGAACATAGAGGAATTAAGATAGATACAGTTAAAGAACATATAATGAGATGCGGTTTAGAAGGAATAGAAATAGACTGGGATATATTAATTCCTAAAGAGTATGAGGAATTGATATTGGCAAAAATTAAAGAAGCTGGTTGTGAGAGGTTGAAACCTATTAAAGAATTGCTGCCAAATGAAATAGACTACAATGCTATAAAAGCTGTCATATGTAAGTATAAAAATGCACAGTAGAATAAAATTGTGTAACAATTTTATTCTAGTAACCAGTCGCCAATCCCCAGTCACTAGAGAAGGATGTCTTGCTAATGCAAAACTAAAATTAAAATAAAGCAAAATAGACTTAAAGTAGATATAATCTATCTTTAAGTCTATTTTAATTTATTTTTATCTAATTGTTCTTAAGTGCTTTTATCTTTTTTCTTTACTCTGGGGATTGGTGATTGGCGACNTATATGTTAACTGTATAGATAAACAAGTATAGTGATTTTAAAATGGAAAATTTAAAAAAAAATGTGACAATATAGAAGAATCGTGATATACTTATTGTATAAGCAAACGTTTGCACAAACGTGGTAATACATAAATTATTTTAAATTTTTTCATAGGAGTATGTTTAAATAATAAAGGAGGAGTTTGTATAATGGATAATGTAAAAGTACCTTCAGTGGCATATTTTTGTATGGAATATGGTTTAGAATCAAGTGTTAAATTGTATGCAGGTGGTCTTGGAATACTTGCAGGAGATTATATTAAGGCAGCTAAGGATGCAAATATGCCATTGATAGGTATAGGAATAAAATGGAAACAAGGCTATAGCGATCAATATATTGGCGATGATGGAAAGGTATATGATTCTTATCATAATTATACTTATGACTTTTTAGAAGATACAGGGATAAAGGTAACTGTAAAGGTAAGAAATAGAGATGTAGTTTGTAAAGTTTGGAAAACTGAAAAGTTTGGAAATAATCCATTATATCTTTTAGATACAGATATTTCTGAAAACAATGCAGAAGACAGATGGATAACAGGACAGTTATATGGATGGTTCAAGGAGGAAAGAATAGCTCAAGAAATAGTTTTAGGTATTGGTGGAGTAAAATTATTAAGAGAGCTTGGTTTAAAGATAGATGTTTATCATTTTAATGAAGGTCATGCTGTTCTTGCAGCTTTAGAAATTATAAAAGAAAAAATGGAATCTGGTTGTAGTTTTGAAGAAGCATGGAAAAAAACTCGTGATGAAGTTGTTTTTACAACACACACACCAATTGTACAAGGAAATGAATCACACACATTAGAAGGTTTAGAATATGTAGGGGCTTTTAATGGCTTAAACAGAGAACAAATGATAAGAATAGGTGGAGAGCCTTTTAACATGACTGTTGCTGCTTTAAGACTTTCAAGAAAATCTAATGCAGTGGCGCAGCTTCATGCAGATACTGCAAATAAAATGTGGAAGACAACCTCAGGAAGAAGTGAAATTATAGGAATAACTAATGCAATTCATGTACCTACATGGGTTGACGATAAGATAACTAAAGCTTATGAAGAAGATGGTGATATATGGAGTGCACATATAGAGAATAAAAAAGAACTTATTTCTTTTATAGAAGAAAGAAATGGTGTAAAGCTTGATGTAGATAAGTTGTTAATTGGTTTTTCAAGAAGAGCTGCTCCATATAAAAGGAGTGATTTGATTTTTACTAAGGAAGAAATAATTTCCCCTCTTCTTGAAAGTGGAAAGGTGCAAATTGTTTTTGCAGGTAAAGCACATCCATTGGATGATACTGGCAAGGAAATAGTTTCCAAATTAGAGGAAATGGCAAAAAAATATCCGAATAGTGTTGTTTTTTTACAAAACTATGATATGAATATTGGAAGAACTCTTACAAGCGGTGCAGATGTATGGCTAAATAATCCGAGAAGACCATTGGAAGCTAGTGGTACATCAGGAATGAAAGCTGCCATGAATGGAGTACTGAATTGTTCAATTTTAGATGGATGGTGGCCAGAGGCTTGTCAGAATAAAATAAACGGATGGCAGTTTGGTGATGGTTTTGAAAGCGATAATGTTGAAGAATTAGATAAACATGATTGTGATGCTTTGTATGATGTGTTATTAAATGAAGTAATACCTACCTACTATGAAAATAAAGAAAAATGGATTGAAATGATGAAGCAAAGTATTAAAACTACAAGAGAGTATTTTTCAATGGATAGAATGATAAAAGAGTATTATGATAAATTATACATTAAATAACATATTAAGTTAATACAGCAAAAGTTATCTATTAGATATTTGCAATAAATAAAAGAAATAATTGTTTGTCATGAATTTTATAGTATAATTAGGTATTATACTATATATAAATAAGTAGGTGTCAAAATGGTAACTATAAAAGAAATTGCAAAAGAAGCTGGGGTAGCACCATCAACCGTATCAAGAGTTATTTCAGATGATCCAAGAATAAGTGATGCTACTAAAGAAAGAGTAAGAAAAATAATGAATGAGATGTCGTATCATCCAAATGCAATTGCCAGGAGTCTAGTTTCTAAGTCAACCAAGACTATAGCGGTTATAATGCCTAATTCTCCTGATATAACTTTCTTAAATCCATTTTTCCCAGAAGCATTAAGAGGAATTACAAAGGCGGTATATAATGAGCATTTTTATGTTCTTATGACTAATGGAGAAACAGTAGAAGAACAAATTTCTTCTTTACATTCTCTTGTAAGAGGAAGAATGGTAGATGGAATAATTCTAATGTATTCAAGTACAGGTAATCCAATACTTGATGAATTAAAAAAAATGGATATTCCTTTTTCTGTAATAGGGCGACCAATTGATGATAACAACATTAATTATGTAGATAATGATAATATAAAAGCTGCGTACAATGCAGTAAGTTATCTAATAGATCAAGGGCATAAGAAAATAGGGCTTATTAACGGTTCAATGAATTTACTTGTTTCAATGGATAGATATGAAGGCTATAGAAAGGCTTTAATGGAAAATTCAATTTTTATAGATCAAGATATAATTGTTTCAAGTGAATTTATGGAAAAGGGTGGATATGAAGGGATGAAGAAAATACTAAATCAAAAAAATCCTCCTACTGCCGTATTGATAACCGATGATCTGATTGCACTAGGTGCTATGAAAGCTGCAAGTGAAAAGAAAGTTAAAATTCCAGAGGACGTTTCAATAATAAGCTTCAACAATATATATATTTCTCAACTTACATCGCCGCCGCTGACTTCTATAGAAGTTCACGCATATGAACTTGGATTTCATGCAGCTAAAATTCTTTTCAAAAAGATAAAAGGCAAAGAAAAGCTTAAAGCAAGCAAAAAAATAATAGATACAGAAATAGTTCACAGGAACTCAGTAGCTAAAATGAATGTGTAAGGCTTTATTAAATATATATTTATATATTTATATTTGTATAAAATTTTTACTGGACAAGAGGCAAGAAAATAAAGCCTCTTGTCTTTCTTTTTTTGTTGTTATGGCTGTAACAAAAGCTATACTATTAAAATATTTTAATAGTATAGTGGTTAAGGGAGGCAAAAATATGAAGTATGAGATAATAGATTGCATTGATGCGGGAACTGAATACTGTCCTTCCTGTTTTAAAAGACGACTTTTTGCATTTGTTTTCCAATATAGACGCTATTTTTTTTTAGCGTCTATTAAAGGTATAATTTCTAGATGTTCACCATCCCATTCAATGCTTTTGACTATAGATTTCAAAAGTGTTTTTCTTTGAATAGGATCTTTTATTATATCTATATTTCTATTAAAATTTTCTAATTCTTTAATATAAGTTTCTATATCTACTTTAGTAATAATGACTTCATTACTTTTTATATTTTCTTTTTCTAATTTTAGCTTTAATTCATCAATTTCATTGTTAATATTAGTTATTTCATCTAGAATTATCTTAGAGGTATTTTCATTATCAGTAAGAGAGAGTGTTTTAACAAGATTAGAAACAGATTTCTCTTTTTCTTTTATATTGCTTTTCAGTAATTCAATATTATTTGTAATATTAATATTTTTATCTTCAACAGATTCCTTTAAAGAACAATTAAGATTCTTTATAAGTACGTCTTTATTATATAATTTTAGTTCACTTATAATAGCTTGCTCAGCTTCATCTACCCGTACATTTTTATTATCGCATTTGTGACCGTAAGAATCATTTTTTTTGTTACATACATAATAGCTGTAAGTAGTTCCAAGATTTTTTTTGCTTTTATGTCCTGCCTTTACTACCATGTTACTGCCACATATAGCACATTTAATAATACCGGATAATAAAGCTGTATGAGATGTACCTCGTCTACCAGAACTATTTATTTGTTTTTCAGATTGTTCTTGTAACTGCTTTTGTATATTTAGCCAGACATTATCATCTATTACACCTTTATGTTTTCCAACTGCAGCAATCCACTCAGACTTATCTCTTTTAATTCGTATTTCCTTAGTTTTATTGAAAGTTAACATACCATTGCCATTAGGTACACCAAAAACGTTAATTTCTTGATTTTCTAAATAGTCAACTATCTTTTTAGAAGATTTTACATAAATAGGTGAAGTTAAGATTTGTTTGAGAGTAGTAGTAGATATATCTCCACCTTTTTTCCCTTTAATACTATTTTCAAGACAGTATTTTCTAACTTGACTCATACTTCCAAGTTCTAAATATTTATAATAAATAAGCTGAATTATTTTTAATTCATCTTTATTAGGAGTTAACTGCATCATTTGACGTTCTTTTCCAGTATCATCAATATAAATTTCTTTTTTTGAATTAAAACCAAGAGGCGTTTGACCGCCTAACCAACGACCTTTTTTAGCTAACTGCATCATTGTTACTTTAACTCTTTCAGCTAAACGTTCACGCTCCATTTGTGCCATAGCAGCAAGAATAGAAATCATAAATCTGTCAGTACTATTTGTTGTATCATATGATTCAGTAGCACTTAAATAGATTATACCTGACTTATCTAATTCATACAGAAAGTTGTGAAGATCTCTTGCTGTTCTTCCTAAACGATCCAGTTTATAACTTATTACATAATCTATTTCTTTGTTTTTCAAGGATTTTATCATTTTAGAAAATTCTGGTCTATCAGTTGTTTTTCCACTCCATCCTTCATCCTGAAATAATTTAATTTCATGTTCTACATTTGCAAACTTATAATTTATAAATCTTTTACACTCAGATATTTGTGCTCCAATAGAATCTCCTTTACCTGTGAAGAGAGATTTACGAGCATATATAGCTATAACTTTTTTTGTGTTTGATACCATAAAAATCCACCTTTCATAGTATTTAAAATACTTGAAATCTAACTGAATAAGATTATTTTTATTTTACCGTTTATAAAAAATTTAATCAAATCTTTATGTGTTTTTTTATATTTTTTTTTGCTTTTTTATATATAAATTTAAGCTTAATAAATTTAAGTAACGTATAGTTGCAACAAAACATATCATGAATATTAAGCTAATTTATATATAAGGGTGGAAGTATAGTAAATGGCTAAAATATTAAGTGTTAAAATTAAGTATCCAGAAGATATTAGTAAAGAAGAAGTAGATAAACAAATACAAGAGAAAGCTATGAAGGGATTAAACGATTATTTGTATAAAGAACTATCAAGAGAAGCTATTGAGGAACTAATTTTAAAATTGTAAATTATTAACAATGATAAAAATAAAAAATACTAAAAATAGTATTTAGACTTAAAATTTTATGAAGAACTTTAATGATCAAAATTTTTGTTTGCATTAAAGTTCTTTTTAGTGGCTAAGGTAGTTAACAAGTTGATAGTGAAAGTACGTTGAGTGATGTAGTGGGAGCTACTAGATATGGCAAGTATGATTAACAAAGAATTTATTTTTATTCTTTAAATTTGTTCAAAAATTTTAATATTAATTTTTTATCTTCATCACTAACATTTCTTATTAAATAGATAATGTTTTTCTCTTCTTCAGATAAAACATCTGTTTTTATGTCAATATCCTCAAAATTATTTTCATTTAAAAGAACATCTGTAGAAACTTCAAAAAAGTTAGCTAAATTAACTAATGCATCAACAGAAGGGGAAATTTGATTTTTTTCTATCTTTCCAATATTACTCCTTGAAATACCTGTTTTTTTGGATAATTGTTCTTGAGAAAGGTTGTACTTTTCTCTTAAAGTCTTTATATTATTACCTAACATACTCATATTTGACCACCTTTTTTAATAAATCATTCAAAAATGAATGAATTTTATAGAAAACTAATTAAAATCTTTATAAACATTAAGATTTTCAAGTTATACGCTCAAATATGAGTTAATTTTAATTTGTAATAACTCATATTTGAGCGTATACTTATTACATAGTTTATAAAAATTAACACAACAAAAAATTATTTAACTCAATTAAAGCAATATTTGTTCTTAAATCAAATTAAACTATTCTAAAACATAATTAATAATTTTATTTTACCATATTTATAAAAAAATTAAAATATAGGAGATGATATCATGGCAAGGCCTAAAAAATTAGGAATGGATTACTTTCCACATGATTGTGATGCTAGTAATGATGAAAGAGTAGAAGGTCTTAGAGCAGTTCATGGCGACGATGGTTATGCTTTTTACTTTATTCTATTAGAATGTCTGATGAAGGCATAAGAAAAAACAATGCTGACAAGGATAATTTATCTTTTGAAAAAATTCTATACGGACAAGGAGTTGTATAAGAATGACAAATAATATTTTAAAAGCTAGTGTAAGTATTGAAGGCACAAGACCATTATTTTGGAATAGTTTTAATGTGGAGCTTTTAGATGCAAAGGTTAAAAGAAGTGGTATTAAAGGTAATGATCCTAATGAATGGAAGAAAACTGTATTAATAACAGAGAATAATCAGCTATATTTATTGCCACAAAGTATTTTTTCTTGCATAAGAGAAGGAGGAAAATATACTAAAAATGGTAGAAGTTCAATGCAAACTACAGTTACTGCAACTTTACAAGTATTAGATAACATTATTTTAGTAGATAGATATCTTCCAAAGGAAAATGAACTTACCAAGGATAAAAATGAAGATGTATATTTAGATATTAGAAGTGTTAAAAATCCAAGTACAAGAGGAAGAAATATAAGATATAGAGTAGCTGCAAAATATGGTTGGAAAGTTGAATTTAAGATAGCTTGGGATTGTACTTTGATTAGTAAAGAATTAATAGAAGCTATTATCATTGATGCTGGAAATTATTGTGGATTAGGTGATGGTAGGAACATTGGTATGGGGAGATTTACTGTAAAAGAATTTAAAATTGTGGAGGATAATAAAGATGCCAAGACAACGACAGCCTAGAAGTGTTTGGAATAAAACTCGCAGAAAAGTATGGGAAAGAGATAAAGGAAAATGTGTGCACTGTAAAAAAGAGGTAAGCTTAAAAGAATGTCATATTGACCACATAACAAGTGGAAAAAAAGGAAGTAATAATATGGAAAACTTAAGAACACTTTGTCCAAAATGCCATGTTTTGCGAAGAGATTTTAGACATAGGGGAATGACAGCAAGAGCATTAAAAAAAGGTTTAATTCCTGCCAATTGGCGAAAGCTTACTTGGTAGAATTAATATAAATTTTATGCGGTCAGGCGGGGTTGGGTATGGATGCGGCCTGGTTAGGTAATTGGTACGGCAAGAGCAAGGCTTGGTAAGTGTTTAAAATTATTAATACTTAGATGTGTAGAGATAGTACAGTTAAAATAGCTGTACTATCTCTTTCTTAAATAATGTGTAGAGGAGTATGATAAAAATGTTAAATAATTTAGATAAAAAAACTATAAGTATAATGAAAAACTTTAAAACTGTTATAAATAAGAAGGAAGTTGTAGTTCATACGAATACGTAAAAAATAGTTTGGTTATAAATCATACTAATTTTATACTGTTAAAAGATATAATAATTATAGTAGTCGTAACATCCATAGTTATTTATAAGATGTAGTTATGATAGATTTTTATATTAAGGATAACGGTATTACTTGTATTTGTAGCATTACTAAAATGGTATATAAGTGCATAATTTAAAAAACTTATATACACGGGGAAACTCTTAATATAAGCCAGTTACAGCTTAAAAGTGTATAGGTGCAGTAAAAATATAAACTTTTCCTGCAATATAATGTCATGATGATTCTTTTACAGTTTAATCTTTTTATAAAACTGTTGTAAATATATACACCTATACACTATATTACTTGAAAATAAGATAATTAGCCTATTAGGGGCATTTGTATAACAAAATTTATGTTCTACACTTAAATTACTTAATGAATTTTAATTATGGATAGTATCTACTTCTCCAATTCCAATCCAAATAAATCCATAGTTCTTACGCTCTTTTCTAAGCCCTAATTCTGCAACTTTTTCTTTAAAAATCTTTCCAAAGGCTTGTGTACTAATATTAGAATTGTTCCACGTATTATACAGTTCTACTAATCTACTGTTTTTAATTGTTGCATTACTTTTTATAATTAGTTTTTCTGCAATAAATTGTTCCAGAATATCCATTTCTATTTTATATTCATTTATTGCTGTTTTGATTATAGCTGGTTCGTTTAAGCCATGTTTTTCCCAATATCTGTACCCTTTTATACACCAATTTAAAATTCCAGATAACTCTTCTTTGAGCTTGTCTAATAAGTTAGAATCTTTATTACCCTTTTTGTCTGTAAAAGTACAGTTAAATGGTATTAAGATTAATCTTCTCCATATACCATCATCAGTTCCATTTACTACTGGTTTATAATTTGTAGCTAGCCATAATTTAAATTCTGGTTTAAAATCAAACTCATTTTTGTAAAGAAATCTAGCTGTAATTGTATCTGAACCAGTTATTTCTTTTATTAAAGCTTCATCTAATTTTTTACCTTCTTGTATTTCCTGTGAAGTTACAAATCTTATACCTTTTAGCTTTGCTATATCTGGATTTGCACTAGTGCTACTTCTATTTAATAGAATACTTTCCGTCTTTATATTACAACTATAGTCTCCTAATAATAGTCTTAGTATTTCTAATAAAATACTTTTACCATTACTTCCTTTTCCATAACAAATAAATAATTTTTGTTCTTGAGTACTTCCTGTTAAGCTGTAGCCAATTGCTCTCTGTATAAATTCTTTTAAGTCTTTATCTCCACCCATTATTTCATCTATGAATTTTTCCCATCTAGGGCAGGGTGCACCTGAGGTATAGTTTACATTTGTCATCCTAGTTATATAATTTTCAGGAGTGTTTTTATAAGAAATATCTTTTTTCAAATTTATTGTAGCATTTTTACAGTTTATTAAATAGTTATCTTTATCTAAGGTTTCGCTAGAAATTCTTACTTTTTCCTCAGATGCTGCAGATGCTATCATTCCCTTTATACTTTTCATATTTCCAAATCTGTTTACTGCTTTTAATTTCACCTTTTTCTTATTTTCATCAATTTCATTTTCACCTTCTTCTCTAATTTCTTCTATTATAGATTTTGCCATTCTTTCTAATTGTCCAAACTGGTCTTTTTCCCATCTGGTTTTATTATAAACTAACCAATGATCCCACTCGTTTACATATAGTATACACTCTCCATATTTATCCACTAATCTTTTACCATTACCATAGTCATTCAAATCATATATTTTCATTATAATTTGCCTCCTTATTTGTAGGAAATAATTTACTTTAAGATTAAAATATTTCTTAAAGATAGATGTAAATATCAAATTTATAAAAAAAATATAAAAAATAACCGTAATTTTTTAGCAAAAAATATTAAGTTTTTATGAACAACTATTTTTGAGATTGATCCTAAAGCAGATTCATCAAAATTTAATTTTTTGACATTAAAATTACCTTGAAAATTTATCAAAATAAAAGGAAAACAAAAAAGTTACTTAAATGATAAATTAGTAACTTTTTGTTTTCTTTATTAAATATATAAACAATTTCACAAAAAAATAAAAAAAGTAACTTATAATTTTTATATTTTTTTAAATTACTTGGTATATAAATACAACAATATAAAAGTTTATGAAGAAAGGAGTGGAAAATATGGGGAAAATTGATTTTACTTTTAAATGAAATATGGAATAAGTAAGTTTTAAGTACCTAATAGAATGCCTAAATTTAAGGGTAAATTAAAAAAGGAGGAGTTTCTTTATGAGAACTTCAAAAATATTCACTGATAATTTAAAAAAAAGAATTATAACTATGGAAATGTTAGAATTGGCACTTTATTCAATAAATAAGAGAGCAAAAAATTGCAGAGATAAAAAACAAGAGTACTATTATAAAGGAAAAAGTAGTAGATATGATAAATATTTTAAAAGTGTTGAAAAATATAAAGAAAAGGAAAAAGAATATTACTCACAGAAAGATATACTCTTATGCACTCTTTTAAAGCCTATTTATATACATGAAGAAAGTATCAAAAGAGAACATCGTATAAGATATTATGATTATGAACCAGAATTTGAAAATTTGAGTGATAAAGCTGTATACGAAAATGGGTACTATGATAAAGAGGTTGGTGATTATGTTGAATTTATAGATATTATTGAGATAGAAGAAACTAAAAATTACTATTTGTTTTATAAAACAAATAAATATTCATTTCATACTCCAATTTCTGAACAAATAGCTAAGAAAAGTAATATTGATATTATTCATATAGAGGGCTTAAATACTGAAGGAAAAGAGATTACTGAATTAGTTTCTACTCAATTTGTAAAAAAGCTAATGGAATTGGTTGCAAGTAAAGAATATGAATTCGTTAATGAAGAATGTGAGATAAGATAATTTAAGATTATTAGACGTGTTATAGGTATAATTATGCACTAACTATTAAAAATGTGCTACTTTTTAGAAAAATAATTGATATATTAACAAACTATTGATAAATTACATTGGTGGATTGATGATATTATGTTTTTTTCACGACAAGGTGATCAGAGGTTAGTGGTGGAGGTAGTTCTGTTGCTGGAGCAATAGCAGGAGCTGCTATAGTAGGTGAAGTAGGGGCTTTAGTTGGAAGTAGAAAAGAAATTAAAATTGAAACCAAAATGGTTGATAATCGTCAAACTATACTAGCAATAAAAAAAGATACACAAGAGAAATATTCATTTTTTAGTTCAGAATCATATGATGTATTTTTGAAATTAATTTCTCAGAAAGAATTTAATATTGCATATAAACAAAGTTCTGATACAAATATTAATAGCAGCCAAGAGGATATTTATTTTAAGATTGAGAAACTTGCAGATTTAAAAGAAAAAGATATTATAACTGATGAAGAATTTAATGAGAAGAAAAGAAAGTTGTTAGATGAAATGTAAAAATTATGTAAGATAATAAAGGGCATAGCAGCCCTTATTTTTTGAATAAATTTAAGCTTCAATATTGATAAAAATCAACTTTGGAATGTATAATTGTAGTTAATGGAATTTTATAAATTAAAAGGAATAAAGTTGTTTGGTTAAGAAGTTAGACTTATATTAAATATGATGTTTGAGGACTTATAAAGAGGTGATAATAAAACATGATTAATATTTTAGACGAGTATGCAATTAACAATGAAGATGCTAAGGTTATTGTATTAAAAGATACAACAATAAAAATATTAGATGATGACTATACTTTGCATAAAGGAATTATTTATGATATGCATGGAGATTATTATCTAATAGAAAATGGTGAAACTGAATTATATTATACTATTAAAATTAATAATAATGCTCCTATTTCAGTGTCAGGAAGGCATATGTCACAATTATGTTATGTATGCATAGATGATTGGTCTATTGAAGGTAAGGAATGTCTAATAGGATTACTGAATGAGCCTAATGAAGATACAAAATTAGCTAGTATATTAGATGTAGAAGAAGAAATAAATGAAGCTTGTATTAGTGAAGGAATACCTTATGAAGATAGACAAATGTATGCTTGGAATGGTGATAATGGTGGTATCATAGTAGTAAAAGAAGGGGTATATATTTGGAGTGAAGAAAATAATAGGTATGTAGAATTTTAAAGTTGAATATGTTGAATATAAAGTGGGAAACTTATATAAATGCAGGGGGTAAATATGAAGTGGGTATATACAATTCATCCATTATTTAAAGAAAATGGAGAATGGCTAACTAGAAGCGTTGAAATGTTTGATAGTAAAGAGGAAGTTATAAATAAAGGAATGATTATGGCTAAAGATTGTGGACATAATAGTTTTTATATTGGACAATGTAAAAATTCTAAATTTATAAATACAGAAGAAATAAAAGTAGTTTATGATTAATAAGTAAATAAATGAAATAATTCATCTTATATTTGAGATGGCGAAATTCAGAATATGGATATTTTGATATGATTAGAAAAATAAATTCTATGAATCCAAGAGAATTTGAGGTGTTTATTTGTAATCTTTTCCCGTAATACTGGATGAACCACTGATACAATTGATTTGTAGCTATATTAAGTTATATTTTGTAATACAAGAATGAAATACAGTATAAAGCACTAATACTACTGACTTTATACTGTATTTTTCTATACTCTGTAATCTTTTCATGTAATACGGAAAATGTTAATCTTCAATAATCTCTAAAATAGCACATCAGTTTAAAATACTTTGTAATACTATGATAACCTAGTAATACCAACGTTCTAGGGTGCATTTCAAAGGCTTTTGTAATCTTTGGTTGTAATCTTTTCCTGTAATACTATATAGACCATTGATATAACTGGTTTAAAACTATATTAATCCACATATGGTAATACAAGATTGTAATACAGTATAAAGTATTGGTACTTCTGACTTTATACTGTATTTTATTATGCTTTGTAATCTTTGCTTGTAATACGCAAAATGTTAACTTTGAATAATCTCTAAACAGCACATCAGTTTAAAATGCTCTGTAATACCGATATACTCTAGCAATACCAATACTTTAAGGTATATTTCAAAGGTTTCTGTAATCTTTGGTTGTAATCTTTTTTCGTAATATAAGATAAAGCATTGACATAGCTAATTTAACAATATATTAAACCATGTTCTGTAATATAAGATTGTAATACAGTATAAAGTATTGATACTCCTGACTCTATACTGTATTTTATTATACTCTGTAATCTTTGCTTGTAATATAGGAAAAAATCATAGCTTTTATATTTTTTTTAGCCTTTTAATATATAAATGCAGGAGGCTGGTGTAAATGAAAGAATGTTTTAGTTTCAGTTTTAAGTGTTATGAAGATAATGAAGAAGATGCATTGATACTGGAAGCTCTTTCTAAGTCTAAGTGTTCAAATAAAACTGAATTTATTAAAGAATGTATTCTAAAAGCTATTAATAATCAAGACAATAATCAATACTTGGCAGCAGATATTGCTGATATTAACAAGAAATTAGATATTTTAATAGCAAAAGCACCTGTAACAGTAGAAAAAATGCAGGAAAGCGAAAAAATAGAAGTAAAAGAACAATCTATACCTAATCAAGAAACTGCAATAAAACCCACTGTAAAGCTTGATACAGCTACAGTTGAAAGTAATAAAGAGGCTACAATAAGACCTACTATAAAAATTGATAATCCTACGTCTGAGAAAAATGAAGAAGCTCCAGTAAAATCTGTTGTAGAAGTTGATAACTCTATGTCTGAACAACATCAAGAACCCGTTGTTAAATCAACAATGGACAATGCTACACCTAAACAAAATGAGGAACCTGGTGAATCAACTTCTAAAGAAGAACAACAAGTAAAGAAAAATATATTAGATTGTATGGCAAAATTTATAAAAATGTAAATTGAAAGGGATGTTGTTATGTACAATGAAAAAGACTTGGATTTGCGATTATTAAGGAAAGATAAAACTCTTGGAAGTGGCTTTTTTGCTACTGTTTGGGATGAAAATGCTGAATTAATTAAAGCTTTTGAAAAAATAAATTCTAAACCTGTTTTAACTATAAAAAACAAAGCAGATTTATTATTTTATCATGATTTCTGTGCTAAAACTGAATACATTAAAGCTAAGTTTTTAGAAAGTTTTTATGCTGTTAATGAGATTATGCCTTATGATGATGACACTGTTGATTCTGTATTAGAACCAGTAATACCAAAGTGTGAGTTTGATCCCGAAAATGAGATTTTTCATATGAAATTGGACTTTGTCCCTTTCCTCCATTTTAGCTCTATAAAAGAATTTATAAAAGTAAAACATGCAATTCTTAGGTTGACATTGGAAGGAATAAAGCGATTAAAAGTGAAACCAAACTATGGGAAAAATGCAGTGCTAATTATTTTCACATTATATTCACCTTATGTATTTGATGTAGATAATGTTGATTTTAAATACATCATTGATGCCTTTAGATATTCTAAATTTTTTTATGATGATAGTTATAAATATGTTTCATACATGGTAGAAGGAAGAGAAAACAAAATGCACCCTCTGATAGAAGTTAAAATTATTAGAAAAGATAGAATTTCTGGCTTAAAATAACTGAAAAAAGCACTGCAATAAATCGGAAAACCCGAAATATAAAAAAGCACATGCTTTTATAAATTTAATAAGCATATGTTTTTTACTGTTTTTTAGCAGAAATCAAAGTGAGTAATACAAGCTAAAGAGCTTTGTCCAATAATAAATTTATCAATATAAATAAAAAGAGATTAGCAATTATGGGGTATGAGGGTGCAAAAATAGGTATTTGGTGTTCACCACACTAATAAATCCCACTACGTAGTTACTGAGCTTCAAGTATAGACACACAAACATGAGTAGGTAAAAAAATAAAGAGATAAATAAGAAAATAAACAACAAAAGATATAGCTTCAAGCATAGATAAAAATAAAAAATAGATAAAAGGGAAGAGGACTTCAAGCATAACACTTCAAGCATAGAGATAGTGCAAAAATAAGTGCTGCATATATGTAGAGAAGTAGAAGTTTATAAGACTGTAATAATAATAAAAAGTAAAAAATAAAAAAGGAAGGAGAGGGAAAGAAATATGGAAAATACCAAAACAAATACAAAGCAAATAATAGAAAAAATAAAAAAGGAAATGAAGAATGAAAAGAAGCACCTGGAGGAAGCGGGGCTGGATGAAAAAACCATAAAAGAATTACTGAAGGAAAAATATATGAGAATTTTAATGGAGAGAGATAAGGGAACTAGCCGTAGCATATGTTCACGATTTATCGACTCTATCTTAAAGGTAATATAAAGCTTTGACATCACCACCCAACCCAAGCACATTGAAACCCAAGCATATTGAATTTGTACCACTGGGCCGAGGAACTAACTTGTATAACCATAGCCTTAGCATACACCACCCAAAGAACCAAGAGAGCCAAAGCCAAAGTGCGGACCCCACCACTCAACTCATATAGAGTTTATACACCAAGTATATATTCTATCCCCAAAATAGCTGGATCTGCACTACTCATATTTATATAAAATAAATAACTATAACTTTGTCCAAGCATAAATAAGAAAAAAGATAACAAAAGAGACGGAAAAAGAAAATATTTATCCAACTATTAGTATGTGCTACACATAGCTTTGTCCAAAAGAATAGCTTCTAAGAGGGATAGGATTATTCATGATTAAGCAAATAACCATTAGTACGTACTACTCAATAGCTTTGTCCAAAATAAAAAAGGAGTGAAAAGTAATATGATACAAATAACTGAACGTGATTTAAAGTTTTTAAAACTACTAAGCCAAGAGGGAGCTTGTAGTGCCAAGATACCAAAAATAATATACCCTGCTAGATATTCACGAAATAGATTAAAAAAATTAGAAGAAGAAAAATTAATAAAGAAAAGATATAACTTGATTATGTTAGCTACAAAAGGGATAGAGTATTTAGAAAGCATAGGCGAAAAGCCAAAGAATGTAAGCACCTATCAACGGGAGCTGCAAAATAGGATAGCACTTGCTTTAGATTTAAGATATGAACTACCGAATCTGGAAATAATAACGTCATCAAAATATAAAAAACAACAAAATTTAAATAGAGGAATGATATTTGTAGCTGCTGCTCGAACTAAGCAAGGAGAAGACTATTTGATTTATAATGTGCCAACAAAAATAAGTGTTGAAAATACTAAGCTATTAATTAAAGAGTTAAGAAGTAGAAATTCAAATATCTACGGAACTATTATACTAACTAAAAAGAAAAACTTTGTCCAAACATTAATTAATAAAAACATACCTATACGGGATTTAATAGTGCTGCCACATCAAGAGTATTTTTTAGAGTTAATAGATGCACTATATCATGAAGATTTTGATAAAAAAATCATAGAGTTAGCTGATCCTAGTGTAGCTGGAGAAGAAGATATTTTTACTGAGAAGAAAACTCAATATGTATATAAAAACACTGTCTATATGAACATGGTGCTCAATAATATAAGTATTTTTTCTTATCTGCAAGGGGTAAATTCTATATTAAGTATAAGTGGTAGTAACTCAAATAGAAAATATTGTATTGTTTGCTTAGATATTCAACAAAGCTATATAAGAAAAGAAATAGAAAAAAGAAATTTAGATGCCAATATAGAGATAGAGCTAATAACTTTGTCCAAAGAAGATATTTTAAATACATTATCTTAAAAATCTGAAAACCACACCTTCTAAGGGGATGTGGTTTTCTTTAATTTCATCACATTGCTTTTAATGTACCAAATATCGTTTTAAAAGCGTTTAATATTTAAAACTCATTCTACTATCTAATTCATATGAAGTAGTGCTTAAAATTGAAATTTCATACCTTCAATGGCTAAATCATAGAAACTAATATCCTTTTAGTGAATAATATTCCAAAATTCCTATTTAATAGTTTTTATAATATGGAAATTTAGAACTCTGAGTTTTAGCTAATAACTTTGTCCAAAGAAGATATTTTAAATACATTATCTTAAAAATCTGAAAACCACATTCCTAAGCGAGTGTGGTTTTCTTTATTTTCATCACATTGCTTTTAATGTACCAAATATCGTTTTTAAAGCGTTTAATATTTAAAACTCATTCTACTATCTAATTCATATGAAGTGGTACTTAAAATTGAAATTTCATGCCTTCAATGGCTAGATTATAAAAACTAATATCCTTTTGGTGAATAATATTCCAAAATTCCTATTTAATAGTTTTTATAATATGGAAATTTCCAACTCCGAATTTTATAAGTATAGATTATACTGTTCAAACCATTGAAAATGCTTTGACTTTCGAAAATCGAAACTCTTGATTTTCGAAAATCGAAACTCTTGACTTTCGAAAATCGAAACTCTTGACTTTCGAAAATCGAAACTCTTGACTTTCGAAAATCGAACGCATACTAAGACTTACTATTACTAAGACTTACTATTACTAAGACTTACTATTACTAATTGTAGTAGTAGTAATATGCAACAACTTACAAAATTTTGAAATTTTTTGAAAAATCATAGATAAAAGTTATTAAGAAAGAAACTTTCTTGGATTTTTATACATAAGTACAGCTTTGTCCTACTTCTATTTTATTTTTTTGTAAAAGAAAGCTATTTATTATCACTATAAAAATGGAAGGAGGAATAATAGACAAAAATATTATGTCTATTAGAAAGAGATGAAAAAAGTTTACTTTAAGTTTTCAAAAGAACAATGGTTACAATTATTAGCATTAGGGATTTTTTTCTTTATTTGCAGCATATTTATGTTCACGCCTCTTATTCTTCAATGCAAATCGAACAAGTTGGTAAAATATTGGGAAATATAGAGAACTCAAGGAATGAATTTCATAAAACATTTACTCAATTAGCTACTACGATTATAGGATTAACATCTTAAAAAATTGTGACGAAACTGTTTTGATACATATATCTCCTGCAGCTGCGGCAGTTTTTATTATGCTAAAATAACTTTAGCATAATTTATTGATTGAATTCGAAACTAAATGTTATAATTATACATCATATGAAAAATAATCTAATGAGACTTGTAAAATATATGGGGGGAATCGTAGTGAAAAAATGTTTTATTATAAGTAGAATTGGTGAAAAAAATAGTGAAATAAGAAAAGATGCAGATAAAGTTCTAAGGCATATAATCAGACCTGTTACCGAACAATTAAATTATGAAGCTATTAGGGCAGATGAGCAGATGAATCCTAATAGGATATCCAAATCTATAATTCAAAGTATTATTGAATCAGATTTAGTTATAGCTGATCTTACAGGACATAATCCAAATGTTTTTTATGAACTTGCTATAAGACACACTATAGGCAAGCCTGTGATTCAGATAATAAAGAAAGGTGAAACTATTCCATTTGATATAAATCATATTAGAACAATAACTTATGATTTTGAACTTGATTCTGTAGATGAAGCAAAAAAATATTTAAAAGAATATATCGAAAATATTGAAAATGCAGAAGTTAGTGATAATCCTGTTACTGATATATTAAAGCTAGATAATATATCTTTACTTAATACAGAAGATATATCAGTAGATTCAGCAATAAATGAGTTGGCAAGTGAAATAAAGAAAATTCCTGCATACTTCAATGATTTAGAAAATAGAATAGCGGGAAGAATTTCACAATTGGTAGAAAATGCAAATAATACGATAGCAACGGATAGTACTTTAACAGCAGAAGAAAAAATGGGAATGGTGGCAATGGAAAAGATTTTATCAAATCCGGCTGTTGGTGAGAAATTATTTGATGAATTACTAAAAGGAACTTTACATAAAAAAACTAAAAAGTGATAGATACTACGAAGATATTATGCAAAATATATTAAAATAAGTATATTTATTAAATTTGAATGTATATATTTATAACTATGTAAAGTAAAACTATGCATTAAAAATAGAATTAAAAATAGTATAGTTATACATAGATTGGAAAAGAAAATAGTTTGTCAAATAGTATTATTTTCATATATAAAATAGAGGGAGATCAAGATAATGGTAAAAACATTAAGTATTTTTAATAATAAAGGTGGAGTAGGTAAAACAACTTATATGTATCATATTGCCTATTTATTAGCGGCTAAAGGTATAAAAACATTAATGGTAGATTGTGATAGTCAATGTAATTTAACTGCTTATGCGTTACATGATAATTATATTCTAAAAGCGTGGAATGAAAAGGGAAATAGTATTTTTAGAGCTATTGAGTTAGTACATAGATGATTAGGCGATATTAGAAAAAGATTGCCTTATAAATTAAGAGAGAACTTGTTTCTTATTCCTGGAGATGTTAACTTAAGTATTTTCGAAGATAGATTAGGGGATACATGGTCAAGTGCTAGTAGAGATGAATCTTCAATAAGAATTCAATCTGCTATATATAGATATATACAATTTGCAGCAGAAAAAGTAGATGCAGATATAATCCTTGTTGATTTAGGACCTAATTTAGGTGCTTTAAACAGGGCTGTTCTCGGTGGAAGTGATTATTTTATAATACCAGTGTCACCGGACCTCTTTTCCATACGTGGTACTGAAAATTTAGGTAATAAATTAGTAACTTGGCATCAAGAATGGAAACAATGTAATGAAAGATGGGCCAAAAGTATAGACATTCCTCATGGAAAGCCTAAATTTTTAGGTTATGTTGCTCAACAACATAATATTCGTTCAAACAAGAACGGTATGACAAAAGGATGGCAGATATTTGGAAATGAATTGGAGAAAGCAATCCAACAAAATATAATAGAAAAACTACAGTCGTTGGGACAGATAGAATATTGGAAAAGTGGTAATTATAATTTAGGTAAAATACCTAATTTACATAGTTTAGTACCTTATTCTCTCAATGCAAGAAAGCCTGTGTTTGAATGTACAAGTTTCGAAGGTTTGACAGGAGCGCATATTACAAGGGCAAAAGGAAGTAGAAAATATTTTGAACCTATGATTACAACTATTATGAGTATTTTAATTAGAGATAAAGCAATTGAAGATAAAATAGTAGGATAAATGTGCAGTATGAATATATCTTATGATAAATATGATTGTTACTAGGTAGAGGTGGAGTTAGTGCAAAAGTAGAATCAAATTGAGTTCTACACAATATACATTGTGCTGAATTAATAAAAAAGCGTGAAGTCTTAATTTATAAGGCTTCACACTTTTTATTGTACTCTATTTTATTATCCAGTTACGCATAACAATGATATGAAAATACTTTGAGTAATTATAAAATGATAAATAGATATGATTATTTACTTAAAACTTTAATTAAAAGTTTTTTTATGTTTCTTATAGTATTTTTTCTATAAGATATAACTTCTGTATCTCCGATATCTTGGATTGCTAATAAGCTTTTAAAAGCTATAAGTGCTTTTTCATCACTTAATATTTTGTCTTGAACTGAAAGATAATTTTTAGGTGTTGGAACTATTTTAATATAGTAAGGCATAACATTACATTTTTTTTCATCAGTTATATCTTTGGCTAGGACTGACATGAATAATTTACCTTTATCTCGAGAATATCTTGACCACTCTCTATCATGGAAAAGCTTCCTAGAGAATAGGGAAAGATCTTTACCGCTAACCTTTATATTTTTATTGTTTACTTTAATATAAAGAAGTATTTCTATGTGTTGTTTTTCAATAGATATGAGTTTGATATTTTTAGAATTTTGAAATTTATCATTAAATTCGTTAATCGCATAAAATATATCTTCAGATTTCGTTATAAAATCAAGATTTGTTCCTTCTTCTGTAGGCACCTTGAAGGATAATTTAAATCTAAATACTTTTATAAAATCATTATCAATTGTTACATTAGTATTAAGTGGAATTGTCATACTAATAATTCTCCTTAATATTTCTCTTTATATATATATATTAAAAAAAGAGAAAATTATTACAGCATTAATAGAAAAATTTATATTTAAGAGAAAAAATATAAACATTTAAGAGAGAATATATCAATTAGTTAAGTATTCAAAAATATATAATATTACAATGAAACCGTCAAATATTTTAGTAATTATAAAATTAGGTTTTTATTGTTTTTTGAGAAGAGAACATTAGAGGAGATTCTAATTAACAAAAAACAATTAAGAAGTTTTTTCTTAATTAGGAATATCCTCAACATAAGTAGAATAAATATACTATAGAATAATTTTGAAGGAGATATTTATGGTACGAAGAAGATTCAAAAGTGATTCTGACGAAATCAAACATTATATTGTGGAGCAATTAAAAGATAATAAGGCATATTCAATAGCCGAGATAAAAGAATATGTAGAAGCAATGGCTGGGAGAAAGTTTACTAATTCGAAATATGCTGGCGTGCTTGCAAGACTTGTGAAGAGCAAAGATTATATGAATATAGAAAGAGGATTTTATATGAAGGCAATGGAAATTAAAAAACTAGACATTAAAACGGTAACTGCTGAGATATTCAAGGAATCAATTAACAAGATTGATAAATATATGAACAAGTTAAATCTAAGAAAGCTATCAAAAGAAGAACTTGATAGTATTGAGACTATAAACGAAACCATCTCTATATTAGAGCAGAAGCTTAATATAAAAGAATAAATCTTTAAATAAAAAAGTAGCTCTATATGAAAAGTAAATATTATATGTTATGAGCTTTAAAGCCGTTAAAACAAAATTTAACGGCTTTTTATGATATTGAAATAGAAATGTATTAGTCTATGTAAATGTTGAAGATTGAACTAATTAGGATACATAGATATTTTAAGGTGTAAATGGTATAATTTATACAAATATTCAAATAAAAGTTTTTATGATATATTTAATTGATTTATGAAATATAATTTAAATATTGAAAATAAGAAATAAAAAATATTAATAATTTTAAAATTTAATATTGATGTTTATAGGAGGAAATATAATGGGGTTATTAGGTGATTTATTAAAAGTAACAGGCAAGGTAGTAGGAGGTATTGCTGAGGTTGCATTAAAGGGTACAGGTGAAATAGTAGGTGGCATTGC
The DNA here is from genome assembly GCF_026719745.1 of Clostridium sp. ZS2-4. GTDB lineage: Bacteria > Bacillota > Clostridia > Clostridiales > Clostridiaceae > Clostridium_H. Next base: position 26,591 of record NZ_JAPPRQ010000018.1, read on the forward strand.
AGAAACCTTAGGAAGTGATGAAGTTGCAGACTTTTCTAGAGATATTGGGAATGGACTTGGTGAAGCAGTTAATGAAGTAGCGAAATTTACTAGTAATGTTACAGGAGCAGTAGTTGATACTGCTGTAGATGTATCAAGTGAAATAGGTGGAGGAATTGGTGAATTTGTAGCAGAAGTTGCTGGAGGAAATTCACAAGATATCCAAACAGCAAAAAAAGTAGGCAAGGTAATTGGTGGAGCAGCAGCAGGATTAGCAGTAGGTGATGTAGCTGGAGCTGCTATTACTGGAGTAACTTCTGCTACATCAGCAGCTAGTACAGGGACGGCTATTTCTACACTTCATGGGGCTGCACAAACAAGTGCAACTTTAGCTAATATAGGTGGAGGCGCTATAGCGGCAGGCGGAGGTGGAATAGCAACTGGTCAAGCAATTCTAAATGGAATTAATGTTGCGACTACTGTTTCAGGGGGAATAGAAGGAATAAATAAATCTTCAAATCAATTCTCAAAACAGGAAATATCTATAGAAAAAAATAAATCTATAAATAATTCACAAGCTAGAGTAACTACTAAAAAGTCAACAAATATATTAAGTAAAAAAGAAATAGACTTAGTGAGAAATGATATGGAAAAGCAAGAAATTGAACGTATAGTATATATGATAAAATCGATTTTCCCTAATAATCGAAAAACTAAAGATTTAATTAGACGTATAAAAAGAAAAGAAGTCAATATGAAACAAATACACGAAGAAATTCATCAATATAGACAAGAATTACAGAGAAATGCTTTAAATGAATTAAATAAAAAAACATTAGAAATCCAGAATAATAACATGAGAGAGGTGATGAAAGGAAGGTATATGCAAAGATAATAAAAGATTTTTTAGTAATTGCTGTAGTGGAAAAGTTAATACTTATTTATGTTGAAAAATATGCAATTGTACAGCAGAAGAGATTAAATTGTAGTGGTATAATAGCAAAAAATTATGAAGATACTGTTTTGAAACATATAGCTCCTGCAGCTGCGGGGGTTTTATTATACTAAAATATACTTTAGTGTAGTTAAATTTAATCTGAAATATTATTATTATACATGATATTGGGCATTAAATAGTTAAGTTAAAGTACTTAAAAATATGATAAATAAATTTAAAAAGTAATATAAAAATAATTATTGATAAGGTGATAAATATGGCTAATACAAATCTCTTAAAAACAAAAATTGAACCAGATATAATAAATGGTTTTCAAAAAAATATTGTTGTACAGAAATAAAATTTAATAAAAAAGATCTAAGAAGAATTTTTATAGAAATGGAACCTGATATGATATCATATGATGAAAAAAAAGGTGTTTTATATGTTGGGGAAATAACCACATCTGGATATTTAGGCAAAAATAATAAAGATTTTCATATAGGTGCTGTAAAAAAGGTATTTGAAGCTTTTTCAAAATTTTACTTACTACATAAAGAGGAAAAACACATTTTTAGTGAAATATTAAACTACTATCCGTTAATAAAACCAAATAAATTACAGTGTTTTTTTATAGTACCCAAAGGAGCAAGATTTATTAATGCATTAGGATATAGAAAAAAATTATTTGAAACTGAATATATGACATTAGAAGAAATTGAATTATCACAAGAAAATAAAGAGGTGATGTTAGAAGTATTAAACAATACAAGATGTGAAATGAAGAATAAAAGGTAAATCTTTGTATAACATCATATTTTGAATAATAATAAATAAAATTTCAATGTAAACTTTTAGATAAAATATTACATTCGCTGAAATGGATACAAGTATTGATATTAAAGGGCTGACACTAATTTAGTGTTAAGCTCTTTTTATATTACTGCTCTTGAATGTATAGTTTTACAGGGATATGGGGTAATCCTAGGGTAACTACGATAAACCGCAAACTCACTTCCCTTATCTGTAAATAAGTCCATATTTCCAAGATACTTTACGCCTATTTTTAAATATTCCTTTAAAAATAGGCTAGTTTTCTAAAGTTAAGCAGTTTAACAAAGCTATATTAATTAAATTAATATGACAAACTTACAGCTAAGGTTTAAGCAAAATACTATATTCAAATGGTTAAAACATAGTTATACCAATACTTCAAGTGTATTATATTAATTTGTCAAAATACCTATTGTGTAAAACTGAGTTTGTACTCTATGACAGCTACCCTGTTATTACCCCTACTAAAAACAATAAAAGAAACAAGAAAAGCCACGTGTTGGGATTTATATGCAAAATGTGGCTTTTCTTGTATGTATGTCGACTGTACCCCTTAAGGATTAGTACCCCAGATAAAACTCTTATTATTGCCAAAATTTTTTAAATATCCATTTTCTAAGACCCAATCCACAAGAACCTCCAACTACTGTAAGAGGTATTAATATATCTAAAAAATTTTTTGTCGCTTCTGCGAATCCTAATTGAGTTATACAATATATAGTTATGCCTATTGCTATAACTGCTCCTGTAATAGCTCCCCCAATACACCACTTAAATAACATATTTCAAAACTCCTTTTTTATCATGATTAAATATATTTTAATATATTTTGATAAATTATGAAACTATAGAATAAGGAGTATATGTTTGTAAAAAGCGTTAGATTATTCAAAGATTTATGTTTAATTACAAAATATGCTATAACACTATTAGGTCAAATGACACTATATATCTTAGGTATTTTAAAATTATAAACATAATTGTAAAAAAAGGAGGCAAATGAACTTGCAAAAAAAAATGATGATATTAGTATTTATAACTATTCTTAGTACTAGTTTAGTTTGTTGTAGTGCTGGATCAAAAACGCCAGAAGATTTTGTACATAAATTTTTTAAAGAAGATGATGTTGAGAAATTCGCCAATTACATTGTATATCCCGAACACTTTTATGATGAGGAAGGAAATATTAAAGAAGAGTCTAAAGAAGACGTTAAAAAGCAATCGGAATTACTAAACTATGTATTATCAACAACACTTGCAGACTATGTAATAGAAAATTCTGAAACTAATGAAGATGTTACTATAGTTCATTTGGATAACGTCCCTTGTAATATTGATGCGTTTCTTAAACCGGGTGATAAAGGTTATAAATTATATGCTGGAGCAACCTTTGGTTTAAATGATAAATTAACATTCTCAAAATATATACAGGAAGACGAGGAGATGCAACAACCTTACATCATTAGAGTTCGTGCTGAGTTGGATGATTACTATGATGGTTATTATTCAGATAAAGAATTTACGCATTACTCAATAAAATTAAAAGAATCTATGAGTAGTGATGTTATTTTCGGCTACATTGATAAAAAGCACGGTGAAGAACTGTACAATATTCTAAAAGACGGTTTAGAGCATAACATCACGTTAATGGTATCAATGATGTCGCCAAAACACTCTGTAGTTAGTGTATTTGAAATAGAGTCAGTTATTTCTGATTCTTGGTTATTACCTAAAAATATAGAAGATGAGCATATTCCATAAAGAGAACACTACGTTCTCTTTGTTTTTTACTGTAAAATTAGAAGGGGTACGGCAACCATTCATGTAAAAACGGGCCACTTCCCATTTTATGTAATAATACAAGGGTTCTTATTTAAATTACACGAATGGTTGCCGTATGGCTAAAAGACTTACTTGACAGTCTTGATTATATTGATATGGAATATTTTGTTTTTAAAAGTAGAAAGGGGCAAGATAAACCAATAACAAGACAACAGGCTCTTAATATATTAAAAGATGCTGCAATTTCCGTTGGAGTTAATGAAAATATAGGGATTCAGCAAGATGATGTGAATGAACTTTATGATCAGTTGAATATTGAGTAATCATCAAAATAAGTAATTGAGTTTGCGGGTGGTCGTAGCTACCCTAGGATTACCCCTATATAGAGTAAAACAGTGCATTAGAAATATATTTAAAACATATGTTTACTAATTAATTAAAATACGATATACTAAAAGTAGTTAATAAATTAATTAGTGAACGGAGTGAGTGTATTGAAACTAAAAGAAGATGTCATAGCTGCAAGTGAGAAGTACCTCTATGTAACAGAGGAACGGGATAAGGAAGAAGATACAATCATACTTGATGAGATAAGTTAGCATGAAATGATAGATGGAATGGAATGTTTAAGGAAAATTTGGATAGAGGATAGTGGAACTATAACAATTTATAAGTTTACAGCTGGATATGCTGATAGAGAGAAATATAGACACGTGAGGAAATTCAACATAACAGCAGATAAATTAAAAAAAGCCTATTGCAATTTGAATAAATAAAATTAGTTTGGAAATTAATTAGTATACGGAGGTAAATATTGATATGGCAAGTATAACAAAAAAAGAATTGCAAGAGCAACTGGAACAAGCAGATAGGGTTATAGATATGCAGCAACAAAAAGAAGATATATTAAATGATAAGGGCGTTGTATCAAAACAAGAGTTTGATGGGATTTGCAACGAATTAGAGCGTATTCAAATTAATTATAAAACGCTTAAAGAACTATATGAAAAACTAAATGATAAACTTGTTGCATATAAGAACGGACATGAAAATTTTGTAAAACAAATTGAATTAAACACAAAGAATACCAATTCACTAAATACTCATATTGATTTATTAGAAAAGAAATGCGAAGATCTAAAAAAAGACAATAATACACTAGAAGTTTACAGGAATAAATTAGAAAAAGACAATGAAAAATTGAAAGCTGAAAATCGTAAATTAATTAATAATGAAACAGTAACAGTAAAAAAACATAATGAACGTGGAGCAGGAAGGAGAAGTAATCTAACAGAGGAACAAATGCAGGGGATTAAAGAGTTGCACCAGGAAGGAATGAGTTATGGGAAAATTGCTAAAGAAGTTGGATTAAGTAAAGCTTACGTTTATAAATTAATTAACTCAACTTTCGCACTACGAAAAAGCTAGTTTTTCCTTGATAAAACTAGGTAATGTAGATATAAAATAGTCTAAAAAATCGTTGATTTGAGTTTTTGTAAGCGATAGCTTTTCATATAGTGCAGAC
>NZ_JAPPRQ010000019.1 GCF_026719745.1 Clostridium sp. ZS2-4
AGCAATATTTGGACCTTTTGGAGTAGGCGAAGCCTTAGGTGGAAAGATGTTGTTAGGAGGAATAACCAACGGCTTTGAAAGTATAGTAAGACAAAAATTAGAAGGCAAAGGAATAAACTTTAAAACTGTACTAACTGATTTTGGAATAGGAGCAGGAACGGCAGCAGCATTCCATGGAGCAGAAAAATTAATTAAGAAAGCATCACCCTTTGTTAAAAAAGCATTTAATAAGATATCAGCTGAAATATCAGAGAATATTAGAATAGCTAAAATAGCATTAAACAATATGAACAAAGGACCGAAGCCAGCAGTGCTTGGTAGTAATTTGGGTAATGGTTATGAGGCTTTAGGTAGGTTTANATTACTGAGGGGGGTAGTAACCCTGGTAGTAGAGTATATGACTCAACTAAACCTATGAGTCCATCAAATTATCCAAATCCAGACCCAGATTTTACAGCACCACCAGTAAGATATGAACCTAAAACAATACAGGAAGTTGAAAGAATGAGAAAAGGTAAAGGTCCAACTACTAAAGCTACTCATGGAGATAGAAATATAGAACCTCATCATAGAGGTCAAAAATCAGTAGAAAATAATGGGGGAATATTAGATGATTTAGAAGAGTATACTCATAGACGTGGTGGAAACCATACTAGACATACAGAACCATCAGAACTTACTCCAGCTCAAAGGGCTAAAGAAATAAGGGAGCATTGGAAGAAACGTGGTAGTGAATATATATTACCAGGAGAGGGTATATAAAAATAAAAATAGAGGTGATAGACGATGAAATATGATGAAATAGAATCTATATTAGCAACTATATTAGAAAAAGAAACCGATATATTAGACAAACCAACAGCTGAGGAATGGCAAGAATTAAGTAATAAGTTTAATTGCTTATTTAGTGATGAATTTAGAGATTTTATTGAATTAATGTCATTATGGTCATTTCCAGGGGATATTTATAATGTATCAAAAGTAAATAATAATGGAAATGATACAATAGAAGATGTATATAATCATGAAATGAGAAATGGTAATTGGAATGCCAATATGATACCATTCTATGGAATAGGAAATGGAGATTATTTTTGCATAAGTACATTAGATTCAAAAGTATATTATTACTATGATGATAAAGGAGAAGTTGAAGAATATTGCGATAGTTTTAAAGCATGGATAAAAGATTTACCTAATTTTTTAGCATAGTTTATATGTGAAACTAGATGCAAAAAACAAAAAAATTACTACAAAAAAGATAAAATTAGTCAGATGTAATAAAATAAATAGAAGTTAAGGAATATGTAGCTGAATAATATTAATAATGCAGTGAAAGAAGTTAAAAAGATTAATGTTTCAGTAATTGAGTATTAATCTTTTTTTCATATAGAGAAATATTTATAAAACTTAAGATAACTAGGGTTTAAGACCACCGTTAGCAAGCTCATTCCCTTTGGTCGTTCGTAAGGACCCTCAGGGCAATGTCATAAAGCTAAGCTTCAAAATTTTTACAAGATATAGTTTTTTAAGGAAAAGTCTATGTTTTCATAGACTTTTCTAAAATATCATATTAGTGACAAATGTGTATTTTTTATTTTAAGCATCA
>NZ_JAPPRQ010000002.1 GCF_026719745.1 Clostridium sp. ZS2-4
ATATATGGTGAAACCTTTGATACAATTTTTCCTACACCATGTAATAAACCAGCTGTTGCTGCTCCTATAATTCCATCGAATAAAATTTGACTTAAACTAAATTTACCATCTATAGCTTGAGTCAATAGACTATCAGCAGCTCCATTTATTCCACCAAAACTCATAACTCCTGCTGCACTTTCAAAGGCACCAAATGGACCAAATATCGCTCCAGATACTGCTCCTATACAAGCTCCCTTTAGTACATTTTTTGCATAAGTTCCAAGACTACTTTTATTACCACTTATACTATCAGATATTGCAGTACTTACTACTGCACATGCTGCTCCTGCACATGCACCTAAGACAACTGCTCCAATTACTGCTGCTGTTCCAAATGTTGCCACAGATGCAACTACTGCAACAGTAGCCAATACTCCTACTAACAAACCTCCCCAGTTAAACCCTTTCTTTTCTTCCTTAGGTGGTTCCGGTGGTGCTGGTTTTCTACCTGCTATTGGTTCATCATCAAAGGGAGGATATGTTTCTCTATCTCTTCCTTCTTTTATTACATTAT
>NZ_JAPPRQ010000020.1 GCF_026719745.1 Clostridium sp. ZS2-4
ATTACTACAATAACCATAGATGTCAATGGGGATTAAAAAAGATGACTCCTAAACAATTTAGAAATCATCTTTTAAATGTTGCTTAATCCCTTTTTTTATAATGTCCTTGACACGGGTACCATTTTAAACAACTAAGACTAATCCCTTTTTCTTTTTTTTCTCCTTTCTTTTTGATGTTTCATCATTATCATTATTATAAGGATACAAATCTGGTGAACCATATATTCCCATATAAAAACTCCTCTCTAATTATCTATTATTTTGTGACTCATAGAAAACATTTCTATTGTAGGGTCGAAGTAAACCCTTCTTATTCCTTTGCACTTCTTATATTCTCCATTTTCATATATATTTGTTGAATCCCATGTGGTGTCTAATATTATCCATCTATTATCTACGAAAACCTCATTCCAAGCATGATTTGAAATAAAGCTATTTACATTATCACTTGTCCACTCACCTTCTGAATCTATACCTAAAGCATATCCTAATATCAACTTGCAAGGAATACCCATGGCTCTTATTAGTGTTGTCGTAAGTTCTACATACTCTTGACATACTCCTTTTTTTGACTGAAGTGTAGCCGCGATACCCTGCCTACCGTAGTATCCACTTTTTAAGGCATCCTTATCATAATATATATTTTCACTAACCCAATCATGTATTGCTAATACCTTTTCATAATCCCTTTCAATACCCGCGGTAATACTTTGTGCTAAATGCACAATTTCTATAGAATTAGCTGAATAGTACCTGCTTACATTTAAATCTTCATTGGCTACTCTTTTTTTTTCAAAAACCCTTTTATTATGTTCATAAACCGGTGACATCTTTATACCTAATTCTCCTCCATTTTTTAGTAACACTATTTTCTTATATATAAAAGAGTTAAATGTTGAAGTTGCTATATTATTAGAAAAAAGATCTATATAATACTCTCCACTAGATAGCTTAGGTAAATTTATCTGAATATAACTATCTTTTTTTATTTTCTCTATATCCCCCTCGATTACTTCACCGGTATCTTTATTTTGAAACTGAACCCATACATATTTAAAATCACTCTCATTAGGTATATTATTTATTCTCAATTTATTGTCTTTTAAAAGAAGTTCTATAGAATTTTCACTATAGTTACCAAATCTAAATTCATTTGATAAACCATTACTTGTAGTTATTTGAAAATCCTTAAATGTTTTATCTTCATTCTCTAAACTTTCACCTATTGTATATACCACTTCATAAAATGCTCCCCGTATGCTACCAGTTGACACAATAAACCAAACCGTTCCCAGTATTGCAACTATTTTTAATATTTCAAATATATTTTCTAAAATCTTTTTAATATCTAAGTACCTTAGTAATAATATTAATAATGGTGTTATTATCCCAGCTAATAATCCAAATATTATACTACCAGCAATAACCTCGATATCATGTCTATTTATGAGCCAAACTATCATTGTTAATACACTGTATACCCCTACAAATTCACCCTTTTCTAACTTTTCCATATTCCTTCGAAATAATAATATATGTATTATTATAGCTGTTCCAAAGGCTAGTATAGCTGGCGATGAAGCTGGGCTTACATAATTACTTGAACTACTTGCTATAATTCCAATGATTGATGCTATAGAATATATTAATATATGCTGAATAAAATTATAGTATTTATATGCCCATGTTCCAAAAATGTAAAGCGTAATCATATTTATCACTAGGTGACTTATATCTCTATGCAAAATTAGTGTAAAAAAATTGTTATTGAATTCTCTTAATACCTTTGTATCTATCCTTATAAAATTTCCACTTAGCCCTTGTGTGTATATGTAGAATATTATGTTAGTAAAAATCAAAATTATAGTTGGGTTAATTTTTTCTGTTTTAATAGTATAGTCACTCATAAAACCACCCTTTCTGTATCCTTTATAACCATTTTACATGTTCACATGGACAAATATTGTCCTTCTATAGGAAATTATAAAATTTTAAAACTGTGGATAACTTTTTTTACGGTTCACAAAGTGAATTTTGTTCCATGCTGTCGCATAATTTAAAAAGAAGATTATAAAAGCCCATATTTCTTATAAAAATAGAAAAAAATCATAAATAAATTGTCATTTAGAAATTTTAGAATTAAAATTCTTTACATAGCTACTATACTAAAGTTAAATCTAATTAAACACATTACTGCAGGACTATTTAAATAAGAATAAACCTTCCTAAATTCTAAAATTCTTAGGAAGGTTTATTCTTATATTTTTTAATTGTTACAGCTCCATCTCATTCAATATATCTCTCAACTTTTTCAATTCCTCAGCTGATAAAGTTATTCCTTTTCCCATCTTTTCATGTTCTGGTGCCCAATCTCTTAAATCAAACTTAGGATCTCTTCCGCTCCAGCTGATTAAATTTAATTCTTTTGACCAGCCTTTTGTTGACTCTGAAACTACTCCTATAGTTTCTTTTATTTCGTATTTAATATCTGGCATTGTTTACTTCTCCCTATATATTATTAATTTCCACTCTTTTTACCAATGTTTTCTACTAATAGCATTGCAAAAAACATATTGTAAATTAAATCATAAAAAATCTCATCTATTTTATCATTATTATACAACTCATCCTTTTTTAACCCTCATAATCATCACTATTCTCTACCGCTTTGTCATAGTCTTCGTAACTTTTTATATTCCCACGCATTAATTAACCTCTATTCATACATAGCTCAATTAGTAATTCTTTTTCTTGTTCAGTTATTACTTTTGGATTTAAAGTCTTGTCTTTGATTGCCTCTAACTCAGAGCATCCTGCTGCAAGTTTCCTATTAAAGTAAGCATCATCTGCATCATAAGAGGTTAATTTGCCTAGTAACTTTCTATCTAATAATAATGGTGCAGTTAATATCTTTGAATGGTTTCTATCACCAATTATTATAACTTCATCTACTTTTGCATCACATTTGAGAGCATTAATTTCACTATTTTGTTGTCCTTTAATAAGTACCTTTTCAACCTGAAAATAAGCTGTAACAAATCTTTTTTGATCAATCTTAGCATTAAAAAATATATAAGATCCTGGTTTAATATGCTTTTTAATCACACCCCCATTTTTCCCACTATTACCATATACAAGTTGAGTAAAGTTAGGATCTACATGACCTTGCTCTGCACACTCTGCACTATAAGTTATTAAAATATGCTCCATTTCTTTTTCCCCCTTATTAATTTTAATCTATACTTTTTTCCCTTATCTTGTTTCAGCATCATGTTTTTCGGCTGATACAAGAAGTAAAAATTAGTGTAATTCAGAGTAATCTGCTTTTAAATATATTTTATAATCGCTTAATTTTATATTATATTTATTTAATGCTTTAATTAATAAATTTCTAATACCATTTGCACTAAGATTAGTTTCAATATAAATATTAGCTGAGTCTATTTTTCTTGGTGCTCTCATAGTTGGTAACTCCACCCTTGAAAAATAAATTACTTTTTTCCCATTTATCTTAGGATTATCCACAAATGCTTTTAATATTGTTGGGTCTTTTTCTCCTAAATAATTTATTGTTTTTACCAGTGCACCCTTCCAGTCTTTTACCTCTATCTTCTCACCTTGAATCTTAAAAGCACAAGGTCTTTTATGAGTTAAATCTTCATACAAATTATGCTCTACTTCTGTATCTACTAAATAATCACTATAATTAGGTATCTCTTTTTCCTCTACCTCATCCTCTGACAATTTAGGTGTTTCTTCAATTTGCCTCTCATCTATTATATTGTCTAAACTCAATATAAATTCTTGTATCTTTTTACTTACTTCATTTAGTTCTTCACTGCTTGTACTTAGTTCCACTACCTTTTTACACTCTTTATTTTTAAAAGATATATTAGCCTTTTCAGCAACTTGATCTATTGCACATCACACAATACATTCCCCCATTTTAAATCTTATATTAACTAAATATCTATATCATTTAAAAATTCTTTAAGCTTTTTTTACCTTACTTTCTAAACTAAGTAATCTTCTCTACTTTCAGCAACTCTATCACAAACTATCTCATTCATATCAACATTTCCGCACATAAGCTCTGCCTGTCTCATAACTACCTCTAGTGCGTGCTTTGCTTGTTCTGGTGGATAATCATATTTCTTTAACAATCTCTTTATTATTCTTCTCATACCTGCTTGGGCGCTTTTCCTTACGCTCCAATCTATAGTAATATTATTTCTTATAGACCTTGTTAGTTCATGAGCTATTTTTTTTAGGGTTTCATCATCCATAAATTCTTTAATTATATCGTCAGCAGTTAAGGCATCATAAAAAGCTATTTCATCCTCATTGAGCCCTAAATCTTTTTCCTTATCTTTCATCTCTTTTATTTCTTGAGCCATTCTGATAAGTTCTTCTATTACCTCTGCATTAGTTATAGCTTGATTTCTATATTTATTTAGAGCTTTCTTTAGTTTTTCTGAGAACTTTTCAGATTTAACCAAATTTCTTTTTTCAAGAGACTTTAGATTTCCTTCTAGAAGTTTTTTAAGCATTTCAACAGCTAAATTTTTATGTTTAATAGCTTTTACTTCTTCTAAGAACTCTTCTGAAAGAATTGAAACTTCTGGTCTTTTAATGCCAAGTGTATCAAAAACATCAATAACATCTTCAGATATAATTGATCTTTCAAGCATTTGGTTAACTCTTACTTCAATTTCTTTTTTTGATTTTTTCACAACATTTTTTGAATCAAGTTTTGCTAAACTTGCTTTAACAGCCTTGAAGTAGCTTACTTCCAAAGCTAAATTTTTCCCCTCATCTGTTGCTGCACATAAAGAATGAGCTTTAGCTAATTCAATTACAAATTGTTTAAATTCCTTTTGTTCTTTTTCTTCCATACCTAGAACTAAATTCATACCACTAGTTATAGCTCTTATCCTAGCAGCTTGAGAATTGCCCATATATGCTGAGTAATCTAGTCCATAAACCATATCACGAAGAATTTCAAGTTTTTCAAGCATTACACCTACTGCAGCTGATGTATCTATACCTGTATTTTGCTTATCACTATCTGTATATTGCTTCAGAGCCTTTTTTAAACTTTCAAGAATACCAAGATAATCAACTACAACACCACCTGATTTATCTTTGAAAACTCTGTTTACTCTTGCTATTGCTTGCATTAAGTTATGACCTTGCATAGGTTTGTCTATATACATAGTATGCATTGAAGGGACATCAAATCCAGTAAGCCACATATCTCTAACAATAACAATTTTGAGTTCATCACTATTATCCTTCATTCTTCTAGCTAATGTATCTCGTCTTTGTTTTCCACCTATATGCTTTTGAAGTCTTTCGTTATCAGCTGCACTTCCAGTCATTACAACTTTAATTTTTCCTTTTTCAACATCATCACTATGCCAATCTGGTCTAAGCTTAACTATCTCTTCATATAAATCAACGGCTATTCTTCTACTCATACATACAACCATAGCTTTACCATCAATAGTTTTCGCTTTTTCTTCATAGTGATTAACTATGTCTTCTGCAAGCTTCTTAACTCTGTTTGGTGAACCTACAACAGCTTCTAATCTTGACCATTTTGTTTTATATTTCTCTCTGTCATTATCCTCTTGACCTTCTGTGATTTCTTCAAATTCTTCATCTATTTTTTCTAGTTCTTTATCATCAGTTTCTAACTTAATAATTCTATTTTCATAATATATTTTAACAGTTGCTTCATCTTCAACAGCTCTTGTCATATCATAAACGTCAATATATTCTCCAAAAACTGCTGGTGTTGATTTATCTTCTAATTCTATTGGTGTACCAGTAAAACCTATAAATGAAGCATTAGGAAGTGCATCTCTTAAATACTTGGCATAACCATACTTAACTTCCCCTGTTTTAGTATCAGTTTTTGCTTCTAATCCGTACTGACTTCTATGTGCTTCATCTGCAATTATAATAACATTTCTTCTATCAGTAAGTACTGGCATTTCCCCATCTTCTGGCTTAAATTTTTGAATAGTAGTAAATATAATTCCTCCAGATTCTCTCTCATTAAGCAAATCAAATAATCCATTTACTTCTTTAGAGTTATCTTTAGCTTTAATATTAGCTTTCTTTTGTTCTTCTGTTAATTTTCTTACATTGGCTTGCTTTGGTGATTCTCTTAAAATACCAATTGAATTAGCAAAAGTTCCAAACAGTTGATCATCTAAATCATTTCTATCTGTTAATATAACCAATGTTGGGTTATTAAGTTCTTTAACTATTTGGGCTGCATAAAACAACATGGAAAAGCTCTTACCTGATCCCTGAGTATGCCATATAACCCCTATTTTTCTATCTCCCTCTTCACTACTTGCAATTTTAGTTTTTTCTGTAGCTTTCTTAACTGCAAAATATTGATGATAACCTGCTAATATTTTTATTATGACTTCATGCTCACCAATTTGGTTTCCTTGTAAATCATAATCTTTCTTTTTTGATTTATGAAATAATATAAAGTTTTCTATTATATCTAGAATTCTATTTTTCTCAAGCATTCCTCTTAGCATAACTTCATACTGTGGAACATCTAAAGATTCAATATTAATCCCATCAATACTTCTCCAGTTCATGAATCTTTCTTCATCTGAAGTTATAGTTCCAGCCTTAGCATTTATTCCATCTGATAAAATACAGAAAGCATTATAGTTGAATAATGAGGGAATATCTTGTTTATAAGTTTGTATTTGATTATACGCTTCATCTATACCAACATTTTCATCCGTAGCTGATTTTAATTCAATTACCACCAATGGAATACCATTAACAAATACTATTAAATCAGGTCTTCTTTCTTCATTTTCAATTATAGTAAACTGATTAGCTACTAAAAAATCATTTTTTTTAGGATTTTTAAAATCTATAATATAAGCTTTTTCAGTTTTAGGTTGACCATCTTTTCTAAAAGATACATCTATCCCCTCAACTAAAAGCTTGTGAAATTCCTTATTATTTTCCTCTAATATTGGACTATTAAAGGTAATTATCTTTCTATAAGCTTCGTCTAGTGCTTCTTCTGGAAGATGCCTATTAAGATTAAACAAAGCATCTCTAACTCTTTGCTCTAATATTACATCTCTATAATTATTTCTTTCTGGCTTATCCCCATCATGTCCAATATCAGGACCAAAAACATAGCTGTACTCCATCTCCTGAAATATCTCTATGGCTGCTTCTTCTAGTAAGTCTTCTGTAAAATTCTCAAATAAACTCAAAGCATATCCCCCTTTTTGAATTGAGAATTGAAAATTGAGAGTTGAAAGTTAAGTTCCTTGGCAATTTCTCATTTTCAATTCTCAATTGTTCTTTATAATTCTCCATTATTTAAACAGTTTCTTTATAAATTTAAAAATATCAAAGGATGTTTTATTATATACCTTGTTGTAGACGTACTTCTTAGGGTTCCTCAGCCATCCATATCCTCTTGGCATTTTTAGTCCTGCTCTGTGAACAATTTGCCTTTTGATACTTGTTCTTGCTGATATTCGTTTCTTTAGACTTGGTTTTCGCATTCCAAATTTCATTAAACAACACCCCTTTTTTTAGTTGAGAAGTGAGAGTTGAAAGTTGAGAGTTAAAAACTCGTCTCTCATTCTCAACTTTCCATTCTCCACTCTCAATTATCTAATGGTACTCTTATTTCTCCTGACATGAGTTTGGGAAGTAAAGTATCTCTAATTGCCATTAATCTTTCCTTTTCTTTAATGTTTATTCTAATCCCCTCTATTATTGGATTAGATAATTCATGAAATTTATTTATAATATCAATACTAGGTTTAATTATTTTAATTTGTTTTAATGAATTAATAGTTAATGCCTTTTGTGTTGATCCAATTGCAATTGAATCTATTGCTTTTTTTCCTTCTAAAGATATTAAAAAATTAAATATATATATATTAAAACATTTATTTTTAAAATCTTTAAACCATGTCAAATTTCCATCTTTAAAATAAAACTCTTCATCACCTACTAAATAAGAAACGCCTAACGTTCCAACTGATGTTAATAAAATATCATTTTTACTAGGCACCCCAAATTTTTCTTTTATTTCAGCATATCTTTCTTTAGATATAAATAATTCTGTGCTTATGTTATTTCCTTTACTTTTCTCAATTACCTCTTTAGATCTATAAAATGGAACTCCATTATCAGAATACTCCTTCATAAAAATTCTTTTACTTGATGTAACATCACATAAGTTGCCTATGTTACTTACTTCCCACCCCTTAGGAATCATACCAAGTTCACTTTCTACCATTTCTCCACCGCTGGATTTATAAGGCTCTCCCTCTTCATTAGGAAACTCAAAATCTACAAACCATTGTTTGAAAATAGCTTGAGCCATTTCTTCTAGTTTTTTATTGATTTGATTATTGATTTCCATTTTTTCATCTAGAATTGAAAGAATATGGGCTATGGCTTTTTGTTCTTCAATTATTGGAAGTTTCATGACTGTTTTTTCAAGCACATCTTTTTGTGCTCTCTGTCTTCCGGAAGTTCCTGTCATTGATTTTATTGCTATATTTCTAAATTCCTTAGAAATTGCTAAATAATAAATAAAATCATTTATAGTTTTATCTGCTTTTTCTCTCATAACAATAAATTCTGTAGAACCAAAACCAATTTCATTTTTATCTAATATTCGTACTTGTGCTGTTTTACCATTTTCTAAACATGGAGTAATTCTTGCTAATAAAGTATCTCCATTTCTAAATTTAGTACCACTTTTAAATTCTGTTTCTTCAAAACCTTGTATCTTTCTATTAAAAGGTTCTAATTTATCCATTCCTATTTTCTTAGCTATGGTTCCTTTTTTTAAACTTTCCCTAGGGTTAAAAGAAATTACTTCTTCTAATTCAACTTCTTTCCACTCACTAAAACTCATACCCAACCCCTCCTAGATTCTTTCCAATCTCATCCTCTAGGTGTCTATACTTGGCAAATATTTCTCTATTATTCATCTTCATGCATCCTTTCCTCAAGCTCTAGTATCTCTCTATCCTTATTTATTTCTCTCTTCAACTCTTCTTCCGTTGGCATGTATAGCATATACTTTGAGGCAAATATTTGTTTACTTTCTTCTAGGATTGAATATTTAACTATGGTTTCGTTCTTTTCAGAGCATAGTATAATTCCTATTGTTGGATTATCATCCTCACCTTTTACTTCTTTTTCGTAATATCTAACATAGAAATCCATTTGTCCTATATCTTGATGAGTTAGTTTACCTAGCTTTAAATCTATTAAAACAAAACATTTAAGCAAATAATTATAAAAAACTAAATCTACATAGAAATGTTCACCATCTGCTGTTATTCTTCTTTGTCTTCCTACAAATGAAAATCCTTTTCCAAGTTCTAATAAAAACTCTTGTAGGTTATCTATTAATCCTTGCTCTAGGTCTCTTTCTAGAAATTTTTTGTTTTCTTTTAAATTTAAAAATTCTAATATATAAGGATCTTTCACCATATCATTTATATTTTTTGAAGGCTCTAATTCTTTTATTTCATTTCTCACTTCTTCTTTATTACTCTCCTGAGTTGATAAAAGCCGTTCATAATAAAAGGAATTTATTTGCCTCTCTAGTTGTCTTGTGCTCCAATTGCTTTTTATACATTCATCTATATAAAAGTCTCTTTTATTATTATCATCTACCTTAAGTAACAGTCTATAATGAGTCCAACTTAATTGGTCACGCAGTGCGTGACTATTTTGAAATACCATGTAAAACTTTCTCATAGTTTTCAAATTGGTTGGTGTAAAACCTTTGCCAAATTCTTTTGTTAATTCCTTTGATAAATTTTTTATCAGCTGTTCTCCATATTCTGCTCTCTCTTTTCCGTCTTGTGCCTCAAATATTAGCCTTCCTATGTTCCAATAAGCCTGAACCATATAAAAATTTACTGAAGAATAAACCTTAGAGCGTGCTTCATCTATAGTTTGTTTAATGCTTTTATATACTTCACTAATTCTACCATCATCGAAATGTTTAACTTCCTTAGAACTCATACCCAATCCCTCCAAGATTCTTTCTAATCTCATCCTCTAATCGTCTTGATTTAGTAAACAGTTCTCCTAATTCACTTGTTAAAGCTTCCATCTTTTCTTCAAAAGGTACTCCATCATCTTCTACTTCTTCTATTCCTACATATCTACCTGGAGTTAATACATATTCATGTTCTCTTACTTCTTCAAGTTTTGCTGCTTTACAAAATCCTTGAATATCTTCATAATTACTATTTATATTTCTATAGTTATGGTAAGTTTCTGCTATCCTTTTAATATCTTCATCTTTTAATTCTCTATGTCTTCTATCAACCATTGTTCCTAAGTTTCTTGCATCAATAAATAATATTTCATCTTCTCTACTTCTAAATTTAGGATTATCTTTTTTATTTCTATTTAATATCCATAGAGATACTGGAATACCTGTTGAATAGAATAGCTTATCTGGTAATGCAACTATTGCATCTACTAAGTTTGAATTAACTAAATTTTTTCTTATTTCCCCTTCATTTGAAGTATTTGAGCTTAATGCTCCATTTGCTAAAACTATACCTGCACATCCATTTGGTGCTAAGTGATATACCATATGTTGAAGCCATGCGTAGTTTGCGTTTCCTTCTGGTGGTGTACCATATTTCCATCTAGCATCTTCAGTTAATTTATTTCCGCCCCAGTCACTTATATTGAATGGAGGATTAGCCAGTATATAGTCTGCCTTTAAGGTCTTATGAAGATCATCATGGAATGTATCAGCATGATGTGGTCCTATATTTCCATCCAACCCTCTTATTGCAAGGTTCATTCTGCAAAGTTTCCAAGTTGTTGAGTTTAATTCCTGTCCATATATTGAAAGGTTATCTACTTTTCCTTGATGCTCCTCTACGAACTTTTCACTTTGAATAAACATACCTCCTGAACCACAGCATGGGTCGTAAATTCTACCTTCATATGGTTCTATCATTTCAACTAAAGTTTTAACTACTGAAGTTGGTGTATAGAATTCTCCACCGCCTTTACCTTCTGAGCTTGCAAATTGACCTAAGAAATATTCATATACTCTACCTAAAAGATCTTTCTCTCCATTTTGATGCAGCTTAATAGTTGATATTAAATCTATAAGCTCTCCAAGTCTTCTTTTATCAAGTTCTGGTCTTGCATATCTTTTATCAAGAACTCCCTTCAGTGTTGGATTTTCCTTTTCTATCAAAATCATTGCATCATCTATTATTTGACCTATTTTAGGATCTTTAGCGTTATCTCTTATATAATCCCATCTTGCTTCTTTTGGTACCCAGAATATATTTTCAAAAGTATATTCATCTCTGTCCTCTTCAAAACCTTCTCCTTCTTCCAAAAGCTCATTATACTTTGTTTCAAATTTATCTGATATATATTTAACAAATATAAGTCCTAATACCACATGCTTGTATTCACCTGAATCCATACTTCCTCTTAACTTATCTGCTGCTTTCCATAGGGTTTCTTCAAATCCAATGTTTGCTGTTGCCATTTTTATTCCTCCTTGTATTCCTTATGCTGTACACAAAAATTATTAATCTTTGTGCTCCTCAAAATTAAAAATTATTATCATCAAATACTTCAAATATTTCACTTTCAAACTCATCCTGCTCTGGACCTGTAGATACCCAATCAGGCAATATTTCAAAATAATGCCCTAATGCCTCTATGGTTTTATGAACAAGAGCCTCATGCTGAGCCTTTTCCATAAGTTCAACTATTAATTTGTAAGTATCCATATAAGGATTATCATCTACAACATCCATAGCTTCCTTAAATTTAGATATAAGTTTAGCTTTTTCTATTGTTCTCTCCATTGTATTGATTTCTTCTTTATCATATATAGGAACTTCCACAAGATCATTTACTTCACCAATAAGAAACTGCTGCTCATGCTTCTTTATTACTGGTTTTAAATCTTTTTTTAATTTTTCTTTCTGTATCTCAAGCTTCTCTATTTCATTTAATTTTTTCATGAAATATTCTTGCTTTATTCCAAACAATCCTTCTAATACAGGGAGATATTTTTTAGGTATATTTTGCTTCCCTTTAATCCACATATTAATATTTTGTTTTTTTATTCCCAGTTTTTCCGCAAGCTCTATATGCTGCATATTATATAAACTCAATATGTATTCTAAACCAATCAATTAACCAACCCCTTATATTGTCTTAGTCAATATAATTATATTATAGTTCTTTTTATTGTCTTGGTCAATAATCAGTTTTCACATTACTATTTCAGTACATTAATATCTAATTTATTAAATTTTTAATTTTTAAATATATTGTTTGATAAGCAAATTAATACAAATATATACTAAATAAACTATTTTAATACATATTATACCATATATATTATAAAAAGGGCTGGTGGGTGGGATATAAACATTATTATATTCTACAGCTCCTTGGACAAAACTTGCAAGCCCTACACTTACTGGAGCTTGTTATGGTTTGTCCAAGGAATGTAGAACTATAATTTCCTATTTGATGGACCCTAGAGGAATACCTGAAGAAGGACCCCAAAGGAATACTAAGAAAGGGTGGACTTGCCTTGCTGCCCAAAAGTAGGGACATGACTTTTCAATGCTTGTACCTGCTATTTGGAGCTGGAAGCATGTCCACCCTGACCCTGCGCTCTGTCGGGTACCCACAAAAACAAATTGGAGGGTTTAGATGTACTTGAGCTGTAGAAGGCTTGAAGGTATGAAAGACTTATAGAGCTCTAGTACTTCTCAGCAAAACAATGAAGTTTGTTGGGTGACAGGGTTTAGCGCCTGAAGAGTTAGTATATACATTACTAATAACAATAATACTACTACTAATACCATATCTACTATATAATTATTTTTAAAATTTTTGTTTATTTAATTTACCTCTACAACTAGAATTTACTCTAACATTATAAGCTGCAGCTGAACATAAACTAAGAGCTGGCTCTGCCAGCTCTTAGTGAGAACAACGCTCATGGGCGGATTAATCGAAAATGGACATGCTTTATATCTGCTAATAAAAATTTGAAATTAATAACCTCTAACAACAGATTTAAAGCTTGTCCATTTTCTATCCTATTCCTTTTTCTTTTCAAGTGGAAGTGGAAAGCCAGTCTATTTTTGAAGGGTTTTTCTGAAAAAATGGACCGGCTTCCGACTTCCACATTAGGCGCAGCCGATTATAGATTAAAAAAGGCTTACGATGCGGTTTTTGCATGGTGAGGATTTTTTAATTTCCGATTTCATTCTTTAGGAGCAGAGGTGTTGGCACGTCTTCTCCTATTTTATATAAAACATTATATCAAAATTTTAAAATAATTCTTTATAATTTACCTTAATTCATGTTGATATTCTTCTTCAAAACACATTGACCAATATCCCATATCATCTATTTTACAAATTGCCTTTCTTTCTTCTACTAATTCATTTTCTGAAAAATAATATGCCCAAACTCTATCAAATTTTATATCTTCATCATAAAAACGATAAACCATTAGTACATTTGAATGCTGCTTATTATTTCTCTCAGTAACAATACCATTAAGATATTTAATTCTTGAAACACTTTCTACATTTTGTATTCCAATAACATTGGTAGGAATATATTTTTCTTCTGTTTTACAAAATAGTTTATCTAAAGTTTCTATATCTTTATTCCATAAATTTTCTCTTTCTAAATGTAAAACTAATTTAGTAAAACATTCTTTATCAATTCTTTCATCTGACTTCCACCATGCTAAATCCATTGGTCTTGAACGCCCATAATCTTTATTAGGTTTTGTATCTTCTACAAAAGAAAAGTATCCTAACATTTCTCCCAATTGTGTAAAATAATCTATCTCTTTTTTTGTAAACATAGAACGATTATTAGCTTGATACAAATTTAGTCTTCTATAATTTCTCACATAACCTTCAAAAATATTCATTAGATTAAATACTTCCTTATCCATATGCAAATTCCTCCTATAATGCCAATATAGTTAAGCACATAATAACTAATAAATTATTTTTCACTCCACTAATTGATAAAGATAATTTTTAAAACACTTTATTATTTAATTATTTTTTCAATAAGTTTTTTTATACTTTCTACTGACAGTTTATCTACTAATTCTTTCTTGTATAATTTATTATTTTCATGCCAAAATCTTTTATTTGATTTTAAAAAATTTATATATATTGGTTGTTTAAAAATATAAATATCACCTTTTATTTTTAAATCAATTACTGCATAAATAGGTCCATTATCACTACAAATATCAGTTATAGCTATAGCTTGCAAATATGGATTAATTACTGTTTCATAACATATGTAATCCTTTTCCGAATCTAATGTTAATTCCACATAATCCATATCATCAGTTAATCTATTCAATTCATAAGTTACATTATTTTTATTAATTAACTTAACAATCTCTTTATCTTTTAAAGCTTTTTCAAACAGATTATGTAATTCTTCATAAAAACACCAGTGCCATATATTGAATATATTTTGACTTAATTCACTTGCTTCTTCAAGAAGCCATGAAATGTCATGTCTCAATTCTTTTAAACTGTTTTTTTGTGATATATGTTCTATCTTACCTTCTATTAGTGGATAAAAAAATTCAATTATTAACTCAAAACATCTATTTATAATTTCTAATACCATATATACATCATCAGTATTATTTATCGTAAAATGAATTATGTTATTTCTCAATTTATTAATATCGTACATTATTTGTACATATTCTTTCTTAAACTCATCTTCCTTAAATACACATTTTAATTTTCTAATACATTTTGTATAGTTAATAGTTCTCACATCTAAATTTCTAAATATAAATTTTAGCCCTAGATATTCTTTAAATGATAATTTTCTTTCATCTTTCCTTCTCTTTGAATATCTTAAAAATTCTTTAGATGTATTTTCAAATATAAGTGATTCATTTTTTTCATATAATACTTTCTTACTAAATAACTCGATACTATTATGTAAACAAATTATGCTTAATTTTAAATATTTATATTTTCTCTCTAATATGTATTTTGAATAAAATTTAGTTGCTGACTCTAAAGAATCTATTGCATTTCCTAATAAATTAAATACCATAATTTTCTCCTATTATATATAACTATATTATTTATTAATTCAACATTAAACAATAATTTTCTACTGTAATTTTTTTATATTTCTCATATAATTATTCTAAAGAATAATTATTCTTTAAAATTCTAATATAAACCAAATATTGTTAGAGAAATACTTATGTCAAAATTGTTTAAGAGACCTAGAAAGTGTAAAATTACAATTATTATACCTTTTCCACTTAATCCTTATGTTTTAATTATTATTACAAACATAAGTGACCCCGAATAATTATTCGGGAAATCTCTTAACCCTATAAAAAATTAATAAATAAATTTAAGTTTTTTCTCCTAAGTATAAAGCAGTACTTGTATTTTGAAAGTACTGCTTTACTTGTGTTATAAATAATATATAATTGTGTATTATTTATTATTTATACTTAGATATTTTTTAGTTTAAACTAAAAAATATCTATTTACCAGCATTTCAATCTTCATTTAAATAAAAATTCAATAAATAATAATTCCAAATTTTAAAAAACTATGTCCTTGACTCTACTTCTTTAAAACTAACAATAAATAATACACTTTTAACTGATTTTTATAAAAATTCTTTATATTGTTTCTGTTTATCTACTTTTAAAAGAAAATAAGCAGGGTTATTTTTTATAGAGTCTTTATACTCTTTATAAGTTACATATCCTTGCTGTAAAGCTAGTCCTGTTGCTAAGATATTCAAATCACTAGTTATTAAATTCCAAGCTAAACTACCTAAAATAACTGTTGAATTTCTTATTAATGATTTTCTTAAGGATTTTATGCTTTTATTTATTTGCTTAAGACTTCCTTCTTCTAATTCATAGCTTATACTTTTTAATTTCGAATCTATAATTGTTTGTTCTTTAACTGTTCTAAGTTCACTAAGCTTATTTTCAATATCATTTCGAAATACTTCAAAAGCTTCTCCCTCTTTATTTCTTATTTCTAAAATTTCATTTAATGAACGCTCTTCAATGATTGGTACTTTAAGTTTTAATAAGTTATTTGCTGTGTGCACTTTTCTAATATCTGATTGTCTTTGTGACTGTTTATATTCAAGCTTTAAAAGCTTATCTACAAAATTAGATTCTGTTAAGTACATAATATTTAATTTATTAGCTAATAAAATTTCTGTTTCTAAATTAGAACAAAATCTATCAGCAACTTGATTTAGGCTTTGATATACCCAAGCTTCAAAGTAAGGTTTATCCGGAGGACTCTCTGGCAAATAATTTTGAAAAACAACTTCTCTTGTTTTATCATTCATTGAGACCATCTTTTGTTCAAATAACATATAAAAATATCCAGGATGTCCAGGATGATCTTTTAACTCCATAAAAATTTCTCGACAAGGTTCAAGTTTTTTTGAAGGTAATACAATAAGTCCTTCTTCTGTTTTTTTCATTGGAGAAATAGTTATATTATCATAAAAAAATTTTCTTATATTTTCATTTCTAAGTTCAGCAAAATAATTATCTGAATATCTCAACGGTATTTCTTTAGGTGGTTCATTCAAATAGCTTCCAGGTATAAATTTTATATAATCTGAATATACCGCATAACTAAGATTTTTCATATACTTAATTTTATGAACCAAATCTTTCCTATTTACTTTAATATCTGCGCTCATTCCTAAATATGCGTTCATAGTATTTTTCAATTCATTGGTTTGGTAATCATTTGTAACCTTAAAAATAGGATCATCTAAAATAAATTTATGAATATACAAACTACTCTGCTTTAGCATGTCTATACTTATCATTTTAGAATTAAAGATTTGAGACAATACAGATGTATTCTCATGATTATCTTTACATTCTAGTAAAACATCATCAATATTATTTATAATATATTCTCTATATTTATTTAGTTCTTTTTTTAAATCTAAATCAGTAAATTTTCTAAAAAAATTATTTAGATTATTTTCATCAAAAAGAAAACTCTCACTTAAAAAATCAAATGCAACATGAGACATATACTTCCTCCTTAAAACTACTGGAACTTTTTTGATTATATAAAATTTTTATTGCCAGTTTCTCCGAAGTCTTTTACTATTACGCAACAAATTTTTTATATAATTATGGATAATAAAAAGTTGAATTATTATCACATATATCTATTTTTTATACTTTATTCTTTGATTTCCAATTAACAGCTCTAATCTTTTATCCCAGTCACTTCCAATATGTGCATTTAACAATACTATAATTTCTTCTAATGTCCATATTTGAATACGAGAATCTAATTCTCTCAACTTTTTATTTACATATCCAGTACAGAATAACACACCCCTATGTATATTATCTTTAATAACTCTATAAGCAAAAGATGTAACATTCTCATTAGTTAACTTCGTAGTTTTATAGAGCTTACATTCTACATAAACCTTTTCTTTACAATCTTCTCTATCTATTCGTGCTATAATATCTTTCCCACCATCTCTTGTTGCTGGAGTTAATATTGTTTCATATCTAAGATGTTTATATAGTATTTCTATCAACCACTCAAACTCCCTTGGCTTCAACTGCAATATAGAATTTTCTAATCCTTCATTTGTATATATGAATTTCCCCTCAATTATTGCTATACACTGATTTATTCCAATAATTCTATCGTCAGGCATATAACAAACTTCTGCTTCTAAATAGGAGTTTAGTGCCTTGATTGCCTTATATGGACTAAATGGTAGTAATTGTAATACCCATGTTAATCCTTCCCATGCATCTTGCTGGTTTTCAATTCTTTTATACTGTTCAATATGTGACATATCAATTGCCGTCTTAATCAGTTTATTATCGTTTGAATTTTTCATACACACATAAGACTCATAATTCATTAAATCTAACTTTCTATTTACTGGCATTAATAAACACCTTAATAAGTTTTTAACTTCTTCTATTGATTTGTTTTTTATATCTGCAATATATTCTTCGACCCATTCTTCATAGGGTATTCTACAACAAGGGTATACCTTTTCTTTCTTTATAACAAGCTTTAACCATTCATCGAATGTATTATAATTTTGCGTATAATAAATTTCATTATATGACAACTTTACTCATCCCTCCTTGTCCTTATGTGGTATTTCTCACCACACCTAATAGACATTAATTATGCTATATTCTGCAAATTCATCATAGTACATTTCGGCACACTTTCTTTATATGTTGCAACATCATTTCATATCAAATTATATCATACTAACCCTTATTATAACAAAACAATACATATTTTCCTGATGAAAATAACCCTAAGCACAATGCACCTAGAGTTATTTCTCATCTCATTCTTTTTAATTTTCACTAAAAATAATTTCACTTCTCATCCTCATCTTTATATTCTTCCTTCAACTTCTCAATCCCTTTATTTCTCAAATATCTCACCTGTGAAGCTGTTTTATCTATATCAGCTGCTATTTCCTTATAACTCTTCTCCATTATGTAGTGCTTCTCAATAACTTCTCTTTCTTCTGGAGCTAACTTCTCTAACTCAGTTCTAAGTTTTAATACTTCCTCATAAGCTATAACTTCATCTTCCAGTGTAAAATCATACTGCTCTTCCCTATTCATTATATTTTCGTCAGGCACTTCTCTGTAGTGCTTTATCTTTCCCTTTAAAAGAGCATAAAAATTTTTATCAATTGAATTTATAAAATAACCATTATAGGACTTACTGCCAAGCTTGTACATATGTATTGCTTTTATAATTGAAAGATACCCATGCTGAACTAAATTTTGCTTTATATACTTGTAAAACTATACATTCAAAATCAACAATATAAAAAGAGCTTAACACCAAATTAGTGTCAGCCCTTTACATTTCAGCGAATGTAATATCTTATTCAAAAGTTTGCATTCATTTATTATGTACAATATTTTGCAAATCTGTCTTAAATATTAGTTTCTTTTTAAAATATAATTTCCAACATGAAATCCATATCGTTCATAAAAAGGCAATGCTTCATCATTTGCATAAACTACATTAATTTCAATATTTGTTATTGACTTTGATTCAAACCAATTCAAAGCATTCTTCATAAGTTTGTCACCTAATCTAAACTTACGATACTGATTTTCAATATATATAGATTCTATTTCTCCTAAATTATCTTCAATTGAACTTAAACAATACCCTATATAATTCCCAGTATCCTTATCTAAAAGTATATCAAGTTTTATAACACCGTTTTGTGCCTTTTCATAAATAGAGTCTATTCTTTTTTTGAAGGTAAATTTCTCATATTTATTCTTAAAATAAACTGATTTATCAAGATGAATGGAATTAAGTTGTTCCCATAATGGCTTTATAAGTTCAATTTCTGTTATGTCTTTCTCAACTATGCAAATATTCATAAAAACCCCTCCATGTTTAATATATATTTCCTACACAATTTCTTTATGTTGTGTCTTAGTAACTACCTTGATTATTAACTTTATCCATAATTTAAATATATTATAAACTATTGTCATAAGTATTACTGCTTATATTTATATAAATTATATATAGCCATAACACCTTCAAGTAATACAACTATAAATTTTAAGTGATTCACCCATACTAAACTTGTTTTTTTATACACTATATCTAAAATTACATATAGTATAATTAAAAATATAACTATTAATAGTTTAGTTTTATCATTCAAAAAAATCCCCTCCTTATAAAGCCATTAAGGTTATATATTATTCCACTGCAACATCACACCATATCAAATTATACCGTATTAAACCCTATTATAACAAAACAATACATATTTCCCAATTTAAAAAATAACCCTAAGCCTAACACCTAGAGTTATTTTTCATCTTATTCTTTTTAATTTGCACTAAAAATATTCTCACTTATCCTCTTTATCTTTATACTCTTCCTTCAACTTCTCAATCCCCTTATTCCTCAAATACCTCACCTGTGAAACAGTTTTATCAATATCAGCTGCTATTTCCCTATAGCTCTTCTCCATTAGGTAGTGCTTCTCAATAACTTCTCTTTCTTCTGGAGCTAACTTCTCTAATTCAGCTCTAAGCTTCAATGCTTCCTCATAAGCTATAACTTCATCTTCCAGTGTAAAATCATACTGCTCATCCCTATTCATTATATTTTCATCAGGCACTTCTCTGTAATGCTTTATCTTTCCCTTTAAGAGAGCATAAAAGTTTTTATCAATGGAATTTATAAAATAACCATTGTAGGACCTGCTACCAAGCTTGTACATATGTATTGCTTTTATAATTGAAAGATACCCATGCTGAACTAAATCATCCAAATTATATCCTGGTATTTTAAGCTGCCATGCTTTCTTAAATATATAATTCTTATATTTGTTTATTATCCACTCAACAGATTTTTTATCTCCAAGTTTAGCTTTTCGGATTATATCTTCCAAAGAAACACCACCTTTATATATTTTCTTTATTATATTATATACCAATTAATGTAACTTATTGTTTAATATTTCATATTTATTAACAATTTTTATTATATTTTTGAAAAAATTTAACCAATTACAGCAACAAGTATATTTTTAAATCTTAGATTGAATTTCAAATCTCACTCTCAACCCTAATTTATAAATCTCACCCAAAACTTTTATTATTACTTCGCACTCCTTGCCCAAACTCCATATATAAGTTTAAAATAAAAATTCTTAAATTTGAGGAGGTGTTCTTGTGGAAAATGAACTTTTAAAACTAGCTTCATCACAAGGAATATGGGCAGCTCTATCAGTTGCACTTATTTTTTATATATTAAAAGCTCAGGAAAAAAGAGACTTGAAGCAAGAAGAACGTGAGAAGAACTATCAAGACATAATAGAGAAGCTTACAGAAAAATTCAACATAGTTGAGGATGTAAAAAAAGATGTAGAAGATATAAAAGAAATGGTGTCTTATAAAAATCTAAAATAGAGAAGGTGTAATTATGAGAATTATAGAAACAAACTTGTCTTTTGGACCACTAGATCATAGAGCTTCAACGGAAGCAATTGTGCTCCATCATGCTCAACATAAAACTTGGAATGTATTTGATGTGCATGACTTTCACAAAAATGAAAGACACTGGAGTGGCATAGGATATCATTTCTTCATAGATAAGAATGGTAACATATTTAGGGGAAGGCCTGAAAACATGACTGGTGCTCACTGTCTTCACCATAATCATTATACTCTAGGCATCTGTGTTCAAGGAGACTATATGAAGGAATGTATGCCTAATTCGCAAAAACAATCTGTAATAGAACTTTGTAAATACTTATGCAGCAAATATAATATTAAAATAATTAAAGGTCATAAGGAACTTGGTTCAACAGACTGTCCTGGAACTAACTATCCATTAAATGAAATAAAAAATGCTGCTTTAAACTCCTCCTCTTTAACCTATACTGTAAAAAAAGACGATACTTTATGGGCTATATCCAGAAAACATAATTTAAGTGTGGCTGGATTAAAAAAACTAAATAGTTTATCCTCAGACATTATTTATCCAAATCAAATATTAAAACTAAAATAACTGCAGCTTGCAGTTATTTTTTAGCACTTTTTCCTATAAAAGCATATATAAGTTTGAAATTAAAAAGAAAGGGGCTGTTATTATGGCTAAATCAACACTTGTAAAAAGTGATGTAGCAATCAAATACCACTTTGGACAGGACGAAAAAGGTAAGGAGCTCTACAGGAAACAAAGACTTACTAAATTAAAACCTACTGCTACTGATGAAGATGTTTTTGTAGTAGCAACTGCTGTATCAAAATTTCTTGAAGATCCTGCTACTGAAATCTTCAAAGAAAATGAAAATCTTTTAACTAATATGTAGGAGGTGTAGTAAATGAGAGTATTAGTAATGAATTTCTTGACTGCTGGTGGTAAGAAATCTGTAGTACGAGTTAAGGATGTAAAAGAAGATTTAGATGCTGCTGAGGTATCTGATGCCATGGATGCTATAATTGAAAAAAACATTTTCATAACATCATCTGGTGATTTAAAGGTTAAAGACTCTGCTGGAGTTGTAATAACAACAAACCAAGAACTAGAAATATAAAAATGAGCTGCTCTGCAGCTTATTTTTATAGAATACATAGAGGGAGGGGTATCCTTGGCTAAGGAAAATAAAAATTTAGAAAGTAAAGAATTTAAGAATTTTGGAATTAAGGAATCTAAGAATTTAAGAAGTAAAAAAGCTAAAAATAAAGATTCTGTTGAAGAATTATCCAGCAGTGAAGTGGAAATTGTAAAAGATAATATTGCCTTTGATGCTGACGGAACCGAGATACTAATGGGTGGCGATATTGACCTTTCTAATGCTAAAGTGGAGAAGCAGTTTAGCTTCAACTCCAATAATACACCTGTGTTAAATGTAAATGTAGAGGATGAAGATGCAGAAAAATTAGACATAAATTCAAAGGAAACTGTTGAAGAAGCCCTTACAGTAAAAAGAAGCTACAGCCTAAGACCTTCCACAGTTAAAATGCTGCAGGAGCTTAAGGTTTTTATATATGATGATCCATACATAAAATATAATGATATTGTGGATGCTGCTATAAGATTTTTTTATGACTTTAAGAAAAACAGCAAGTAACTTTTTATATTAAGAGTATACTTGCTGTTTTGTATTATTTTCTCAAAATTTCCTGGCTCCATTTAGGCATAATATTACCTTTCCATCTAATTGTTCCATTAGCTATATAAGCTATCTCTTTGAATCTATTTGTATTGTCATATATATTTATTTCATCACATATATCTAATACTTTCTTTAAATTATCTAAGGATTCATAATATCTTCTTTCTATAGTTTCTTCTGGAATTCCATGTCCGCCCTTAGAAACTCTAATTTTAACTCTTTCTTTAGCAATCTCTGGATTATCTACACCAATATAATTCATTACTATATAGAAACCTTTTTCTTTTGCTTTTTTTATATTTTTAATAATACTTTTACCTGAAAGAGTAGTTTCTTGATTAAATGATATATCATTTTTAATATAGTAATTTATTAGCTTTACTGCTTCTCTGGCGCATTTTACTTGAAGATTATTATCTCTCCACGAACCTATTATTGCTACCATTTCATCAGTATTTATTCTTTTCTCACCCTTATTTTCTTCATAATAAATAGACTTATATATGGATGTTTTACCTGCACCATTAACACCAGCAAATATAGTATAGGTAGTCATTAAGCTTCCTCTATTATTCTTTCTTGTTCTTTTTGTAATACTATATTAGATAAAGTAATATAAAAATCTTGTTCTTCTTTTGTTTTTGCTTTTTTAAATAATTCTTTTAAGTCTTTATATGAATATTGTAAGAATTGGTCATATAAATTACTTTTTTCATCTATTTTTTTCATAACACTCCTCCAATAAATAATATCCTTAATTATATTATAGCCTAATAAGATATTAATTTAAACAGGTCTTTTTTCACAACATGTTTTCTAATTGATCATAGAATTCTAAGGTGCTCTGCAATAATTCTTCAAGTTAATTGTAAAATTTCAAATACTACTCTCAATATATTGATTAATAAATCTTTTAAATCTATTGTACTCATTTATTGATGTAACAGTAATATCATTCATATTAAAAATCTGCGTCAAAAGCTTTCACTTTTCACGCATTAATCTCCTCTAGTATTCCTCATTGGTCCTATCTCCGCTCATGCAAATATAACCCTCCGCTACTCTCCAGGTTAAAATTGCATCAGCTAGGTATTCCTTTGTGGTCTTTTCTAGGGTATTCCTATAGGGCTACAGGTCGGACAAGCTTTCCTGTCACAATAACTTGTCACAAAAGCTAGTCCAACCTGAGTAAATATTGTCACTTTATTTATTTATATTAACCCTAATTAAACCAACTCTATATAAACATGAATTAAATTTTGTTGTTCCACTGAAATCCTACTTTTTTTAAACTATTTAATATTTCTATTACTTGCTCATAAGTTAAACCATCTGGATAAGCATATTTCTGTACTTGTGTTTGTGAATCATCAGAACTTAATTTATCTTTAACAATAATTCCATCTCTATTATATATCCTACCAAGGAGGTAATCAGTAGAACAATTAAAATAATCGGCAATTTGTTTAATAAATTCAATTTTAGGTTCCCTTAGATTATTTTCATACCTACTTATTGTAGCTTTAGTAGTATTAAGTTCTTTTGCTAATTCCTCTAGAGATATATTTTTCCTAGTTCTTTCACTTCTTAGCCTTTCACCGAATGTTACCAAACTCATCACCTCCACAGACATAATCAACTAAAAACAATAATTATACAATAATACTATAAATCTTTTTATTTACTTTATAGTTAATACTACTATACCTATTATTTCACTTACTGGCACTTTAACTGCCACCCAAAAAAGTACAGGCTCCTGTCTAGCATCTCTTATAGGGTAAAAGTCTCTCCCTTAATTCCGAGCCTTCTACCCTATAAGAGCTGCACAACTTTAGCTAGTCCTTTATTTTGGTACCCGGCAGAGTGCGTGTGGGGTGGACTTGCTTCCAGCTTCACTCCTCATGGACATGCGTTAAAAAGACATGTCCATAACTCCTGAGCAGCAAGGCAGTTCCACCCCTTGTAAGTATTCCTCTAGGGTAATCAAATAGGACATTATAGACAAGCCATCCTTGGCTTGTCTATAATTGAATTAAATCACGCCACCCGCCCACCAGGGGATATTTATATGTTGAACAGGAATTTAAATTTTCTAAGATTTTTTATTGGAGTTATATGAATAATGGGAAATTGAATTCTACTCAAAACCCTATATTATATATGATATGGTACCCTTTATCAACTCCTAAGCGAATATTTTTTCTTTGCATTAGTTACTGATTTTCTTATCTTTTATTCAATTTATACTTTTTTGTAAATCAAAGTCGCTTTTTCTCAGTATTTATAGCTCTAGACATATCAAATAGTTAGCATTATCAATGAAAATTGTTCCCATAAACACAACAAACTAAAGTTTATATTTTATACTGCCAAATACATTTTCAATCTGTTCTCTAAATTCAGATACATCCTCAAAATATAATATACTCAAATTTAAAGTAGCCCGTGTCACTGCAACATAAAGTAAATTTCTTGCCTCCTCTATCTTCGTATCTTGTTTAACTTCATCTTTTAAAGACATAACTTTTAATAACCTGCTAAAATATTCATTATCTCTGCCAAACTTAGCATTCATAAAGATAATAACATTTTCAAACTCCAAACCCTTAGTTCCATGATATGTATGATATATAACACTATTAGTATTTCTATCTGAAATGTACTCATACCACATATTAAATTCTTCTATATCCATTTCTAAAAATTTTATTACTTTATCTTTACTTTCTTTAATATACTCATCCGTTTGTTCCTCTTGTTCATTAAATAAAAAAAGTTTATTTAAAATGAAACTTTCAATTTCAATATAGGATCCATTTTCAATATCTAATATATAATGCAAACATTCATAATATTCTTCATCTCCCTTATTATATTGATTAAACATACTTTCAATATAAGTTCTTAATGTATCGCCTTTAATATTTTTCAATTTGGCAATCAAATTTCTTAACCTGGTTATGGTGATATATTGTAATACTCCCTTTCCAAGAATATCTTGAACCATTGTTTCATCATGATTAACCTTATATCTAAAATCCATTATTCTAAACAATAAACTTTGAACTTCTCCTAATTTTTTTGAGTCTAAACTTAAAATGTGCTCGCGTAAAAGTTCATAATTCTTTCCTCTTTTATACCATGATGAATTTTTAAAAAAATCATAAATATTAGCAAAGCCGCTTTGTTTAGCTGCAAGCTCATTGGTTAATTCAAAGCAATGCAACTTGTTTTTTTTCGTAATTTCCCACTTATTAATGTGAGTTTTAATAAAATCTTGCCTATCTATATTCATATTATAAAAAGAAACACTACCTATTGGGAAATCATCATATATTGTTTCTTGCTCTAAATCATCATTTCTAATTTTATTAGCTACGGTAATAATTTCTTTTGCAGATCTTCTGTTGAATCTTTTCTCTACTCTATCCAAATTTTTATGATAACTAGAAAATTTAATTCCAACACCAGTACCATAAATATTTTGTTTTATATCTCCAAAATACCCTACAAATATATCATGTTTTATTTGCTGAGAATATTCATCTAAAAAGTTTAATGTTTCTACAACTTTGCAATCTGTATCTTGATACTCATCTACTAAAATAAATGGATATAAATCACAAATAATTTGCTTTAATAAATCATTTTGGTCAATAATTTTATTTGTATACTCTAGCAATGTATCGTGACTAATCTTCATATTCTCAAGCTTATCATTATTATATCGTACATCATATTCTACTTTTTTAAATTTCTTTTCTCCTATCAAAATTCTTTGAAGTGTTTCTTGATATTTTTGAATTTTAAATATGCTATCAATTATTCTTTTAAAATTTGTTAAATTACTAATAATATTAGGAAATGTTTTTGTAATCTCCGGCAAAGAGCCTTTAAATTCAGCAGCTTTATTATTTTTATGTTTATAGTATACTTGTTTTTTATCATTCATCATATTACTCAATTGTTCTTTCTGTTCTTTTGATAAATCTCTATATTTTTCTGCCCATCTTTCTATTAACAAATCATTTTCTAAATTTTTAATTTGATCTCGTATTTTTTTCTGATGAATTTTAATTAGTTGTTTTTGATAAGGACTTATGATTCTCCAAACACAATCATGTATCGTTGACACTTCAACTATACTGGTATTCCCAAGTCTTTCTTTAATTTCAGCTGCTGCAACGTTGGTGTATGTAATGCATAACACTTTCTGATTGTGTTCTTTTAAAGTTTTACCATATATAGTTATAATATAGTTTAATGATTGTATCAAAGAATATGTTTTACCAGATCCAGCCCCTGCATCAAACACCATACTTTTTTTTCTATCAATACATTCACAAATTTTTTTAAAAATCTCCTCTTCTCTTTTTTTATTCTTAGGTGAAATTGATAAATCCTTTGTATTCATCTAATTCCCCCCCAATTTTTTCTCTAAAAACTTTAATCCATCTTCTATGTATTGAGGTAACTTTGGATTATTAGTATCATCATCACATAGTAAAATTTCATATAAAAGTGTATTAGCAAAATCGCTCTTAGACGAAGATAATTTTCTTTGCAACATAAACGAATTTAAAATTACACCACCATTAGATACTATTTCGTTATATATACTGGGTTTCACTTTGGATAAAACACTTTGTAATATGGCGTTTTCTGAGTTTGTCAATATAAATGCTTCCTCGAAGCTTGTTGCATAATAGTTTTTAATAGGGTCTTTTTGATAAGTTATTATCAAATTAGATATTTCCTTGAAACCTGATTCCATTATTTCACTAACAATATTTGTCCCATAAAAATGATTAAGAGTTTCATTAGTTGTTACTCTTTTTCCTAATTTAGTTGAATCCATTTGCAAATATTTTATTTTTTTCTGCTTTTCCTTTTCTCCCTTCTCCCATTTTTCTCGTTTTATATCAATATCTGTAACAATCAATGTTGGAACTCCCAAAACATTAATAAGATTTTCATAAACTTTTGCATGAGCTCCATCCACCAAAATAACTGAGATATAATACTTATTAAGTTTCTCATTTTTATCTATGTAATATTGTAATACTGTATATTCTGTTATCCCTTCAACAAAAATAATAGCGTCCGCAAAAAATAATTCTGGAACTTTATACTTAATGTGTTTTCTCAAAAATTTTAGTTTTTGCATCCTTGAATCTTCAGCTATTTCTGCTGCTGCTTCTTCTTCAGCTTCTTCTACTCCTTCAGTTGATTTGTCTGTTTTAACTACTTCTTTAGTAGGCACAATAACGTCATCATTTAAACATATTGCTTTAGAGCATCCTTTAATGCTTGTTATATAATTAATATTATTAAATGTTTCACCTGCATGTATTTTACTATTAAGTATATGAGCCGAATGAGTTGTTATAATTATTTGGCTATTTACATGTTTATTTTTTTCTTTTAATAGAGAAGATATCATTTCATTAATATTTTTAATAAACTGCTCTTGCATTTGTGGATGCATAAAAGTTTCTGGCTCTTCTATAGAGATTAGATTCACTTGGCTGTTAAAAGATGTTTCTGGATACTTTTCCATATATGTAATAATGTCTGCAATTATCATCATTAAATTAGTGTAACCTAGTCCAAATTGTTGTTCAGGTATATTATTATCTCCTTCTACATATTCGTATTTAATTACATTCTTAATTAGCTTTGAGAAATCCAAATCTGACTTCAGCAAAATCTGACATTTTTCATTTATTACAACTTTGCTTAAGGAATCATTAATGCTTTTTGTATGATGTTCAGTCATATTCAATGTTAACTTTTCATTAATACCGATAATTTCATCATCTAACGCATCAACTATATTATCCTCAACAACCTCTTTATATCTATATTCAATAATCTTCCGAAAAGCTTCTGATAAACAGCTATTGTTGCTAATATTATTTGCTTTAATTGAAGTTAATTGCATCAATTTTTTTAATGCAAAGTTTTTTCTTTTTTCTTCATTTGAATTGTAGTATGCCATTTCAAATTCAGTTTTATTTATTAATTCTAAAAATCTGTCAAATCGTTGATCTTTAAAATTTTTTTTATTAAAAGATTTTATATCCTTGATAAATAATGCTTTATCTTTAACTTCCCATTTTACAATAATATCCACTTTTGATTTGTATGTATCTTCTAGAGACATAAATGGAATGATATTTGTTAAAAAATCTTCTTCATTATTATCAATTCCAACTGTAATAACAAATCTTAAAAATGGTAATTTTATATCTTCATTATCTAAATACTCATCTTTATACAATTCAAGTAATTCCTTTAAATAAGTAAAATTAAAATCTGTTGCTTTAAATGTTGAATCATTTATTAACTTATTTAAAGCCTCAATTACAGTTGTTTTTCCACTATTATTTTTTCCAATAATCAGTGTTGTTATAGGTGCTATATTAATATTTCCATTTTCTGAATTTTTCTTATAATCATTAGCATCAATAAATTCGATAACATTATCTTTATTACGAAATTTCCTGAAATTTTCAATAGAAACACTTTTTAAATACATAATAATCTCCTTTTAAATATTACTCTATAACCATTAAATAATTTTTAGCATATACTCGACTTATTGAGTCTTTAATAAATTACATCAACTTTACATTAGCAAACAGAAACTTCCAGTTTCTGTTATGACCCCAGGGGTCATAGCAATAACTGGAAGTTATTGCTTGCTAGCAGGGTGGCGCAGAGTTTGCTCAACATTTTACTAATACAAGCATTGATTACATTAATCACCATACACCATCAGAAAAGAAACACTCCGCAAAATCTGTGATATTGCTAAATGTGGGGATATCGTGTGTTAGGCGAAGTTGTTTAATTGTAACTATATTCTTTTTTAGATTTCCAATCACATACAAACCCTACTACAAAATCATCTCCTATATATTCATCCGTTAATAGCATATGTGCATGCCATTCATTATAAAAAGATACGTATGAAAATATATTACCACCTTTCGAAACTATATAGATGCAATGTGCATACTCAGGCATTTTTTTGATATTTTCGCTAAATATCTCTTCATGCATATCGCTTGGCTTTATATAAGAAGACATATTTTTACATTCAACAATATCATTACGTAATTTATCAAATATATTTGACAAAATAAAATCTTGCCCCATTAGATAGGATAGGGCATTAAAAGCAGTTTTTACAAACATAAATAAAAAAGAATCATCTGTAATATCAATAGTTTGTCGATATCTAAACCCAATTTTTTCAAATTCTCCAACAACATTTTTTGTAGTACTCTTTTTAAAACTAATAGCATTTTGAAAGATATGAGTCAAAATCTTTTTAGCAATATTATTCACATCAAATAACGGTATATTAGTTGATAAATACCATTTTCCTTTATAGAATCCAATATTTATTGTATCATTACTCGTTTTAAATTCATCTTTTACAAAGATATAATGTTTATTCTTATCCATCAAAAACTTCATTAATTTGCCTCTGAACTCTAAAAGGTATTGTTCATAATTTATTGTTTGGAAATTTTCTCCCAAGTAATTAACTGACATCGTACCAGAAACATAATCAAAAGAACAACATATTTGTGGAAGAATATATGCATCTCCTGAAAATATATATCCCAAAAGATAATATTGATTATTACTGATTTCATCCTTTAGCAGTCTGATTATAGGAGCTTTTTCCTTTTTCACATTTTGATTTCCCCTCTTACCAGGGCCATGCCTTATTCTATTTCCAGTAAGTAACGAACTTCTAATTGCTCTTAATTCGTATTTAGAAAAAATATTATTAACTTGATCAGATACAAATCCCTTTGGTAACTTTGATATTCCACCAAGTCCTGCTGGAATAACATGTTCCCCACTACTATATGTAAGTTCATATGTAGATTCTATTAAATATATACATTTGTTCATAAAAGTCACCTTTCTAATTTAGCAATTTTACCTAACGTCTGGGCATCTACGACGCCATTGAGCTTACAACCTGAGCTCATGGCTGTGAGCCTGCGAACCTCGGTTAGCGAAATGGATGTGGTGAGCACGACCCATTAGAAATCCCTCTTCGGCTAGCCCAAGAGCAAGCTCAGTCAAATCTCCTTCGCTAAGGTACCTGTCACTCCCCGCATTTTGTCAATATTTAAGAGGTTGTCCAATTAAATCGTTTATTCCACCATATGAATAATGGAGAGTTAGTAGGTATTTAAGTACATTATTCTATGCATATTCACTTTGGAAGAACCCCCAGCAAAGTTTAGTCCAATAAATCCGATATTTAGTGTTACACCTGTAAATCTTACCATCTTTATTAAATCTTTTATGCCTTTAATAATCATAAGACATCCCTCCTTTAAAACTTTAGCTTGGTTTGGATGGTGGTTCTGCCAAGGACCGCAAGGGTAGTCTTTCCAAAATGAATATGCACTAAAATATATAAAATAACATTTGCAACAGGCTCTAACTTAACACATTTCTTATCTAAAAAATCCAAATTATAAGCTTCTCATTATAGACATAATTACACTATAATTTAGGCTTATTTTACTCTTACCCATATTTCTAACTACATAAATCTAAGCTCCCATGACTCTTAAGATTCAAATACCTAGTATATTTCTATCATCAAAATATTAATTTCAAACTTCTACACTATAATACATATTATAACATTTTAACACATCTTAAACAATTTAGTTATGAAAAGAAACTCATCTATCTACTGCTCTTAACGTAAGCGTCAAAGTTTTAGCACCTTTAATAATTCCAAGAATAGTATTAAAATATCCTAGTAAGGCAAGAATATGCTTTACTAGGATTAATTTATTTCTTATCTTTAATTTTTATATTTTTAGGAATC
>NZ_JAPPRQ010000021.1 GCF_026719745.1 Clostridium sp. ZS2-4
ACATAAAAGGCGGAAGCAAAGAACCTCTAAGTATAAGCTTTGATGATAAGGTAGGAGTAACAATAAAAAGCCCTAAAAAGTTAAGCTTAAATGCAGATGAAGAAATAATAATGAAAACACCACAAAGTGTAAAAGTAAAAGGAGAAAGTCAAATACTTGCAGCCAAAACAAAAACACAAAGTGGTTTTTCAATGGAAACAGATATGCACTTTTTATCCAATAATGTAATAAAAGAAGGAACTAATAGGGAAACATATCCACCTTTTAATGATGAACCAATAGCAGGTAGAAAACCAGTACCACCAGAACTGCCTAAGGAAGAAAAGAAAGGGTTTAACTGGGGAGGTTTGTTAGTAGGAGTATTGGCTACTGTTGCAGTAGTTGCATCTGTGGCAACATTTGGAACAGCAGCAGTAATTGGAGCAGTTGTCTTAGGAGCATGTGCAGGAGCAGTATGTGCAGTAGTAAGTACTGCAATATCTGATAATATAAGTGGTAATAAAAGTAGTCTTGGAACTTATGCAAAAAATGTACTAAAGGGAGCTTGTATAGGAGCAGTATCTGGAGCGATATTTGGTCCATTTGGTGCCTTTGAAAGTGCAGCAGGAGTTATGAGTTTTGGTGGAATAAATGGAGCTGCTGATAGCTTATTAACTCAAGCTATAGATGGTAAATTTAGTTTAAGTCAAACTTTATTCGATGGAATTATAGGAGCAGCAACAGCTGGGTTATTACATGGTGTAGGAAAAATTGTATCAAAGGTTTCACCATATATAAAAAATTCAATTGGGAAAGTACTTAGCAAACTATCAAGTGGCAGCAAGAGTATATTAAACAAAGTATCTGGTAAAGCAGATGATATAATAAATGCATTCAATAAAACTAGTAGAGAGTTATTTGATACAGTAGCAAACAAAGCAGACGATGTAATAAATAGCATAAAGAACAGTACTCAAAATCTAGTTGATAGAGCATCAGGTAAATTCAATGAAATAACGAGCAGTATTGATGATAAAGTTGATGAATTATTGCGTGCAGGAGCATCAAAAACAGATGATGCTTTAAATTCTCTCAATGAATTGACAGATAGAGTAGGATATAATATTAGAAAATCTCTTGGTATGGAGCTACAACCAGCAGATGGATATATAAAATATGAAGCACCAGAGAAGATTAAGCCTGTTGAAGAACTTATATCTAAAATGAATGGATATAAGAATGTTTCTGGAAATAGTTATAAAGGATATAGTGGAAATAAACGCTTTACTAAAGTAAAGTATGATCACGTAGTTGCTACTGGAATTGATTCATCTGGAAAAGCTACAAAATGGGTTATACCTAAGGGTTATGATAGTGTAGATGATTTTCTGGATAAAGTGGATGATGTTGAACTTAAGGCTATGGGATATAATAGTAAAGAGGAATTTATTGAAACAGTAGGAAATTTAGAAAAATATTTAAATAAAAACAAAAGAAATTCCATAAAATGTCAAAAGTATGCTGGTAGAACACATGAAAAAACTAATGTAGAATATGATGTTGTTGGTCTTCCTAAATTTAGTGAGGAAAATATAAAATTTAAATGTGAATTGCAAAAGAATAAAATTATAGCCACTGATTATGATCAGTTTAAAGAATGTACAATTGAGTTGAAGGAAAAAATTAATAGTGGTGAAATATCTAAAGAATTATTTACTGAAAAGCAGCTTAAAGAAATACAAAATGAATCATATCAAATAACTGATTTAACTTGGCATCATGATAAAATTACTGGAAAAATGCAATTAGTAGATACAAGCGTACATGCTAAAACTGGACATTTAGGAGGAAATAATATATGGGGAGAGGGAATAAGGTCTAAACCAGAGTTAGAGTTATTTAAACAAAAAAGTTCTAATATTAATTGATATATATTTTAAATGAAGGAAAGGAATAAAAGATGAAAAATAAATTTAAATTAGAATATACTGGGAATAAAGTAGATATAGATAAAATAAAAAAAGTTGAGAAAGAAATAGGAGTTATTTTTCCACAAGCATATGTAGAATTTATTACTCATAATAATGGGGCACACTTGGAAGGTAAATTTACTAGTAAATATGAAATAGATGATACAATCATATTTACTTTTTTAGAATTTGAAGAAAAAATTATAGAATATTATTATATATTAAAGGACTGTCTTCCTAATGATGTAGTTGCATTTGCTATAGATCCAAGTGGGAATTATTATTGTTTTGATTATAAAAAAAATAATAATAATCCTGAAATAGTATTTTTAGATCATGAAAAAGCAATTACTCAAGAGGAATTTGATGAATTTCTTGAAGAAGAAATAGAAAATGCTACTTTGGAAGAAATTCAAAGAGAAGATTCAATGAGTTATATATCAGAGTCATTTGAGAAACTTATAAATAATTTACAATAATGTAATAATTTTAAATATTATAAATGTAAAAAATAAATTATAATGAGCTTAGAAACAAAATTTATTCAGTGGTTTTTTAGTATACTATGGAGGTATATATGAATATAAAATATGATGTGTTGGGATTTCCAATATTTAATGATAATAATGTTAAATTCGAATTAAAATTAGATAAAAAATTTCAAACAGAATCTGATAAAATTCAATTTGAAGAGTGTATTAGGCAGTTACAAGAAGCAATAGATGCTGACATTATACAAAAAGAAATATTTAATTCAAAGCAACTTGAACAAATACAAGCAGGTGAGGTAAGAATAGAAGGTTTAAGATGGCATCATCATCAAATAACTGGAAAAATGCAACTGGTAGTTGCAACTTTACATGATTATGCAAGACATTTAGGTGGAAAAGAATTATGGGGAGGAGGGATGAATAATGAGTAAACTTAATTGGAAATATAAAGATAATGAAGTCGACAAAGAATATATAAAAAGAATTGGAATGAAATTAGGAATTGAATTTTCACAAGATTATATAGAATGTGCTATGCATAATCATGGTGGAAATGTTGAACCTAATTGTTTTGATATAGGAAATAATCAAAAAGTATTTGGTGGACTATTATCATTTAACGAAGAAAGTTTAGAAAATATTGTAAAGGTGTATTATTGTATAAAAGAAGCATTACCTAGCAAAGTAATTCCATTTGCATGTGATCCAAGTGGTAATTATGTTTGTTTTGATTATAGTGAAAGTGAAACAAAACCTAAAGTAGTTTTCTGGTATCATGAAAAATCAATAACAGAGGAAAATTTAGATGAAGTTGATGAAGAGACATTAAGAAATAATACATTAGAAGAGCTTCAAAGAGAAGCAATATATTATGTAACAGATTCATTTACAGAACTTTTGAATAAGTTATATTAAGCTAATTTGTTAAACTATAAAGAACTGAGGATTTTAGCAATAGAAAACAGAATTCACTAATGTTCATTCTATTTTCAGTAGAGTAACTGTTAAGTTCCAAA
Organism: Clostridium sp. ZS2-4; assembly: GCF_026719745.1. GTDB lineage: Bacteria > Bacillota > Clostridia > Clostridiales > Clostridiaceae > Clostridium_H. Next base: position 3,457 of record NZ_JAPPRQ010000021.1, read on the forward strand.
AACTGATAACGTAGTAGACAATTTTTGTTACTTTTAGCACTTACAAATATGTTCACGTAACAGCTCTAGGGTACAAATATGAGGAAATAGCAAGCAAAAAATTTCTAGTTATTGTTACGAACTGTGAGGTATAAAATAAATCAAATGCCACCATGAGAAATCATGGTGGCATTTGATTTAAGTTATCAGGATTTAATATATGAAGTTTTGGTATCATACCCAAAGAGTGGATAGGTTAGAGTAAGTAAAATATTTTTAGGCAAAAAATAAGGAAAGGCCGCCAGCAATTACCTTGCCGGTAGGCCTTTTATTCATGTCAAAGACTTTTTATAATTATAGTTACCCAACAACAAATATAGAAAG
>NZ_JAPPRQ010000022.1 GCF_026719745.1 Clostridium sp. ZS2-4
TGCCTTTCTTAATTTTTTTGTGGTAAGAAAATTATACTTCAAGGCTTGGTATTATCCACTATTTATTTTTTGGAAACTATAATATGGAAACTAATAAAGTTTTGTTTGTACGAAACTTAGGTAATTATCAAAGTAATATATTTAAAACATTCCTATTAATAATATATTATTGCTTTTTATTACAATAGTCACTCTGTAAATAAATTCAAATAAAGCATTGTATATTCTTTACAAACAATTAAATACTAATTTATTTTTTCTTTATTTTTTTGCATAGATATATAAAAAATTTTCCAATCCCTAATTTTTCACCTACATAGTTTGCTACTACCATATAAATTTTTATAATTACTATATATATAAATAAAACACTTAAGATTTTTAAAACATACTGAATATAATCCATACTTCTTCCTCTCTAATCAGTAATCAGTCCGCTTTAAATTATAACATATTATTCCTTAAAAGTATTTGAATTGCAAAATAATAAAACACAGCTCTAAAGTGTTAACTCTTTAGAGCCGTGTTTTATTTAGTTCTGTTTTATGTAATATTTAGTATATTTCCAGCAAATTGTTTTATGTAAGCCGTATTTAAGGCTTTCACATAGGTATGTTAATTATTTATATACCACTTCAAACTCTTGACATACTACTAACATATCTTCCGAAAATTCTTTTTCTTCCTCTTCTAATTCTTTAGTGAAAAAATGTACATGTACTTCTCTCCAATACTTTAGCGACTTATCCCCTTCACCCTCTATTTTTGCAAATTCTTCATTTACATCTTTAAAAGGACGTACAGTCACCTTTTTAGTTCTTATAATACATTGAACTATTCCATTCCAGTCAGTAATAATACTATAATTATCTTCTGTAGGTAGTTCTTCATTTTCTAATTCATACCAATAATAAAGAGATGTTGTTCCTCTTTTGATTCCTTCTCTAACTAATTTTGCTAAATCATTAGCACTTTTTTCATTATCACAAAAATACCATGAAGTGTAATTTTTATTAGTATTATTAATATTCTCACCTATAGACGCTAAATAATTTTTCCACATTTCTTGTACTGATTTATGTTCTTGTTCCATATTGTGAATTCTCCTTTGTATATTTAGTTTGGAAGCTTTAAAGAGTAGTCTTGATATTGCTATTTTCTATAACTAAGTTGCTCCCTATACTCATGAAATAAATGTTGCTTTTTATAGCTTCCTATTATATGGATAATGTGAAGTTAATAACTATAGATATTATCTACACCTCAATTTGGATAATATAGCATATTTGAAAAAATATGAATTAACTAAACCATACATTATGTTAGTTTTGTTCAATAAGACAAATTGGAATTTAACTATTTCATTCTTTTAAGTGTTTCATCCAGTGAAATACATTCTGCATATCTACAATTCCACATAAATTCATTGTAGTATTTGTAACTTTGCTCTGAAGACATAAACTTATTATTAACTGTTGTATTTGCATACGCTGGAACTATAATATTAAATCCATGCTCAAATCCACATTTTATAGTAGCATCAATACAATAATCTGTTTGAAGCCCTACAATAATTATATCTTTTTCACCTTTACCTATTAAATATTCTAATAAACCAGTCCCTTTGAAAGCACTATTAACCTCTTTATCAAATATTTTTTCTTCATTGATTGGTTGAAATTTTTCATATATTTCAAATCCATCTGTTCCTTTTGTTAATTCACTTCCTATACCATCATCATGACGTACATATATTACTTCAATATTATTTTCCCTAGCCTCATGTATTATTTTTTTAACATTAGATACAAACATATTAAATTTATATAATTTTTCGTTTGTTATTAACTTTTGTGTATCAACGACTAATAAAACCATTTTTCTCTCCCCTTCAAATTACTATTTGTCTAAAGATTATATGAACAATCTTTACTTGGAAGTTATTTATATTTACGGTGCTTTTTAAATAAAATCTTTATATACTTTAACATCTTGTTATTAGCTTAATGGGTATATATGGATAATTACAAATTCAAATTGTACTAATGTTTCGTATTTACGAAGTTATGTTATATGTAGTCCCTCTTTCCATTAGCCTTGAAAATATCATACATACTCTTTCTATTTGGATCATTAAACAAATCATATCGAATAAAATCAAAAGAACTATTAATTCGATTAGTTTCTGAATAAAGTTGAACGTAAAAATTTCCATGAAATTCTAAGTCAATTTCTACTACCAAACTATTATAATCTAGATCATAGTATTGACTATAACCTTTATGTTCTTCATTAGGAAAATTCTCAACAAAGTTGACGTTATATGGTGGCTTAAAATAATTAATCATTGCTGCCTCTATGATATTAATTATCTGATTATACTTTAATGGATTACTCATTACGCCGTTGAAATGACTATCTTCTTCTTCCTGTGTAGCAGTGTATATCCCAGTTATACCATCAAAGTTCATCTGTAGTTGTGGTGAAAATTCAAATAGGAATATATATAGTTGCTTATCTGGATGTGAACTATAATAATCTGTCAATATCTTTTGCAACGTTGAATGTGATTTCAATCTATCTGTAGCTATACGTTCCCCATCTTTACCGAATGCCTGTCCAATATACAATATTTCAAATTCCCAATTCCTTGTAGGACCAGATATATTTAACACTCCCTGGGCTTCAATTGAAAACGTATTACTTTTTAGATCACGCCCAAAGGTGTTCAGCCATTCATTATCATTAATTTCAACTTTCAAATTGTTGTAAGGATAAGGACAATCTAGACTTAACTTTGTATGGTCTAGATTTGCATCAAGAACTAAGTGTTGAATCTCAATTGTCTCAACTGAATCTTTTATCTGTTTTTCTAGAGTTAAACTTATGCCTTCTTCACTAGACTTATAAGAGTCCTTTACAAATCTCACTTTTGGACATGACATAATACTATATATATGATAATCATGTCCATCCTTAATAATATTAAGATGTTCAACTGGAATAATCGTCTTATAACTAGTAAAAACATTTAATCCAAATTCTGATAAATACTTTCGTATTTTCATATACTTCCCCTTTCGATATCAGACTTTAATGTCACTTAACTACGGTATTTCCGATACTCATGAATTAAGTGTTCATTTTTTCAAATGCCTATTATAAACATTTGTTTATAATTGCTTAAATTTGTAAATAATACAGACAAGAGGTGATTATATGCAATCTAACACAACTTGTCAATTAGTTGAACAATATCTAGGTTACCTTGTTGTTATTAAAGGTCGTTCCGATAATACAATTAAAGAATATCGTACTGATTTACTTATGTTTTTCAACTATATTATGAACTTACGTAATATTCCTATTATTGATGAAAACTTTGCTAAAGCAGATTTAGAATTTATAAAATCTATTACTCTTCATAATATGTATTCTTTTATTTCTTATTATAAAAAGACATTAAATTCTTCATCTGGAACTAGAGCAAGAAAAATAGTATCCATACGTCAATTCTGGAAATATCTCAAAACTAAAGCTCATCTCATTGATAATAATATTGCTGAAGAATTAGAAACTCCCAAATTACCAAAACGAATACCTAAATATCTTAACTTAGAAGAATCTGTTTGCTTGTTACTTGAATGTAAGAAATCTCCCAGAGATCACTGCATAATTACTATTTTTCTTAATTGTGCATTAAGATTATCTGAGCTTGCCATCCTAAACATTGATCAAGTAAATAATGATATTTTATCTGTAGTCGGAAAAGGTAATAAAGAACGTAAAATCTTTCTAACACCCGCTGCTAAAAAAGCTATTAATGATTGGTTATATATTAGAAATTCAATTAACGTTAATACCAATGCTTTATTTATATCTAGAAATAATAACCGTATTACTACAAGAGCTATTCAAAATATTGTAAAAAAATATGTTATTTCTTCTGGACTTGACCCAAAATCTATATCCACACACAAGCTTCGTCATACAGCAGCTACTCTTATGTATAAATATGGTAGAGTAGATATTCGTTCTCTTCAGCAAATTCTAGGTCATGAAAGTATTGCTACAACAGAAATCTATACCCATATTGATGAGCATCAATTACAATCTGCAGTAAACTCTAACCCCCTCGCAATGATGTTTAACTGAACCAAAGAGACACCTACTATTGTGTCTCTTTGAACAATAGACATAACCTGTCCAATTGTATGAATAATGGGTAGTTAATAAATATAGATATCTACATTTCCAATACGGATAATGTTACAAATTTTTAAAAATATGAATTACCTAAACCATACATTAAGCTAGTTTTCTTCAATCATACAAATTGTAATTTATCAAATAATGTTATTCATCCAAGCTTTATAAAATAATGTATTGGAAACGCTTTAAATCTTACCTTAGCCTCTTCATCTAATAGGTCCAATAAATTTCTACCTCTGATTTACTTCCCAGCAAAATGCTTGCATCTAATTTAATTTCTATGCTATCAATTTCACTTTTAATTTATTTTAACTGTAAAATTTCTTAATAATCAAAGTTTTTTGCCTTTTTACAATTTGAAGCATATTTAAAAATTTATTTCATTATTGATATTCTTTACTTGCCACTTTGATATTTCTAAAATACAATTAACTTACCCTTATTTATATAATCAATATTTAAATTATAGTTAACATTTTCGTTTTATCACCATCATTAAACAACAAATAAGCATTATCAAAAATATCAAATCTATCAGCTAAATCATCTCTATTATTTTTTAAAATTTCTTTTACCACAGAAAGAAATTTTCTACCACCACTAAAACACGGAACTTCCCAAAATACTTCCATTCCATATTTCATAACAATAACTTCTAAAACAATTCTATTTTTTTCAATCCCTTCAAAACTATTCTCTGCCTTTTCTAAACCTTTTATAATTTTTGTAAAAAATTTTTCAAAATCATAAGCTTGTTTTTGAGCTTCATCAATAGTCATTCCTCCCTGCGATGAAAATTTTGCAGGAAATTGAAATAAAACTCCACTTCCAGTATTTTTAAATTTAAACTTTTCATCGTTTGACAACTTAATAATTTTTATCTTAATTACGTTTTCTTTTCTTTTAAAGCTAAAATCGCCCAATACATTCATGTTATCTATATCAACTTTCGAAAGATACTCAAAAAACTCTTCTCTAAACTTGTTGTGTTCATGCTTATATAACTGTGAAGCTGGTATTTCAATCTTATAGTTTTGCGACAATTCATTATAAACATTATCTGGTAGTTCACATAAAACGTCATTTACAATATTGTAAATTTTAAACATACCATACATCAAAGCAATAATCTCTTTTTCTTTCTTATCATCTTCTTCAAATCCATATAAGACTCTTTTAACTTCTATTGTTAATATGTCTCCACTCACATTATCATAGTATTGCAAATCAGCTGTACAATGCACACCTTTTTCTTTCTTCTTATCTGGGCAACCAATAAATTTATACTTGCAATCTCTTTTCTTATTTAGATTATCGATAAAATATTCTACTTCAGGATATTCACATTCTCCAGTTTCACAATTTGAACAATAATCAAACATAGTTATCCCCCTCTAAATTACTATTTTGCAAATCAATTAATTTAGATAATAATCATAGTAACACTTTTTATTTCAAATTCTCAATCATTCTTCTAATGTCAGGTTCTCTATATCTATTTTCTTCTGTTGTCCAAGCAACTGTCATATTCATTTTCTTTAATAATCTAATAAGTTCAGTAATATCTTCTATAATTGAATTTGTATACATATACAGTTTTCTAAGTGTTTTATCTTGCGGAGTACCTACAGACAATTTTCTTTCTCCTATTAATACTGTTTTATCAGATTCATCAATAACATTTAATGTTCTAATAATACTGCAATTATCTCTTAAGGTTTTTATTTTATCATCTATATTAATTTCTTGTGGAATAGCCTCATTGATTTGACAAAGGAAATTCATAAAATTAAAACTTCTACCTGTATGTTCTAACTGTAATTCTTGAATAAGGCAATTTTGCACATCCTCATTTATATAGGCTTTAAATGTACCCATTATATGATTTCCATACAATTTAATTCTTCTCATAATTCTTGTATTTCTCATATATAAAAATAATATATCTTTAGATTCTTTATCTTCTTCTGATAAAAACATCATAAATAAAAATCTACCTCTACCTACTTTCAAATCAAATGCTAATGCTTTATCTAAAGATTCCAAAGTTGCAATATACACATTTTTCAATTTACTAAAATCAAATTCTACTACCATATATAAATTCACCCTCTAAAATTACTATTTATCTAAAGATTATAGACATTCAGTATATATTTAATTAGATATTAACTGCCATTAAAAAATAGGCTCAGAGCTAAGCTTTGAATCTAAAATATTCAACTCGAAGCCATACTTCTTAACCATGTTTTCTACAATTTTTCTAAAATCGGCAGAAGCATTTGGATATAAAAATACATTTTCAATTAAAGTCTCGACATCCGTACTAACAAACCCACCTTTTGTTTGAGTTTCATCATCAATTTTGTTATTGCTTAACAAGTAAACGCCTCTTATTTCTTGTTCGTATTTAAATTCTTCTCTTTTTGTTAGAAAAGGCCCCCACAGACCTTCGTCATACTGTATAGAGTCTTCCTCATAGTTTTTGTACTGTACAATCCCCATAAAAACCATACGACGAGTATCGTCCATTACAGCTTCACCGTACCTTTTGTATGTCGACTGAATTGCAACCCCAGATTCATCGCTTATATAGTTTTCCCACATACCCATATTTTCATGTTCATTCATATGCCAGCAATTAATATGGACATTCTCTCTGTAAATCTGGTTTTGTGCTCTATGCTTATCTGTGTAATTATCTAGTATTCCCAAACCGTCCATATAAACCTCTGTATGCAAGTTCTTTCTGCAATACGAACCTTCATGATTATCCTTAAACGACTTTGAATTACAAAAATATAGAGCTTGCTCTTTTAATAGCGATTCAAACTTCTTTAAACTCATATATCTCCAAATTTTAACACTTTCATCCTCAGGTGTTTTCATTAAGTAATTTATATCAAACATTTCTCTTCATCCTTTCTATTATGTATCTTACTATATTGTCTAATTACAGTTTCACGACATTAAACTGTTTAATTTTAATAGATAATATTAAATAGTTTAACCCGATCAGACAAGTCACCCAAATGTAACAACTTGAATTCATAAATAACACACTTATATTATCGAACCAAGTAATCCGTCTTCAAAAAGCATACATCTTATTTTATCTGCTTCATATAAATCTAATACTCCAGTATGTGCACTACTTTTCCTAAGGTTATTTACAGTTCTTAGGTCCTCTAACTTATCATAAAAAGGAACAATATTATCATCATATATTTTACCTAATATCTGCCCAAGCATCCTTTCACGGCTAGTTAAAATCCCTTGAAGTTTATGTCTCAATTGCACCTCTACAATCTTAGAGTACCCAACAATAATAGGGGCAAAATCAATCATTGCATCTTTGTGTAAATCATTATAGATAATTAGCAGTCCTAAGCAGCTCTTTTGCCTTATCAGTTAAATTAGGAAAGGTTTGCTCAATGTTTTGTTCAATACTGAATAATAATTCCTCATTATTGATAGTACTTTCTTTCATACTTTCCACCTGATTTATATGAGTAATATCCTGTTATGCTGAGCATCGAACTTCCAGTTATATACATTTGTTTATAATTGCTTAAATATGTAAATAATACAGACAAGAGGTGATTATATGCAATCTAACACAACTTGTCCATTAGTTGAACAATATCTAAGTTACCTTGTTGTTATTAACGGCCGTGCTGATAATACAGTTAAAGAATATCGTACTGATTTACTTATGTTTTTCAACTATATTATGAACTTACGTAATATTCCTATTATTGATGAAAACTTTGCTGAAGCAGATTTAGAGTTCATAAAATCTATTACTCTGCATGATATATATTCTTTTATTTCTTATTGCAAAAAATCATTAAATTCTTCACCCGGAACTAGAGCTAGAAAAATAGTATCCATACGACAATTCTGGAAATATCTCAAAACTAAAGCTCATCTCATTGATAATAATATTGCTGAAGAATTAGAAACCCCAAAATTACCAAAACGAATACCTAAATATCTTAACTTAGAAGAATCTGTTCGCTTGTTACTTGAATGTAAGAAATCTCCCAGAGATCACTGCATAATTACTATTTTTCTTAACTGTGCATTAAGATTATCAGAACTTGCCAGCTTAAACATAGATCAAGTAAATAATGATATTTTATCTGTAATAGGAAAGGGCAATAAAGAACGTAAAATCTTTCTAACACCCGCTGCTAAAAAAGCCATCAATGATTGGTTGCAAATTAGAAATTCTATTAATGTTAATACCAATGCTTTATTTATATCAAGAAACAAATGTCGTATTACTACAAGAGCTGTTCAAACTATTGTAAAGAAATATGTTATTGCTTCGGGACTTGACCCAAAATCTATATCAACACACAAACTTCGCCATACAGCTGCTACTCTTATGTACAAATATGGTAGAGTAGATATTAGATCTCTTCAGCAAATTCTTGGTCATGAAAGTGTTGCAACAACTGAAATCTATACCCATATTGATGAGCATCAATTACAGTCTGCAGTAAACTCTAACCCCCTTGCAATGATGTTTAACTGAACCAAAGAGACACCTACTATTGTGTCTCTTTGAATAATAGACATACCCTATCCAATTGTAAACTTAATGTGAAGTTAGTTCGAGTGCGTTAGTAAAATTTTATTTTTACTTTTTTCTTCCTCACGTAGCTCTTGAAAAGTATGTATATCTAACATATAAGTATTTTCGCAATATCTTATAACAATACTTTTGATTGTATTTATAATTGTATAAGCATCATCTTCATTTAATTGCAAATCAATGATTGATTTACCACCATGTAAAAGTGGATTTCTTACATTTCCTCTCAAATCCTTTAAATAATTTACTAGCATATTTTTTTCTGTTTGTGTATTGCAGCAAAATGTTGCAATACGGTTGATGAGCTTATTTCCATCATATGTGGTTGGGTAAAGCATGTCCACAGCATCAAATATAGTAATAATGGTTTGGTTAGTATCATGAAAGTAAGTACTTTCTGCTATTCTATTTAAAGCATCACGGTTTATAGAAAACACCTCATCAGAACGCGAACCAAAAAAACAATTATAGAGTGTTTCAGAGCAATCAGTCAATGATGGAATAAATGGAGTATGAGGCTCAATATATTCTCCATAAACACGACCTGGAAGAGTGTATATTGAGCTACTCTCTTCAGGAGTGATATACGCTGCTCGGATTCCAGTAGCATTGATTCCAACTTTAGACGGTAATATAGTATCTTTTTTTAGATCACTTGATAAAATTAAATAATTCAATGTTTTCTGTATAGTATTGCAAATAATATCAGAAAATTCACAGTAAAATGAATAGTCAAATCCATTAGTTGGACTTTCCCAATAAGATTGATTTTCAATTATTGCGAAAGGACCATCAATGCTAATATTTCGTGATAAAACCGTCACTATTACACCTACATCCCATACAGTAAATGATTTCTCCTCTACATTAAATTTTGAAAACAAATGATATTTTGGGAAATCGCTATCTACTGCTAGTTCTTTTTCATCTAAATCATATGCCATACAAAGTCCTAAGCCATACTCATACACTTCATAAAACTCTTTAATCCTATCTTTGCTATTAGCTGGCAAAAATAATGTTTCTTCAATTTTCAAACAAGTAGTTATATTTAAATTATTCACTTCAGCAAAATAGTCACATTTTCCCAAAACAGTAACTGGCATTTCAGTGATAGCGATATCACTATTTGGAGAAGAATATAAAAACTCATTACACTTTTCGCATATTTTTTCGTTTAGTTCAGAAAAAGTTGTTACACCCGATTCAATTGAAGCCATACAAAATCTAATAACAAGCAAGTATAAATTATCCAGTAAATTATATATTTCTTTCCAAGGAAGGATATCATATAAAGATTTTCCTGCATGGATTATCTGAGTACGAACTGTTTTGGAGTAAAAATAAAATTGTTGCGAAAGGATATCAAATTCATTTTGATTTTCGACAATGAAAGATAGAATTCGTATCTTTTTAGCTTGGAAATTATGTGAGGTGCTACAGTCTAGCCCTTCAATTGTTGAAAACAAATATGCAAAGCAAGTATTTGCATCATAAATCTGTATTGCCTTAAAAAGTCTATGTAAAATATTTCTATACTTAACATAAACCTCATCTTCTCTAAAAGATAATAAAATGTCATTTTCATCCGTATAGAATCCAGTAGCATCACATCCGATTCCTTCTGATAATTCATAGTAAACTTCTTTACCCTTGATAATTTTATAAGATTCAAAATTATCACTTAATACTACTGCTACTTTATTTCCTTCATAAAATCCTGGTGTTCCTATTACTTGTTCATGAAAGGTAAAACTATTCAAAGATACTCTCAAACTATCCAGTGCATAATCCACGGGTTTTATTAAGTGCTCTACTAGTTCTATCTGATCTCCATAAGTATCTAACTCATCGATATGGTATATTGCAAAGGATTGATTGAATAAATCTAAAACATTGGATTTATTCACCAAGCTTATTGAATACTCCTTATTATTTATGAATATATTGTCGCTTTCATTTACGGCAATATTTGAACTTACAGTAATATTTTTGAGCACGACAGAATGCTCTATATGTAGCCTTTGTATTGGAATAAAAATTAACAATATAAATACCTCTCTTTCCGAATCATCAATATAAATGAAATGAAGCAATACCTTTCCCACTTTTACATTAAAGCTATTACTTCATTTTACAACTTCTAGTAATATCTGATTTGTTCATTTTAGACTTCCCATTATAGACATAACGTCTCGTACTTAAGACATTCCATCTTTTACCCCGTTTTTTACAAATACTGTTTTTAATTTATCTAAGCTCCTATTTTAAACATACTCACATACACCTAATAGATTTTAGGTGTATTAAATAATCTATGCTGCATGTGTATCAAATTATATCATATTAATACTTATTATTACAAATAACTTTATATTTACCATAAAAATAACCCTAAGCATCTAATACCTAGAGTTATTTTACAGAAATAATTTCAATTCTGTACCTCACATTCAAAATTTATTTGTTTGATGGTATAATATTTTTGATGATTAATCCATAACTGTAAAAAAGTTAAAATTAAAGATTATTTATACAATCCACTGTACAGAAGATTGTATAAAAGCAAAGTAGAGATTATAGAGTTTACTCTATAGATAACAAAACTAGTTTTAAAAGTCCAACTACTATGTACAAGGAGGGTTTATTATGTATAATAAAAAATTAGCATCACTAATATTAACAATAACACTATGTGCTACACCGATAACACACAGCCACTGCAAGCGCCAAAACTCCGTCTAATAAAACAGCAATTAAGACATCTTCAGCAAATAAAATCACAAAAGCACAAAAGGCTTTATTGGACTCTTACAATCCAACAGATACTGCTACTCTGAATAAATCATATGCATCATGCTTTTCTAATTTCTTCAAAACCGAAGAAACTATACTTAAGACAACTAAAACTTAGCAGTATATAATATTACACAATATACCAATGCTACTAAAATCGGAACTATGCAAATAAAAACTTAAAAACATTAAGAATTCTGGAATTTAAGAATTTTAGAATTTAGGAAATAATGAAGATAGGTTCTAATATTAAATAATTTTATTATGAAATTTGCTTATTTAAGAAATTATTATTAAATAAGCCGTTTTTAATCTTGACTACCAAAAGTTTAACATGGACATGCTCCTAAATGCTCTGTTAAAATGTCACTAGTTTATCAATAAATCATGCCGAATCTTCTTAAGAAGTACCGGGGATATTTTTTTGGGGTGAATCTCTTTGTGAGTAGGGTACCTCTAACCCAAACCCGACAACTAACCTGGGAGGCAAAATGGAGGTATTTAAACTAATGACAAAATTCAAAGCATTAAAAACTTTCTTAACTGCCTTAACTTTAAGTGCAGTACTATCTACCCCTGCTTTTGCAGGAGACTATACTGTAGTTTCTGGAGATTCATTATATAAGATAGGACAACTTTTCAGCACTTCCTCTGACAATATAATGAAAAGCAATAGTCTTAATGGAACTACTATTTATCCTGGACAAGTTTTAAAAGTTCCTTGTGATACACATACCGTAAAAAGTGGTGATAGTTTATATCTCATTGCTAAAAAATATGCTATAAGCTTATATGATTTAAGAAGAGCAAATAATAAATGGGACAATGTTATTTATCCTGGGCAAATACTTAATCTGCCTAAAATAAATTCCAGTGCTCCTGCAGTTACACCTAAACCTATTGTAAACTATACAGAAGCTGATTTAGACCTTTTAGCAAGACTTATTACCGCTGAAGCACAAAATCAACCTTATAGTGCACAAGTTGGTGTGGCAGCAGTAGTACTGAATAGAATAAAAAGTTCTCAGTTTCCAAATACTATTTCTTCTGTAATTTATGAAAAAAGTTATGGATACTATCAATTTACTCCTGTAGCAAATGGTTGGATAAATAAACCTTGTACAACAACAGCTAAAAAAGCTGCCAAAGAAGCTTTATATGGCTCTGATCCAAGCAAAGGTGCATTATTTTATTTTGATGATAGTGCTACTAACAAGTGGTTATGGTCCAAGCCTATAACAGCTAGAATTGGAAATATGGTTTTTGTTAAATAGTAACTTAGTATAAATTTATTCATTACAATAATAAGCTAGATGGATAGTAGTTAGACAAGCTATCCACCTAGCTTATTTGATTAGGTATATCTTATTATGAATAATAAGATATACCTAATAAATATTTTAAAGCATTGTTTGTGTTATAATTAATCTAATAATAATTGAAAATGGGGGCACAGATTAATGTATTTTAAAGAATCAGGAAAAATTAATACTGAAAAAACTTTAGAACTAGCAGTTAAAACTGCAAAGGAAAGAAATATAAGAAACATTGTGGTAGCTTCAGGAAGTGGTTATACAGCAAAGCTTTTAAAGAATATTAAGGATATTAATGTTATGTGTGTAACACTTGCCAAAGGATCTAATGAACCTGGAAAAAATAAAATGTCTGAGGAAATGCATAAAGAACTTATAGATTCAAATATAAAGGTTTTGACTACAACTCATGTTTTAAGTGGTGCAGAAAGAAGTCTTAGCCAGAAATTTGGAGGAATATCTCCTGTAGAAATAATGGCTTACACTTTAAAAATGTTTGGACAAGGAACTAAAGTTTGCGTAGAAATCTCAGTTATGGCTTTGGATGCAGGCTTAATTCCGTATGGTGAGCAAGTTATAGCTATAGGTGGGTCATCAGAAGGTGCCGATACTGCAGTTATAATTACACCTAATCATGCTAACAATATCCTTGGTACAAAAATTAATGAAATCATATGTAAACCTATTTAATAAAAAGCACAATATTTAAATCTATAAATTAGCCTTAGTATTATGGAATTATACCAGGGCTAATTTATTTCAAGTCAGCCTTTTTGTATTTTTGACTTCAATTTTCTTATCTCTTCATCCTTAGACGCTATTATTTTCTCATATTTTTGTTCCATTTCACACCAATTCTTATTAAGTAAATTTATGAGTGATGCCATTTCATCTGCACTTCCTGCTATACGATTAAATAACAAAAGATTTGAAGCCAATATTTCTGGAATTTCTTTATGGGAATATCTCAGCTGATGATCAATTTCACCATATCCTTCTTCAAATATTGTTCTTACTTGGATTTCCGCGATGACCTTTTGATTTGTTGGAAAAAACTCTACAAGATAATGTACTGAACGATATCCTGATTTTCTTGACTGAATTTCAATATTCAATTCTTCAAACCTTTTAGTATCATCACCTTCTCTTACATTAGCAGTTATTTCAATAACCTTCCATGTATTTAAGATAAAATTATGTATACTTTCCCAATCTTGTTTGAAAATATGTATTGCTCTAATACCTATTAAGTCATTTATTTCTTCTTTATAATTATCAACAGAAAATTGAAAATCTTTTCCATATTTTTGTTTTCTATCACTTGTTTTCCTAATAATCTTTTCAATTAAACGTTCAGGATTCTTTACTCTTGATTTTACTGAATGTATCTTATTGTGTGTTCTCAACGTATTTGCTATAAAATCAGCTTGAGCTTCATAAGTATCTTTATAATTATTAAAATCAACATATATATCGTTCAAAACATTCCATTGTATTTCATTATTTATAATATCTTCTTCTGCAAAAGTATATTTTTTAAAAAAATCTTCCCTTATAAATTCCCACTTCATATAAATTCTCCTCATATGTATATTAATTTTATATACTGATATTTTTACCCATACCTATAGTTTTATCATTATTTATTCATACAAAAATAACCCCTTAAAGTATTATATAGGTATTTTCTTACCTATGTCTACTTTAAGGGGTACATTTTTATTCTTAAGAAGTTTTATTCTTTTATACTTTAATCTATTGAACAACTACTAATGCTTGGGTGCTGCCACCAACCATAACGGACTTTCAGCACCAAGCTGTCGCTCATGCTGGGTATACATATATAAAGCCATATTCTCATAAACGAGAATATAGCTTTTGTCTATAAATTTCTTATAATCCCTTTACTAGCCGTTTGCTTTATTCGCACTACCTCATTTATGGCCCAATGCATATCCTCTGAATTAATTACTAAATGTTCTAGAAAATCCTCACCACTATTTAAAAATCTATCTATAGCCCTTATGGCAGCCTTGTTACATATTCCTTGAATATCTGAACCAACTAAACCTTTAGTATGAACAACCAATTCCTCTACATCAACAGTATCAGTAACAGGCCTTCCTTTCAGATGAATTTTAAATATATCACATCTTTGCTCCTCATCTGGTTCTGAAATTTCAAATATCTGGTCAAATCTTCCTTGTCGTAATAATGCCTGATCTACTAAATCTATCCTATTAGTTGCTGCAAGTACAACAACCCCTTTTAATTCTTCTACTCCGTCTAATTCAGTAAGCAACTGACATAGTACCCTTTGGCTAACACCTGAGTCACCACCATCAAAAGCACGTTCACTTGACAATGCATCAATTTCGTCAAAAAATATAATACAAGGGGCTGCCTGCTTAGCCTTTTTGAAGACTTCCCTTATTCTCTTCTCTGACTCACCCATCCATTTTGAAAAAAGTTCAGGTCCTTTAACTGATATAAAATTTGCATTATTTTCTGATGCTACCGCCTTAGCAATAAGCGTCTTACCTGTACCTGGCGGCCCTGTTAATAGAACACCTTTAGGTTGATATGCCTTTACATGTTTAAAAAGTTCTTTATACTTCAGCGGCCACTCTATTGCTTTTTTCAGTGAATCCTTTATCTCACTTAATCCACCTATATCATCCCAGCTTATATTTGGAATTTCTACAAATATCTCTCGTATAGCTGAAGGCTCTACCTCACCCATAGCTCTAGTGAAATGTTCCATTCTGACCTTCAGCATAAGTAGTTTTTCATATGGTATAACTTTCTGTTGAAAATCTATTTGGGGAAGTATCTCCCTAACAGCAAACATACCTGCTTCTCGACATAATTCTTCTAAATCAGCACCAACAAACCCATGAGTTATCTCCCCAAGCTTAGCTATATCTACATCCTCTGCCAAAGGCATCCCTCTGGTGTGAATCTCCAGAATTTCAGTTCTTCCATCCTTATCAGGGACATTTATAGATATTTCCCTATCAAATCTACCTGGTCTTCGAAGAGCAGGATCTAATGCATCTGGAATATTAGTTGCTCCTATAACCACCACATGTTTACGTTTTTCTAGTCCGTCCATAAGTGCCAAAAGCTGCCCTACTACTCTCTTTTCTACCTCCCCTGCTACCTCAGTCCTTTTAGGTGCAATTGCATCTATTTCATCAATAAATATTACAGCATGTGTACTACTGGCCGCTTCTTCAAACACATTTCTCAAATTTGCCTCGCTCTCTCCATAAAATTTATGAATTATTTCCGGGCCATTTACTGCTATAAAGTGAGCATCTGTTTCTGTTGCTACTGCACGGGCAATTAGAGTTTTACCTGTACCTGGTGGTCCATAAAGTAATACTCCATTTGGTGGATCTATCCCTATTGTTTCAAATATTTCAGGATATCTTAGCGGTAATTCTATCATTTCCCTCACTCGCTGAATTTCATTATGAAGTCCACCAATATCCTCATATGCCACCATGAATTTACTTTGGCGTTCATCAATAGTACTCATAATATCAAATGCTGTGTTGGAACATAGAAGCACAATTCCATCTGGAGTTGTTTTAGTTACTATAAAATCCATATATCCTGTTCCCAAAAGTGTAGTACGTACCCTGTTGCCTTTCATCACAGGTATTCCTTCCAATAATTTGCCTATATATTCAACATCCCAACTATTATCTATATCATTGTCTTTCATTATTGGCGATAAAGTTACAGAATGAGCCTCAGCGTATGCACCTTTTTTTACAGTAACCTTGTCATCAATTCCAACACCAGCATTTTCTCTCATTATTCCATCAATCTGTATTATTGATTTCCTTCGATATTCTTTATGAATTGGCAAAAGTTTAGCCACAGTATCTTTTTTACCAGATATGTAAATGATGTCTCCTATCTTTACGCCTAACTTTTTCATATCATCTATATCCATTCTTGCTATAGCGTATCCAACATCTTTTGATTCACCCTCTACTACTTTTAAGGATATTTGATTTTCTTGTCCTATATACATATCTGACATATCGATTTCCTCCCATTTACTCTTACCGTGTTATTAAGAGCTATGAACAAACCTTCTCATTTTTAAAATATTATTCTATTCTATAACTCATCCATCCACAACGTGAACATCCTTTTTCTAATAAACTCTCTCTTGATGCTCTTCTTCCGCAATTTGGGCATGTATCTGTATTTTTTTCATTTTCCTGTTCTTTTGTATATTCCCCAATAACCTTCTCCCATTCTTTTAAGGAAGTTTCATCTCCAGAGAAACAGACTACTTTATTTTCTGTTCCATCTCGGTATAATATGATTAAAGATTTTTCTCCTACCAAACTATTTCCAAATCCACTTCCTTCTATCACAACATTTATAAGACTATCAGCAGGAATATCACAAACTAGCTTTTTATCAAAATCATACCACCAACACAACCTTTTATCTGTAAGATATAAATGACCTGGTTTCCATTGATAATTTGTATTTCCATCAACTTTAAGATCCATTAGATACCACATCTTACCTTCATAAGCTATATCCTCTTCTGGTTGTAGGAATGTTAAGGACTCATCTTTCTTATCAGGTACAGTAGAATTTTCTTCTAAACTAAATCCTTCTTTCTTCATAATATTTTCTATAGTTTCTTTTAATATCCCAACATCCTTAGTATGCAGTTGTGCTACCTCATCTTCTTTTAGTAAAAGATGAAGTTCTTGTCTTGTAACACCAGTATAGTGAGGTCTTTCTTTTAGTGCCATAGCTCTTATTTCTTCATATGATGTTTCAAATAGAACCTCAGCTGGTATTTTTCTAAACATAACTATTCTTTTATTAGTAACGTATATTGTTCCTGCTCTCCAGGTTTCATATATACCTTTGCTATACCAATGAGTACCAAAAACAGAAAAAATAATATGTTCATCTTCTGCCATAGGAGGTCTTTCAAGTTGCTCTTCTTTTGCAGCAATAGCACGCTGGGCTTCATCCCAGTCCTTCATAATACCGTATTGCAGCATTGTTTCCATTCCTGCCAGAGCCAGTTTTAGATTAATACCTAGTAATGGAATACCTGATACAGATATAATAAGATCTGTATTCAGTAGAATACCTTTATCAAGGATTCTGTCCAACAGGTCATTGAGAGTTGCTTGTGGACTCCGTGTTGGCTCCATTATAACCCCACCTTTCAGCCATCATAAGTGTCATACTTTTTTTTATCATTTCACTACATTTTTCTGGTTGAGTCAAAACTATATATACTCGTCTCATTCTTCCTCTTCCACACTTGAAAATAATACATAACTGTTTTACTCTAACACCTAATATCCAAGCTTTTTTTAAAATTTTTAATTCCAGTATGCTATCAAGACTGATTTCAAATAATTCCCTAGCCATATTAATAAAAAGTAACCGTCTATTAGTAAGAAATAGCTCTCCTTGGTGATATAAATATATTGATTTCAATGTACCTTTAATCTGTAAGACGATTTTTTCGCCTTTATTTAAATTAATTGTCCTCACTTTTCTCACCCTTTTTCAGGAGTAACAAAACTAAAAGGTGCCCATGGTCCGCTAAAGCGTACTGATACACCATCATTACCTTCAATTTTCTCAAGCTCTTCACCTAATTCAGAAACTCTTTCCTTATTTACTAAACAAGACAAGTTCATAATCATTTTATTAGTTCCTTCAACTTGTTTAGTTTTTCCTATTACAATATCATCTGTACAATTTTTAATCATACCGTAAAACTCTTTAAAATACTCGTCTGATTTATCCTCAATCCTTTCCTTTATCAAATCCTTAAAAATCTCTCTTTCCATATAAGCTATTCCTTGTGGTTTAGCATCAATTTCTTTCTTTTTTGCCATCAATTTTTCATCTGTTTCAATAAGTTTCTCACCTAAAACTTTTGTATCTACCATAACTTGTACTCCATATTCTTGCCTATTTCTAAGTTTACTTATCTTTTGATAAAAATCATCATAATTCTCTTCTAACCAACGTTTTACTTCTTCTTCAGGATCACTTCCGACCTTTCCTTCTATAATCATATCAAAGCTCATAGGAAGCACAGTTCCAAACCTTTCACCAATAACATCCAATACTCCCTGCTGTGCAAAAAGCCATTCTTTTACAATTTCCTCATCCTCTGATTGGTATGGCTCTGGTGAGCAGTCATGAACAACAATACACATATCTTTGTATGGTATAGTGTAAACCTCAGCACCCTCAATACCTATTGTTCCTAAATTTTCTCTTATTCCTCCATCAGATACACCATATACATATCTAGCAGGTAATTCATGAACCATGTCACCTTCATAATCGGCTTCAGTCATAGTATCTTTTTTATTATGTTCAGCTAGCTGAACAGGTTCATTTTCAACTACTTTTTCAAGTTCAATCTCCTTTTCTTCAAAAATTTCTTTATTCTTTTCCTTTTCTAAGTTTTCTTTACGAATTACTGTTTGTTGCTCTTTATCTTTATCTTTATCTTTATCTTTATCTTTATCTTTTGCCAATCTGTCATCCATGTTTGTCATACATTTTTGCACACTTTCAAACCGTTTTTGCAAATCATTTAATTGCTGAAAATCACAAATTTGATTTTTTTTGTTTACTTTTTTTGTTTTTTCATTTTTAAGAATAGACAATGCAGGAATTAGAAGCTGTACTTTATCATCATCAGCTTCCTCATTCAAGGCAGTAAATATCTTTTGTATATTTGATTCACTAATATCCATTCCAATCTCTTTTAAAAACATAGCTATATACAGATATTCCATACTTATCCCTACTTTCTCTTAAAGATTTTATTACTCAACTTCTTCTTCCCATCTTTCAGGATTAAGGAGCCTATCTACAACATCGTCAACAATCTCGTCCAATCCATCTCTTATCCCTTTAACTGATTCAGTAATTCCTTGTTCTTCTTTTATATTCTCAATGGCTATATCAAGGTCCATTAAAGCATTTCCTAGTCTCTCTATCTCTTCACTATTTAAAATCCCACTTTTTATTCTTTCACGCGCTTGGTGTTTCAAAGCATCCCTGATTATTTCCACTAAAGCCATAATTAATCCTAGTAATCCATGCTTTAAATTATCCTCACTTATATCAAGTGGCATAACTATAATCCCTTCTTTCATACATAAACTGAGTATATATTGCTGTGTTACATCTTCTATTATAAATTTAAACTTACCTGAATTTGTCTATTTTAACACTTAATATCCCATTTCTATACTCTACCTTTGCAATATCTTTTACTTTAATTGATGGTGATATCTGAGAAACAATAGTAATATGATCATCCTCCTCGAAAAGATCTACCAAAGTTTTTCCTACTGCTCCCGTTAGTGATTCATTTTCTTCTAAAATGTCTGCCAACCACCAATTGAAAAGCACTTTTTTTCCAGTAACAGGATCAATTCTAGATTTGCTAAATTCCAATACAGGTCTACCAAAAATTTTTACCGCTGTTGGATTAATTATCTCCCTTAATCTGTATAAATTCTCCATATCGGTAGATTCATTAATAATCTTAGTCAACTCAGTAATTCTTACATGTCTGTGCCACCTAAAATACCAAAATATTTTTCTACTTTTCTCATCCAAAGCATCCAAGAATAAACTTATTTTTTCTCTAGACTGATCCATACTGTTTCCTCCTTATTTTTAAGGAATAGGAACAGCTGCTTTTTGTTTTGCTGTCACTTCTTTATTTTCTAATTTCATTTTAGCTTTTGCACTCATCCAACCACACCAAGGACAGCACTCATTTAGCAATTCCTCCTTACTTACTTCTTTACCACACTGAGGACATGTTTCTACCCCAGATTGTGCCTCCTGCCAAGCAGCAGTATCTGTATTAGTACCTGATGGAAATTCAAGACCATACTTTGCTGCAGTAGCAAATGAGGATAATGCAGCTCTTACCTTTACACCTAAAAGCTCTACTCCTGCTACAGATACGGTAATATCTGCATTAATTACCATTCCTTTATCTAAAAGCCGGTCAATTACATCTACCAAACTTCCTCTTTCATTTTTGTCACGACTCGGTTCTATCATCCTATAATTCCCCCTTTTTGTTTTATATGTGAAATACAGACTCTTCAGTTCTCCGTTCCTTTCTTATCTATAACTATTTATATTTAAAAGTATGGATGAATATTCTTAAAGTCAACACATAAAAACGAAGACATACATGACTTAAAAACCCTTCATGAACTTGGTGTAAAGTTGCTTGAAAGGCTTTTCACATCATATATGTTAACTATTATTTTCTTTTTTATATTCTCTAATTTCTTTTAATCTTTCCAGTATATCATTTTCTTGTTCTTCATACTCTTCTTCACTTATTTCATCATTTTCAAGCTTCTCGTATAAATCACTCAATATATGTTTGTATTTTTCTTCATCTAACCATTCTTTCTCCGCTTCATCATAAATAACTTCAATTACTTTGTATACCCCATCTAAAATTTTCATCACATCAGCTCCTTCTTACCTTTTTAGAGCGCTCAAATCTAAATCAATATCTATAAAATTATAAGGAGGCCATGGTCCAGTATAGCTAAAATTTAATCTATCTTCATATTTCTTAAACTTTTCACCTACTTCTTTGTCAAACACATCTTCATTAGACTTTTCTATTAGGAAAAATGCATTGAATACAGTTTTAATTGCTAAATCATCTTTAAGCTTACTTTCAACAGCCAAATGTTCTAGACCCCTAAATATGTTTTTAATATATTCATCACGCTTTTCTATAATGGATTGTTCTACCTGTTTTCCTAATTCAATTTTTTCTGATAAAACTTCATTTTCATCTCTATCAGCAACTATCTTTTTTAGTTTTTTAATACCTTTATTTTCAATATCATTATTAAACATATCTTTTTTCCAAGTAACTTTAAGTCCTACTTCCATCTTATCTTCTAAATATTTTATAGCATTTATCAACTTATAATAGTTACACTGCATAAGAGTTTCTATATCCTTTTTGTTACTAGCTACAGTACCAAATGCTACTGGGATAATTGTGTATTTATCCATGATTTTTGTAAGTACATTCTGATGAGCAATAATATTTTTTCTTTTTGGATCATACTCCATCATAGGGGCATCACTCATTACTGCTGAAATATCTTTATAAGAAACTGTATATACAGGTGCATTAAGGTTTCCTATTTCTGAATTTCCAAAGGTCTTTCTTTGATCTTCTTTAATAAAACCATATAAGTACTTGCCCATTTTTGCCATTTAATCACCTACTTTTTATAATTTTTTCAAAATGTCTTGAATAAATAACTACATCACCGTTATAATGACTATCTTCTTGAAGAGCATAGACATACTCTGTCATAGCTGCTAATGCAGCTTGTTGGCAAACATCCATGATATCTGCTCCAGTATATCCTTCTGCCGCTTCAGATAGTTTAACTAAATCAACATCATCTGCAATTGGTTTTCCTCTTAAATGAATCTTAAATATTTCTATTCTATCCTCTAAGTTTGGCTCATCAAATTTTAAAATCATACCAAATCTACCTGGTCTTAAAAGAGCTGGTTCAACCATATCTAATCTATTGGTAGCTCCAATTAGCAGAACCCCATTTAAATCTTCTATACCGTCAATTTCTGTCAACATCTGACATACTAATCTTTCCATTGTATTATTATCTGATTTGCCGTTTCTCGTAGGTAAAATAGAATCAATTTCATCAAAAAATATAATACACGGAGCTGCTTGTTTTGCTTTCTTAAAAATTTCTCTTAAGCTTTTTTCAGATTCGCCAACCCATTTTGATAATAATTCCGGACCTTTTACAGATATAAAATTAGCATTGCTTAAAGATGCAATTGCTTTTGCCATTAATGTTTTTCCTGTACCCGGTGCGCCATAAAAAAGTATTCCTTTTGGAGTCTTGCATCCAAACTTTTTATATAATTCTGAATATTGTTCAGGCCAGACTAAAGTTTTTGTTATGTCACTTTTTATCCTCTCTAATCCTCCTATATCATCAAAAGATACATTAGGAATATCTACAAAAACCTCTCGTATTGCTGATGGTTCTATATCGTGAAGTGAAGTATAAAAATCATCCATAGTAATCTTTAATTTCATTAATTCATCATATGGTATATTAGATGTGGAAAAGTCAATTTGAGGAAAGATTTTTCTAAGTGCTGTCATAGCAGCTTCTCTACACAATGACTGTAAATCTGCGCCTACAAAACCATGAGTTAAATCTGCTAATTTATTTAAATCTACATCATCATCCAGAGGCATTTCTCTTGTATGCACCTGAAGAATTTCAAGTCTACCATTTTTGTCTGGAACTCCTATTTCAATTTCTCTATCAAACCTTCCTGGTCTGCGCAGAGCTGGATCTAGGGCATTAGGTATGTTGGTTGCTCCTATAACAATAACCTGTCCTCTATCCTTTAATCCATCCATTAAACCTAAAAGCTGTGCCACAACTCTTTTTTCTACTTCTCCTTTTACATCCTCTCTATTTGGAGAAATAGCATCTATTTCATCAAGGAAAATAATACTAGGCGATTTTTGGCTGGCAGTTTCAAATATTTCTCTCAGTCTTGCTTCACTTTCTCCATAATATTTATTGATAACCTCAGGTCCATTTACATGAATAAAATAAGAATCCGTTTCATTGGCAACAGCTCTTGCAATTAATGTTTTTCCTGTACCAGGTGACCCATATAATAAAACTCCTTTAGGGGCTTCAATTCCTAATCTGTTAAATACTTCTGGATATTTTAGTGGAAGTTCTATCATTTCTCTTATTCTGTCAACCTGTTTTCCTAACCCTCCAATATCCTCATAAGCAACTCTACTATCTTTTTTTATTCCACCTTGTTTTTTTATTTTTATATTACAAGAATTATTTATTATTACGATTCCCTCTGGAATTGTATTGACAACTTCATAGTCTTGATAAGAATATCCTAATGATTTTACCCTTATGTTGTTACCTTTTATTACAGGTATTCCTCCAAGCATTTTTGAAATATACTTTATATCCTCATTATTATGAGTAGATGAATTTTTACCCACTGGACTTAAAATAATACTTTTGGCATTTTGTGTATTTGCCAAATTTATAGTAACATATTCATCTAAACCTACACCTGAATTTTCTCTAAGTATTCCATCCATTTGAATTAAATTTTTGTCCTTAAATGAATCATAACACGGCATCACTCTAGCTACTGCCGTGCTTTTACCTTTAATTTCCACGATATCTCCTATTGCTGCTCCCATCTCAAAAATTATTTTAGAATCAACTCTAATTATTGCCTTTCCAACGTCATTATTTAAAGCTTCAGCAACTTTTACAGAATATTGTTTTTTCTCTTCTTCCATATATACACCTCTTGATATTAATCTTACTTATCTATTATTATTGAATATATTGAATTATTAAGCTTAGTCTTAATTTTATCTCTTGATGGGTTAAATTTAAGCTTTATATCTTTACTATAAAAAACACCATTTCCTAAAGCTCTAACTTTAATTATCTTCTCATCTAATTTACATTGAATATCTTCTTCTTTGATTCCAGGCATTTCCAAAACCACAATAACCTTATCATTCTGATCAAAAATATCCACTGCTGGTTCCATTTTTTTTTCTATTTGCTCCTTCTTTTCAATAAGATTATCCTTTATTTTATCTAAATTATTTATTCTATTTCCATGGCTTATTTTATCTGCTCCTAGTCTTATATTAACCCCATATTTACCTACTATATTAGTTTTCTTTGAAGGATCATTTATGTTTCCACTAATATCTAATTCGTCTTCTTCATTTTCCATCATATCAGCCACAATATTAATAAACTTGCCCAATCCCTTAAAGATAGAATCGATTCCTGTATCGTCCCTGTCATTATGTCTCATATTTAATTCCTCCTAATCTCTTTCATATAACTGCGCTTTTTTCTTTGTTTCATTTAGTTCATATCCCAAAATATCCAAGTTATCATTTACAAACACTTCGTATATTTCAACAATTTCCCCCATCCCTTTTCTCACAGTATAGTCCTTATCTAAATCCGCTTCACAAACAACTCTCCAGTCTTCACCCTCTTTTATAACGGTAAGAATTCTACACTCTTTACCAATAACATTATTAAAAAAGCGTTTAACCTCATTTGCAACCTGAACAACCACTAAAAATCCCTCCCAATATTTATGGTTAAGTCCAAATCAAACTTAACCATTTTTATAATTATATTATTTAAAAGCTTGATCTATTCCCTTATCTATTACTTTGTAATAGTTATCTTTTTCAGTGAAACTCATATTGGTTGCAACACTTGAAGAATTATATATATCTCTACATATTTGTCTAAATAATTCATTTGATTTATCTATTCTTATCCTATTATCTTTAATTATCTTTGCAAGCATTATGCTGCTTCTTAATGAAACCCACATTTTATCTTGTATAAGATATCTAATAACTCTAGTTAGGTTTACTATTTTTTCAGAATCTTTAATATTAATTCCTGTCTTAGCCATTACAATTTTAATTTCTGTTTCAAAATCAATGCTATCCATATCTATAGTTATCATTCTATCTGTTAAAGCATTAGCAGATTTATAAACTCCTATATATTCTTCTGGATTACTTGTGAATATTATTCTAAAATCTTCATGTACCTTAACATATGAATTTCCTATATAAGCATTAGACATATCAACCATTTTTTCTTCTAATACAGGCAATAATACATTATTTATCTCTGGCCTTGTTCTTGTAAATTCATCATATATAAAAGTGTAGCCATTTTTACACGCAGTTAATAACTTACCATCCAACCAAATTTTTTTCATCTCCTGCTCTTTTTTAAAAACTGAACTTATATAGTTATCTGCTACTGAAGTTATCTTTATCCCATTATATTCGCCTAATAAGTCAGCTTCATTAAATTCGTCACTTCCTGAAGCAAAAATTATAGGTCTTCCGATTTTATTTGCAATATGAAATGCTAGTGCTGTTTTTCCTATTCCTGCTGCTCCTTTTAAATGAATTGGAAACCCTGCATTCATATAATAAAATGTTCTTGCAGTTAACTTTTTTATATATGGAGTTTCTACAAATTTCTCATTCGTATCTATGTTAAGTACATTTTTATACGCATTAAATTCATTCATTTTTAAGCCTCCATACTTTTTAGAATAAATATTTAGCAGACAATAAACTGGGTCAAGTCCAGAACCCAGTTTATTGTCTTCCTGAAATAAATAGAAATAATAAGTTTATATACTCCTATGCAGTTACTAAATCATTTTTTAACAAACCAACAGCGTCTGCATAGTTAAGCCATGTTTGAACACTTGCTATTACTACCCTTGCTTCTACTCCTAATAATTCTATTCCTACTAAAGATACTCTTGCGAATAAATCAATTACAATACCTTTATCAAGTATTCTATCGATTACTTCTGCTAAGCTTGAGCTATTTAATGATTTTTTCATAAATTCACCTCCTTTTATTTATATGATTTCTATTGAAATGGCATACCAAACTAAACCAAAGTTTATCTTTACTAAATCTATGCAGTTACCAAATCATTTTTTAACAAACCAACAGCGTCTGCATAGTTAAGCCATGTTTGAACACTTGCTATTACTACCCTTGCTTCTACTCCTAATAATTCTATTCCTACTAAAGATACTCTTGCGAATAAATCAATTACAATACCTTTATCAAGTATTCTATCGATTACTTCTGCTAAGCTTGAGCTATTTAATGATTTTTTCATAAAAACACCTCCATGTAATTTAAGCAATAAATTGAAGTTAATCAACTTCCTATTACATATTATTCACATACCTATTTTTGGTTACACAAACTTAATCTTCTCAAGTAGAGTCATATAATGTTTTTTACCTGAAGCTAAGTTTCAATTTATATATGATACTGGGTTGAAATAAATCAACCCAGTGAATACACTATCCAATAACAATAATATTATTAACTGTTAAGTTTCTTCTTAACATATAGCATCTGCATAATCTATCCAAACATAATCAAGCCAAGTTGGAATACTAGCAACTACTACTCTACCGCTAATTCTTAATAATTCTATTCTTAGAAGACTTAATGCTATCCAAAAGTCGATTACTAATCCTTTATCAAGTATTCTATCTACTATTTCCGGAAGACTTGCTGCATACATCGGTTTTTTCATAATATCATCTCCAATACTGGTTTTTCCCTTACTGGCCCCACCCCCCCATAATGTATAATATTATCTATCTTAGTTATTTGTTACTTTTCTTTACTTCTTAAGGAGTTTTATTCTGTATAACTGCTCCAAATATTTTGACAACTGTATAGACCTAAAGTATAATAATTGCAAATATATAACATCAGGAGGTAGCCATGAAAAATACAGTATTTTTAAATTGTGCTAAATTAGACTTCGATAACAAACTTAATTTATTACCATTAATAAACCTAACTAATTTCACAAAATATGAAGAAAGTACCAATGTAGAAATTTTAGAAAGAGTTAAAAATCAAAATATTGTAATTACTAAAGAATTACCTATTGGAAGAGATTTGATTAGTCAATTTCCACCTTCTGTTAAGCTCATCTGTGAAGCTGGCACAGGCTATAATAACATAGACATTGCTGCTGCTAAAGAGAAAAATATTACTGTTTGCAATGTTCCCGGTTATAGTACTGAGGCAGTTGCCCAACTAGCTATTACCTTTATGTTGAATTTAATATCTTCATTAGTTCCACAGCAAATAATGATTAAAGATAATAATTTTGATAATTTTACTAAACATCTACAGTTACCCCATTTAGAAATTCAAAACAAGACTCTTGGAGTAATTGGGGCTGGAACAATTGGACAACAGGTAATGAAAATTGCTAGAGCTTTAGGAATGAATGTACTCGTTTACAGCCGTACTCCGAAACAATGGAAAGACTCTAATATACAAAATGCATCTCTTGAAAAATTATTAAGACAAAGTGATTTTGTTTCCATTCATTGTCCTCTTACTATTGATACAAAATATCTTATAGATAAACAAAAGTTAGAAATGATGAAGCCTTCCGCATTTATTATAAATACCTCAAGAGGACCAATAATAAAAGAAACTGATTTAATTGAAGCTCTACAAAATAAAGTAATTGCTGGTGCAGGACTTGACGTTCAGGACCCTGAGCCACCTAAACTGGATAATCCTTTATTTTCAATGCCAAATGTTATCCTCACTCCACATATAGGCTGGAAATGTTTTGAATCCAGACAAAGACTTATTGATATCTTAGCTGAAAATATTGATTCTTTCCTTCGAGGTAAACCTATAAATGTTGTAAGTTAGAAGACTTTATTACTAATTCCCTAATTCATACAAATTTTAAGATTATAAAAAACACGTATTGGATTTTACAATACGTGTTTTTGGATTAGTAGTACACAGCTTATATATTTTAATATACTACTCCATATAAATTGTTTTGAATTGTGATGGTTTTGCATTAATTTTAATAGACTCTGTAAATTCTAATTCTTTTATAACACTTTCTTCATCCAACATTACTTCTTTCGCATCTTTTATTTTTATATCTTTTAACAGAATTTCATCTGTTTTATTACCATTTATGTTTCCATTAAAGAATCTTAATATATATCCTTCATTCTTTTCACACTTTTTAAATGTGCTTAATACTAAATTTTCATTTTTAAATTCTAATAAAGAGTACTCTTGAGGAGTGTTTCTCTCTTCACTCTTATTCAAAATAAAGTATTCGAAGTTATTCTTAAAGTTACTTGCCTGATAAATTGAGAATGGCGTAAATATTTCTCTAGCATGCTTTGCTAACTGATTCTCATTTAAATCTTCATATAGTCTTAAGCTAAAGTTAAATGTAAGCTTTCTTAATAAACTTGCATCTGGTGTCTCCCACTCCATACCTGAAGCTCTTCCTGGTCTGTCAAGTAATTCTTCCTTTCCCATATATGGAGTTGATCTAAATAAAGTTAATGCTATAGTATCTAAGCTTTCTCCAACTATTTGATACTCTCGTACACAATCAGTAAATACAGCTAATCCGTATTCAGCATTTTTTAAGGTAACAAAGCTTTGCATAGGCTCTATAGTTCTTGGTTTTTCTACCCAGTTATCTTTTTCCCATATTTCAATCTCTGGTAAATATGTTTTTCTTTTTATTGAACCAAATTGCTGATCTGCTATTGATGTTGTTGAACTTATGTCAGTTTTAAATAGTGCTCTCATTCTATGTTCTATGGCTTTATTATCAATTGTTACATTAAAGTCTACTGTTTCTGAAGTTTTAGTAAGCATAATTTTTACTCTTATATCTATTTGTTGATCTTGAATATTATTAGCTCTTTGTACTAAGTTTTGGGGAATATCCATACATATATCATATGTTATTTCTTGAACTAAACTATTCCTACTAACCTTTATATTGCTTATCTTTGAATCCTTTGAATAGTAATATCTATCTTCTCTTGGTTCTGAATAATCATAGCTATCTCCATCATCACCACTATCCTCTATTATAAATACCCCTGTTAATTCCTTTTTCTCTATCTTATTTCTTATTGTTACATTTCCATCTTCTGAAACTTCAACTTGTGTAAATTGATTTTCTATTATGTATTCTCTTGTAATGTCTGTTTCTTCTACTTTTTCTGATATACTTTCAAAATATAATGTTTTATATCCCATTCCTTCTATTTCATTTGCCATAATATACATCTCTGTATCAAAAATTTCTATATCATCCTTTGACCATCTTGGTACATAATCCCCATTTACTCCAATTTCATGTAAAGAATCTTTTCTTATTTTTTCTGTTACATTTTTTGAGGAAATTACATGGTGTTTCTGCTCTTTTCCATTTGAATCAACTATTTTAAAATTCTCACTTGGTGTAAATAGTCTTGCCTTTACAACTTGTGATCTTTTATAAGGTAAGAGATTATATACTTGGAATTGAAAAATATCTTTTTCTTCAATACTTTGTCCTATTAACCTTTGATTTATTTCTAATAAATCAAGCGCTAAATTATTTATTCTTTTATATCTTGCTTTTATATCATCATTAACAGTATCTGAATTACACATTCCTATACTATCATGAGCTGCATTTTCAAACATAAGCTTCCAAATTTCTTCTATAACCTTAGTGTTATATTTTTGCCCTAAGCTATATGCAATAGTACATACTGGCTCTAGAATATTGGTTATTAAATTCTCTGCTTTATTATTTAATATCTTTAAATCAGCTCTTGTTGAGAAAATTGATTTATGCACTCGGCTCTTTTGTCCAAATGTAAGCTCGCCTTTATAACATTCTATATCAATTGCTTCTTTTTCTAAAGTATCCAGTATGTTTTCAATAGAATTTATTTCAATATCAAAACCCACATCTTCTTTTGCTTTATTTATTATCTCTAATAAATCTTTCCTAATTGGTCTCTGATCTTGACCATTCATTAATACTATATGATTACTTGTTGATAACTCACCTAACTCTTTTATTTTCTCATCAAAATAAGTTTTTATATTTTCAGTATTTCTTGGCGGATTTATCATATTTCCATAATCAATAATATTGTGTGCAAATACCTTACTGCCTCCTGGGCCTTCCCAGTAAAACTCAGTTTTTTTTATCTGTGTTTCTGATAAGCCTCTTCTAAACGCTGTTTTATTTATATTAAAACCATTATATATTTGTGGCATTTGTGCCGATTGTCCAAAACAATCTGGTACATATCCAACCATCATACACTTTCCTAATTTTTTTGCTCTATTCATTCCATAAAAAATATTTCTAATTATCGATTCTCCACTTATAACTAATAAATCTGTTTGAGTATACCAAGGTCCTACAAGTAATCTTCCTTCAGAAATTAAACTTCTAATTAGTTCTTCATCTTCTGGATTATATTTTATATAATCATCTATTATAGATACTTGACCATCTAATAAGAAGTATTTGAAGTTTTTATCTTTCTTTAAGTAGTCCATTACTTCTTTAAAATTATATAATGAGTATATTAATGATTTTGAAGATGGAAAATACCATTCTCTATCCCAATGAGTGTGAGGCATTACTGAAATTTTTGTATTCTGGCTCATTATTAATCTACCTTTCTAAAAACTAAAAGCAACTGAATAATCAATTGCCTTTAGTTTTATTATTTAATTATGATTTAAACTTCAGCTGCAGCCTCAGCCTCAGCTTCGGCTAACTGTTTTTTATATATATAATTTCTTCTAAATACTGATGCAACAGCTACAAATGCAACTCCTACTGCTAATGAAATTAAAAATCCTACTATATTTTTTATTAGTGGCCATCCATAAAATCCCCATGGAACTCCAATGTAAGCCCAACATCCAAAGGTATATGACATAGCAGCACCTATTGCTGATCCCATTACATTTATTGGAATTGTTCCTAATGGATCTGAAAGTGCAAATGGAATAGCACCTTCTGAAATTCCTAAAAATCCTAGTAAGAAGCAAGGAGTACCACTTGCTTTTAACTCTGGTGGAAATACGCTCTTTCCAACTATATATTTATCTATGATAGTAGCTAATCCTAATCCTATTGGTGGAATTATAGCTCCTAATATAACTGGAGTTTGTGTAAAATTAGTATCTATTGTTAATTGTTTTGATAGTGTATTTGCAGTTTTGTTAATTGGTCCTCCTAAGTCAAATCCCATGGCGCCTCCAAAGATTCCGGATAGAACAGTACCACCAGTATCACCAACGCCATTTATAAGTGATGTAATTGCTTTTGTAAAAGCAATACCTATGGGTCCAACTAAATATCTACTCAGAATTATAACTGCTAAGGCTCCAACAACAGGTATGATAAACATAGTCTTTATACCAATATAAGTTCTTTTTACTTTTACTTTTTTGTTTAAGAAATCAGCTACATACCCTGCTAAGAAACCTATTAACATTGCTCCTAAGAATCCAGACCCCATTAACTGTGCTAATAGTCCACCTAAGAAACCTGGTCCTAAACCTGGTCTGTCTGCTATAGAATATGCCACAAAAGCTGAGAATATTGGGAACATCAATCCCATTAAATTTTTACCAGCTACTTGTTTTGCCCATGCAAAAAAGCTTATTAATTCATTAGTACTTTCAAGTAATTTAGGATCTCCAGCATTAAAACCCATTCCTTGTCCAACTAATACACTTATACCCATTATAGTACCTGATGCAACTATAACTGGAACCATATATGAAATACCCGTCATTAAGTGGCTTTGGAGAACTGCCCACTTTTCTTTCACAGTTTCTTTACTCATAACCCCAACTCCTTTTAATTTATTTTAGTCTAACTTTTCTTTTATAATTTTATCAATACTAGCTATAGTCTTTTGAAGTGGAACTCTTATTATCTTATCTTCAAATGCCTCAAATCTTTCAACTTCTCTAATTTTTATTGCAGCTGAAATAATTATCAAATCGGCCTCTTCTAAATCTTTTTTAGTTAATTTCTCCTCTATACCTATTGATCCCTGGGTTTCTACCTTACTCTTATGTCCTAATTTTTTTGCTGCTGCCTCAATTGCATCTGCAGCCATGTATGTATGTGCTATACCTGTTGGACATGCACATAATCCTACTATTTTTTTCATAACCGTCTACCTCCTAAATTTGTTTTTGTTTTCCTTGTTTTAACATTTATTCAAATTTCATCTCTATATGTATACTATATCTTGTATGTAAACGTATTTCAATTTACTATTTTGTGCCTCTAAGGTGACAATTTATAGGTGTAAATTATGGCACTATCACAGTTATACACCATGCAATCTATTTCCATATATGTAATATAAAAAAGGCTATCACCAAACGAATTAGTAATAACCCTATTTAAAACCTCTATATTCAATTAACATTTCTTACTTTTAATATATTCTTATTTAGGCTTAATTGCTTTATAAGTTCATTAGCTTCAATATATTTGGGCACACTTAAAGTATATATATTAGCTCCATCTTGTGCATACTTATCTTCTAATTCAACTTTATCACAGCTGCACTCCTCTAATTCTTTTATTTTTATGGCATTTATAGCAAATAATTTATCTATATATTTAAAAGCCTCTTCCTTATTTACATATTGAATTTCCATTTTTTTAGTCTGTGATTTTGTTATAAATCTTTTTTGGAATCTTTTTAAAGTTTCTAAGGTTATAGCTACAGCTATAGTACCACATATGCTTATAAGATAATATCCCATTCCTATTGCTAATCCTAAACAAGCTACAACCCATAAAGAGGCTGCTGTTGTTAATCCTTTTATAGACCCCTTAGTATGTAATATTGTTCCTGCACCTAAAAAACCAACTCCTGTTATTACTTGAGCTCCTAGTCTTGCATAGTCAACCTTTAAAACATCCCCTAATTTTGGATTAATAGTTATCATTTGAATCACATGTTCTGCCATTGAAATTTGTATTAATGATATCACTGTTGCTCCAATACAAACTAAAATATGTGTTCTAAAGCCAGCAGGTCTATTTTTAAATTCTCTTTCATATCCAATCGAACCGCCTATAAATATTGCTAAAAGTAATCTTATTACTATATCTTCAGTTGTCATATCCCCCACCTTTTCCTTTGATATATATGTTACAATTATCAATACTCATTGTTCAATAATCAATTTATGAAAAAACTTCGATGAAGTTTCAATACAATGAATAGTATTTAATTTAACCTATATACTAATAAAATAAATCTTTTAATCTAACTGAAATAAATTGGATTAGTAAAACAAACCATAACCTCTTCGCCATCTATTACACCATATAATTCTCCTCTTATCCATTTTATACTATCTATATTTTCTGTTATATCTACTTCCTCTTCATCATAATTTGGCATAGCAATATTGCCAATATTACTATTTATATTCACTCTTAATGTTTCTTTATCAATATTATGCTTTACGTTGATACTACTTTCCATAATATTAATACTTACTTTTAAGTTATTGTTTAACTGAAACTTACTAATTTTATCTCCAATAGTCCAAGCTTTTTCTCCTGATAGTACATCTATAGTTAGTACTTGTCCTAAAGAAACAGATAAACATCCTTTTTTTATAGCTTCAAATATAGAGTTATCCTTATGGCCTTTTTCACTATCTATACCAATATAAGTAGCTGCTATATACTTATCCTCTGGTGTGCTCTTATGCCAATCCCTACCTGAAACTGCCGATATTCTAAAGCCTTTATTTAACAACTCTGTCCATAGTTTAAATGCTCGTATATTTTGTTGTTTTATACTTGGAAACATACCTGACCATACTTCTATATAATCTATTTTATTCCAATCTTCTACTGTATACTCCAAATAGCATCCTGTAGCTATGGGACTTCCAATTCTAAAAGGATGTGCTATTCCTATTAATTCTACTTTTCCTTTAGCAACCTGTATTTTTTTCGAAAAATTTTCTTTAGTTATATCTCTCCAATCCACATATTCTTTTAATCCCAATAATAGCACATGTCCATAAAATGTTGTCCATTCTAAACCTTTAAGTATATTTATATTAGCAATATTCTTCATATTCTCTATATCTTTATATGTTGATATAGTGTTATGATCTGTCATTGCTATTCCTTTAAGTCCTAACTTACTTGCACTCAAAGCTAATTCCATTAATGTATGTTTTCCATCACTGTGATTCGTATGAGTATGCAACTCATATGGTATCCAATTAATCATAATTCTCCTCCATATCATATAAATATAATTTATAACTACATTCCCTTGTTACTAAGGCATGTACACTTATAGTGATTTTAAAAATACCTGGTGGAATAACTCCTTGTATTAACCCTTCAGTTGCTTCTTCCTCACTAATTATGAGTTCTTGTTTATTATCTTTTCTGTGGACACAGCCTCTAAACCCGTTCTTATCATCAAGTGATACTGTTAATAAGTTTGATAAAGATTTACGATTTGCCCAGTTTTGTTTTTCTTTTTCTAATTCTTCACCTTCAACATATTTTTCCAAAGCTTCTTCCACTAATATTTTTACTTGTTTTTCATCCTCTAAACATTTAGGACTATACTCAAATATTACTTTTAATTTTTTATATTCTTTTGCCAAAGTACATTCATATGTTATGTGCTCTTTTTCAAATGTAGAGTCTATGGTATTAGACTCTTCTAATAATATTTTCATCTCATCCATTCTCCTTGCTTTCTAAAACTTAGTTTATTTATTCAGATTCTTTACTTTTTCTATTAATATATCTATTCTATCTGTTGATATTGAATCAATTTCCATTTCAATTAGTTTATCCATTGTTTCTTCATCATCAACTGTCCAAGCACTAACAAACTTCCCTATATGATGTAAAGTTTTTATAAGCTCACGACTTGCTCTTGGGTAATGTAGATTAACTCCAAAAGCGCCTAATTCTTTTATATCTTTTGCAATTTCATTCAAATAATCTATATCTGTATTTCTTGAGCAATCCAATCTATAATTAACCAGATATTTTAGTTTATAGTTAATAGTTTTTAATCTTTGTACCACTGGTGGTTTTACTCCTGATAAAAATACTCTGTCAACCATATCACAATCAATAATTACAGCTTCTAAAACATCAAATTTATCAAATTCTTTCATATCAAGATTTAATTTAATATCTTTATGTGGTTTAACTATATCTATTACGTCCTGCAGCCTTAAATAAGAATCAATTTTCTCTTCTTCTAGTTCATTATGACTTAATAATATTTCATTATTTTTTGTAAATCTAATATCAACCTCAATTATATCTGCTCCTAGCTCAATAGATTTTTTAATATACTCTAAGCTATTCATAGGCGTATTCATACAGCCTGAATGTGCTGTAACTAAAACTTTCTTACTCATTTCTTATTCCTCCCTTAAATTACCTCATATATTTATTAAAATAAATAGCCTTTGTTTATTTGTTAATAACAAAAGCTATTTTAGCAATTCATGAAATTTAACCATTTATTATTCCATTCATTTCATTAACAAGATCTTCTTTTTTATCTAGACTTAATAATTTATTTACAAAATCTTTATTTATAAGACTTCTTGCAATATTGGATAATAGCTTAAGGTGTGTTGTACCTGCTTCATTCTCTGGAACTGCTAAACATATGGCAAGCTCAACCGGTTGTCCATCTAAAGCCTCCCATTCTACTCCATTAGAAAATCTTTGTATAAATACAGATGCTTTTTTCACTGTTTCTGATTTACAATGTGGTATTGCTACCTTTGATCCAACTCCAGTAGAAAATTCATTCTCTCTTTCAAATAACCCTTCTAAAAAGAACTTAGTATCTTCTATGCAGTTATTCTCCATTGCCATATTTGAAAAATTATTTAACACTTCTTCTTTTGAAACCTTTTCTGTTACAAAGCTTACATTATTTAAAGTTATTTCTATCATATTATCCCTCCATCATCTTGTGAGATTCACACAAAATTCTTCTAAATCTCTTGAATTCACTAATTTCTCTATTTTCTTATTACTCTTTGTTTTATTATTAATTAAAGGAAATAACCTCTTTTCTATACCAATTTTAGGATTTATACAAGATATAATTACAAGCCTTACCTCTTTGCTTCCCCACAGTACAGGTCTTTTTAATGTAATTATTGCCCCAGTGCTATTTCCTGTCTTTATACAATGTGGCAATGCTACTACATTATTTATAACCGTTTCTGATAATTCTTCTCTTTTCATAATATCTTTAATTTCAGTTTCAGAAAGATATTCTTTTTCTAACATTATATTTAGAACATGGTGCATTAACTCTTCTTTACTTTCATAATCTGCATTTGCAAAAAATAATTCTTTTGGAATTTTATAAAAAAAGGATTTAATAATATTAGAATTATCAATTGCAGTTTTAATATTTAAGATATCGGTTTCATCCAAATCGTAATTAATTCTTACAATTGGGATATCTGTATAATTTTCTTCTAAATTAACAGTTGTAACAATTAAATCATACTCGTTTTTTTCCAGTGAAGTTAACATATATCTTGGAATTGTATTTACTATTTGTATATTAGATATCTTTTCTTCCAGTTTCGATTTTATAAGTTGAGAAAACCCAATACCATTTTCACAAATAACACATATTTTTGATATGCTGCCTTGTCTTCTTTCCATAGCTGCTGCAAAATGAAGGGCAATATATCCTATATCGTTTTCACTGAGCATTAATAACAATTCTTCTTTAATAACTTCATTGCATAATAACGCACAATTATATGACTCTATGTATTTTGTTTTTATGATTTCAAGCATAGGATTATCCAAAGTTGTTTTAATTGAATACCTTCCCAAAGAAGAATTAATATGAGCAAATAGGCCGTTTATAAGCTGAAAATCATTAGTAAAGTCAAGCTTCATAACTTTTTTTATCTGTAACATAAATTTATTTATCAAATCCAATAAATTTGTGTCCTTTAAAATTAGTTCTTCATTTGTTAAACATAGACTGTTATCCAAGTAAGAATTTCCTATTACAAAAGATGTATAAACAAGTTCATCCATAGAAATTTCCCTATTAACTTTACAGCTTATAAAATTTGTTATTTCTTTAGCAGTATTTATTGTTTTCAAGTCTAAAGTTATTTTTTCACTTTCATCAAGTTTAATTTGCTTATTGTTCATGAGTCTTATTATATTTACATAAACATATCTTTGTATAAGATTTAAATGGTTATCAGGTTTAAATATATTATTTTTCACTAAAATTTTTGTTATATGCTTTTTAATCACTTCATATTCAACCAATTTAATCCCATTTATTTCTTCGAAATATTCCGTGTTTTTCAACAATACCTCTTCTAAATAACTTACTATAAACCTTCTTTTATCATCTTCTTTCCCTTCCGTAAAATAGCCATAATATGGTTTATTTAATAACTGGATATTATATGACTTTAATACTCTTTTTACTTCTCCAATGTCTTTACTTACAGTTGATCTGCTCACATATAATTTTTCTGATATTTCATCCGTAGTTACATAATCTTTTAAAACTAATATTAAAGCATTAAGTATAACTCTGTTTTTATTAGATGCTTTTACTTCATCTAACTTTTTACTTGATTTAATATTAAAATTTTTTAAAAATAGTGTCTTATCAAAAACATTTAGGCAATATCCTTTATTTGAACTGAGAATTTTGTATCCTTTATCATCACATTCTATTATTAAATCTTTTATACCCCTTTTAATAGTTCTACTGCTGACACCTATTGCTTCTGATAGTTCATTACTACTTATAAACCTACCATGTTGACTATACAAATATTTAACTATTCCTAAAGTTCTTTCTTTAATCATCACTTTGTTCTCCCCTTATGTCTATAATATATAGTATTTTTGAAGATACTTCCATTTACACTTTTCCATTTTTATAGTGACAATTTCTCTTTTCAATTTATGTCCCAACCACAGTGTCACTTATTCTCTCAAATATACTAATATTTTACAAGCTTTTTTCTCATATGTCCACATATGCACTCTCACCTTATTTTTTATAAAAGCTATATATAAGTTTGTTTTGAAAGATTATTGAATTTTTATATCCTTATAAAAAATTGTTTAAAATAAAAATTAAGTAATATTTCAAAGCGAATTTATATTTTGGGGTATTTCGAAAGTTTAATTTGAGTTTACATTTAAAATTTAGTTTACATAATTATAAATATGTAAATAAGCTTCCTTTCATATTAAGCTAATCATTATGTCTTTAAAGTTACCTCAGAATTTTCCCCTGCATATAAATTTCTCTGGTGGAGATATAACAAAAAAGTCCTCAAGTGTATTCTCTACACTCAAGGACTCTACTCTATTGATGTTGCCATATGTTTTCTTTTAACTTAGCATTACTTACCTATAGCATTATTTTACATATATTATTTGTAAATTCTACTGGATCATTTATCGTTAACCCTTCTATAAGTAATGCTTGATTATATAATAAGTCTGTATATAACTTAAGCTTATCTTTATCTTTTTCATAAGCTTCTCTTAATGCTTTAAATACATCATGATTTACATTTATCTCTAATACTTTATCTGCTTTTATGTTCTGATTATTAGGCATAGCACTTAGTATTTTTTCCATTTCAATTGTAAGCTCACCATCGTTTGACAAACATACAGGATGATTTTTCAACCTTTTTGATGACCTAACATCTTTAACTTTATCTGATAGAATATTCTTCATATGTTCAAACAATTCTTTATTTTCTTTATCATCGGTACTAGATGAGTTTTCATTTTCTTCTGTCTCTATACCCAAGTCACCACTTGATACAGATTTAAATTCTTTATCCTTATATGTCATTAACATTTTTACAGCAAACTCATCTACATCATCTGTAAAGTATAATATTTCATATCCTTTATCTAATAGTAGTTCTGTTTGTGGCAATTTCTCAATTCTTTCAAGTGATTCCCCAGCAGCATAATAAATATATTTTTGATCCTCTGGCATTTTGGAAACATACTCATTTAAAGTGACCATTTTTTTCTCTTTTGATGAATAAAACATTAATAAATCTTGTAATTCATCTTTATTGCTTCCAAAATCACTATAAATGCCATATTTCAATTGTCTTCCAAATGATTCATAGAATTTTTCATATTTTTCTCTTTCATTTTTTAATATGCTTTGTAATTCATTTTTTATTTTATTTTTTATATTTTTAGCGATAAGCTTTAATTGTCTATCATGTTGTAGTATTTCCCTTGATATATTAAGAGACAAATCTTCTGAATCAACTATGCCTTTTACAAACCCAAAATAGTCAGGCAATAAATCTGCACACTTATTCATAATTAAAACGCCATTTGAATACAACTCTAAACCTTTTTCATACTCTTTTGTATAGAAATCATACGGAGTCTTTTCTGGAATATATAAAATTGCATTGTAACTTACTGAACCCTCAACACTAATATGAATATGTTTTATAGGTTTATCAAAACCGTAGTGTTTTTCAGAATAGAAATTATCATAATCTTCTTGATTAAGTTCTTTCTTGTTTTTTCTCCATATAGGAATCATACTATTTGTAATCTCTTCCTCTATGTAATCTTCGTATTCTTTTTCACTACCCTCTTTAAGCTTTGTTTTAGTTACATCCATCTTTATTGGGTATCTAATAAAATCAGAGTATTTCTTAATTATAGACTTTAATTTATACTCCTCTAGGTATTCATCAAAGTTCTCATCTTCTGTTTTTTCTTTTATTTTAAGTATAATTTCTGTACCAACAGAATCTTTTTCACATGGTTCAATAGTATAACCATCTACACCTTTGGATTCCCATTTGTAAGCTTCATTGCTACCAAAAGCCTTACTTATAACAGTAACCTTATCAGCTACCAAAAATGTAGAATAGAAGCCAACACCGAACTGACCAATTATATCATATCCATCTTTCAATTCATTTTCTTTTTTGAATTTCAAAGATCCACTCTTTGCTATAACTCCAAGATTATCCTCTAGTTCTTCTTTTGTCATTCCAATACCAGTATCGGAAATTTTAACTATTCTGTTTTCCTTGTCAATAGATACTTTAATATAATAGCTATCTTTTTCAAAAGTTAACGAATCATCCGTTAATGCTTTATAATAAATTTTATCAATTGCATCACTGGCATTAGAAATAAGTTCTCTTAAAAAAATTTCCCTGTGAGTATAAATTGAGTTAATCATAAGATCTAAGAGTCTTTTAGACTCTGCTTTAAACTGTTTTGTTTCCATTTTAAGTCTCTCCCTTCAAACTAAAAACCATATTTATGACACTTTGTTAAAATTGTTAGCACTCTTTATGAGCGAGTGCTAACAACTACTTTTTATATACCATATTTTTGATATTATGTCAATACATCTTGCAATGATATATATAAGCTGAAATTCTCTGAATTACACCTATGGTACTGTTTTAGCCCTATATATACTTTACCCTAAAATTTTATAAAATATCTGAATATATAAGTTTGTTTTGAAAGATTATTAAATTTTTATATCCTTATAAGAAATTGTTCAAAATAAAAATTAAATAATATTTTAAAATAAATTTATATACTAGAGTATTTCGAGAGTTTGATTTAAGTTTACATTTGAAGTCTAGTTTACATAATTACAAATATGTAAATAGATTTTTGATAAATCGTATTATAAAAAATTATTTGTCAGATTGCATTATATAAATTTTTCTTCAATCCCTTCCTCAGTTATTTGTTTTAAAATTTGTTCTAGTTTCCATCTTTGATTATTAATAGCCCAGTTACTTATCTTAAACGATTGTGTATTGGTTTTTATCAATATTGAATTTTTTTCATATGCTACTGACTGTACCATATCATGTGAAATAAACTTATTTCCAATAATAATATTTTTCTCTCCTATCATAACTGACTGCTTTTGGAATACAGAAAGCCATACAAAGTATACTATTACAAATACAATTAATGGTATAAAATTCCCTATACTAAAGTTATAACTCTCTAGTATACTAAAAATAATAAATATTGAAATTTCAATTATACCGCTAATTCTTTCAACAAATGATTGAAATAATATTTCTTCATACAGTTTCATAGCCTGCCTTGGGAAAATATAAGAATACTCATTTCCGATGATTATTGCGATAATTACCATATCCCCAGGTTTAAGTTGATTTGCTTCAGCAGTCAAAAACCAAAATGGTATTAGAACAATCATCATGATACCACAGGCAATTCTATAATAATGATCTGAATTATATTTCATATATGTACCTCCCATTTATAATGTATTTATCTTCTTTCAAAATATATCAAATTATATCATATCAATCCTTATTATAACTAAATATTACATTTTTTCCAACACAAAAAAACAACTCTAAGCACCTAATTCCTAGAGTTATTTTTTATATCGTTGTTTTTATGACTGATTTCTAATCTTGAATATAAGAACAGCAATAATCGGTTAATTCTTTTACATTTAATTGGAATTTAGAGTTTGCAGCAACTTCAAAAGTTTCTCCCTCACGAATTAGAATCCAATCATTACTACCTGGCAATTTTACCTCCAAGGTTCCTGCAACAATTTCCATAAGCTCCTTTTTTTCTGTTCCAAATTCATATTCACCTGGCATCATAATTCCCAAAGTTTTTCTTTCTCCATCTTGAAAAATTACAGTTCTACTTGTAACCTTTCCATCAAAATATATATTCGCTTTTTTTACCACTGTTACATCATTAAACATATCCATTATAATCCTCCTTGTATTATGTATTGCTTTAGTCGCTTGCAGAATTCCACAAGCATTGATTTGTCTAATTTTTAAGCCGTTAGGCTTTTATATTTTCCTCCACTGCGACATAATAGAATTACACCACATAAAACCAAACACCACAGAGGAGGAGAA